>JANQKW010000142.1 GCA_028280905.1 Porticoccaceae bacterium
TCGCTGTCGCTCAAACAGTCCTCGCGACACCCCCGACAATTTTGCAAACTTACAGCACGGCCTGATTGGTCCCGGATAAACCTCCCCTGTCGGGACTCAGGGCGAAACAAGTAACAACGGCCTAAGCGGGCGTCTGGGAACCCTGTTTGAGACCCTCGTCGACAGGGATGTCGACGCGGAGCTTACAGGGATGTATCCACAGCGAGTCTCAAACAGGGTTCCCAGATGGCCGCGGAATGGTGGCACCAACCCAATAAAGGTCCTCTATCTATATTATTTTCGAGTACCTGATTTCAGTGGAGCAATTCAGGTAAATATCGAACACCATACAGATCCGCCGAATCAGCAAACGGCCCGGCGGAGTCACAGTTAACCCGTTATCGAAAAACTTCAGCAAACCATCCTCGGCCATGCCTTCCAGGCTTTCGAGCTCGCTGGCAAAGTACTGCCGAAAGTCGACTTTGAACTGTTTCTGGATACGGGAAAAATCCAGTTCGAAATGACAAATCAACTGCTTGATCACGTGTTGCCGCAGCAGATCGTCTTCGCTGAGCGTAAACCCCCTGGCCAGCGGCAGTCGCCCTTCATCCACCGCGGCCATATAGTCGTCAATATCCTTGTGATTCTGGAAAAACACATTGTCGACGGCGCTGATGGAGGAGCAGCCAAACGCCAGCAGATCACTGCCGCCGCTGGTGGAGTAGCCCTGGAAATTGCGCTGCAGGTGACCTTCTCGTTGAGCGACGGCCAGGTCGTCATCGGGCAACGCGAAATGATCCATGCCGATATAGATATAGCCGGCATCGATCAACTTGCCGGTCATTTTTTCCAGCATCCGCAATTTTTCCTCCGGGGCCGGCAGCGCGCTTTCATCTATCTGTTTTTGCACTTTAAATAGATGTGGCATATGGGCGTAGTTAAAGACTGACAGCCGGTCCGGGGCGAGGCCGATTACGCTGTCGAGTGTCTCCTCGAATATCTGCCAGTTTTGGTGCGGCAGGCCATAGATCAAGTCCATACTGACGGAATGAAAGCCCTCGGCTCTCGCCGCTTGCACCAGTTCGCGAACCTCCTCAACGGAGTTAAAGCGGTTGACCGCCTTCTGCACAACGGGGTTGAAATCCTGAATCCCCATGCTCAGGCGGTTAAAGCCGATTTCCCTCAAGCAGCCAATGGTGGCCACCGTCATATCGCCGGGGTGAATCTCTATCGAATATTCGCCGCTGTCGTCTTCCAGCAGAGTAAAGTGTTTCGCTGTGGCGTCCATCAACAAGCGTTTTTCAGCGTCGCTGATAAAGGTAGGCGTTCCGCCGCCCCAGTGGAGTTGTCGCACCGGCCTGGAGCTGTCAACCAGTTTTGAGATCAGCGCCATTTCCCCGATCATTTTATCGATATATGGCCCGGCCCTGCTGCGGTTCGCGGTGATAATCTTGTTGCAGGCGCAGTAATAGCAGACGGTGCTGCAAAACGGGATATGGAAATAGAGCGACAGAGGTCGCGCGGCGCGGTTGCTTCTCTCCAGCGCCACCCTGAGGTCGGTGTCGATAAAGTCTTCCCGGAACTGCGGCGCGGTCGGATAGGAGGTATAACGCGGACCGGACAAGTCATACCTGTCTATCAATTCGCTGTTCCATTGGGGCCTGTTTCCCCGTATGTCGGACGAAGCCATGAGATTACTTATTGTAGTGATCGTCCGCCGATTGTATGTAACCGGTGCGTTCAGTTGTTTGATCGTCATCAAACAGACGGGAGACAAATGGTGAAAAACACTTGCGGGACGCCCGGAAAACGTGACGCCAATCAAAAAAAGCGGTGCAACCCCTCGGCGGCACCGCTTTTGAGACTAAATAACGTTAAAGAAGCGGTGCGATGACCAGGCTGACAATCGCCATAACGTTAATCAGGATATTCATGGAGGGACCGGAGGTATCCTTGAACGGGTCACCTACCGTGTCGCCCACCACGGCCGCGGTATGGACCTCGGATCCCTTACCGCCCAGGTTGCCTTTCTCCACATACTTTTTGGCGTTGTCCCAAGCGCCGCCGGCGTTCGCCATCATCAGCGCCAGCAGTACGCACCCCAGCAAGGCGCCGCCCAATGCACCGCCCAGGGCCTGCGCGCCCAGGGTAAAGCCCACCAAAGGCGGGAATGCCACGGCAATGGCACCCGGCAGCAGCATTCTCTTCAGCGCCGCGGTGGTGGCGATATCGATACATTTGGCATTGTCCGGGTCAGCGGTTCCCTCCATCAGCCCGGATATTTCCCGAAATTGCCGCCTGATCTCGACAATCATCTCCATAGCGGCATCACCCACCGCTGTCATGGTGATAGAGGCGATCAGAAACGGCACCAGCCCCCCCAAAAATAGCCCCACCAGCACATTTGGGTTACCCAGGTGCAGCAGGAATTCACCGCCTTCGTGGGACATGGTCTCGACAAACGCCGCAATAATGGCCAATGCCGCCAACGCCGCAGCGCCTATCGCAAAGCCCTTGCCGATGGCGGCGGTGGTATTGCCGAGTTCGTCAAGGGAATCGGTAATGGCGCGGGTGTCCTCACCCAGCCCGCCCATCTCGGCTATGCCGCCGGCATTGTCCGCTACCGGGCCGTAGGCGTCGATCGCCATGGTGATGCCCACGGTGGCGAGCATGCCTACCGCCGCGATGCCCACGCCATACAGGCCGGCCAGACTGGTGGAGACATAGATAATGCCGCAGATGGTCATCAGGGGCACAACCACCGATTGCATGCCCACCGACAGCCCGGTGATCATCACCGTTGCGGCGCCGGTTTGTCCGGACTCGGCAATTTTCACCACGGGTGTGGCCGATGTGTAGTACTCGGTAACCAGCCCGATCACTATACCCCCCAACGCCCCGCAGAGCACTGACCACCAAACGTTGGTATCAATACCCAGATTACCGATTACGATGTAACCGGCGACGATAAAAATCGCCGGCGCCGCCATGGTCCCGCTGCGCAGCGCCACCGCCGGCTCTTTTCCGGACAGGGTGCGGACCAGCAAGATACCCAGAATGGAGCAAACCAGTCCGGTTGACGCCAGCACCAATGGCAGAAACATCAGGGTAGAACGGCCATCCGCCTCATTCATCTCCGGCGTAAGCGAGGAAAGCACGCTCAGTCCCATGGTGGAAGCAATCGCGATTGTGGCGATCATCGAACCACAGTAAGACTCGAAAATATCGGACCCCATACCGGCCACGTCGCCGACATTGTCGCCGACATTATCCGCGATCACGCCGGGGTTGCGGGGGTCGTCCTCGGGAATACCGGCCTCCAGCTTGCCCACCAGGTCAGCTCCCACGTCGGCGCTTTTAGTGTAGATCCCACCACCGACACGGGAAAACAGCGCTACCGAAGAAGCGCCCATGCCAAACCCGTGAATCGCGTGGGCGGTTTCCGGATCACCGCCGAAAAACCAATAGAGTAAGCCCAGCCCCAGCAGGCCCAGGGAAGCGACGCACAAGCCCATGATAGAGCCGCCGAAAAAAGCCACCGATAGCGCCTCGGCGGCACCCTTGGTGTGGGCGGCGGTAGTGGTTCGAACATTGGCCTTGGTGGCGGAAAACATTCCCAGCCAACCTGCCAGCGCCGACGAAACCGCGCCGCAGACGAAGGATATGGCGGTATCAAAGCCCAGGGTAAAGTACAGCAGGATCACCAGGACGCTGGCGAAAATCAACAACATCCGGTATTCGCGCTGCATAAACACCATCGCGCCCTGGTGGATTTGATCGGCAATTTTTTTTATTTTGCCCTCACCGCCCGGATAGCGGTTGAGCATCAGATAGATAATATAGGCGCAAACCAGCCCTAACACCCCGAATAGCGGGGGGATAAAGGTTACATCAGTCATACTGTTCTCCACATGGAATAAGAGAAGGATCAACCTGAAACTGCGAAAGTAATCGGCAACCACCGGGCTAAGTTACCCACTACTCTCAATCTAAGGCTGTTATTATTTTCACTCCCAGTTATTTTTAGTCACTTTTTTATACGGCTTATACGGCAAACCGCGCAGCGTATATTTTGCATGGGAAGTACACCACAGCTGGCGGCATTCGGCAATGCTTAAGGGTGTCCAGATTGGATGGCGCCCAGTTTCGAACCGCGACTAGTGACGATGGTTCACGGTATAAGCGAGGATGCGGCTGATTTCACATAGTGGCCGGCCGCTCTGCTGCTGAAAGTCGTTGAAGATAGCCTGGATTTTCATCAAATCGCCCTTGGCATTGGGGCTGATCTTGTCCATAAAGCCGTAATTGATCAACGCCGCAATGACGTCTTCGCTCAACACAAAAGTATCCTTGCCAATCACCCTGAGGAACATGGGCCCGGAATTGCCGCCGAGTCGACTGCCCCGTTTCTTAAGCAGCGCCCAGAGTCCCACAATATCGTCGGTCGGCCATTCGGCAACCAGTGTTGCGATGCCACCGGATTGTTCGCCGACGTCCACGATAAACACCGCGTTGTCTCGGGTGGCCTTAATTTTCGTGAAATTTCGAACGATTCGCTCATCGGCGGCCAACGCTTCTAATTTCTCGTCGGAATAGTTGGCGACAACCAGCGGATTAAACCCGTTGAACGCCGCCTCGAACCCCGGCCATTTGTTTTCAATGACTTTCCAGACAAAACCGGCGCGGAACACGCACTTGGTCATCGCGGACAAATATCGGTCTTCCGGCGTGGCAGCCAACTGTCGTGCAGTGTTGCAACTGGGCAACGCCTCTTGCAGCGCTTCACTTGAACCCAGATACTTCTCAGCCTTATTTTCTAACTCTTTGAATTTCATAATATAAAAATTTTTTAATTTTTTTGTGAACTTTTTGGACAGCCGCAGCTCCAAGTACCGGAATTTTTGATTCCCCCTCCTCTAAAGATAGATATTGGCGCCTTTTTAAGGCGCCGTTTTTTTATCCGAACAGTTACCGAGCCGCGTCAGCACAATCCAGCGCGCAAAAAAACAGAAAAAATTCTAATCGTATCTCATTGAAATATAAGGACTTATAAAAATAATTAGATTTTTTTTAATTTTTCCTGATTTTTTTTGAACTTTTCTGAACGGCCCCAGTCTCATGTTACGTAATTTTTGATTCCCCCTCCTCAAAGATAGATCTTGGCGCCTTTTTAAGGCGCCGTTTTTTTATCTATCGGATTTGCGCCAACTACTGATTCAGGCGGTTTTCAATCAGCTGGTTCACCACTGACGGGTCTGCCAGTGTTGAAGTGTCCCCGAGGTTATCCAGTTCGTTCGCCGCCACTTTACGCAGGATGCGCCGCATGATTTTGCCGGAGCGGGTCTTCGGCAGTCCCGGCGCCCACTGAATCAAATCCGGCTTGGCGATGGCGCCTATTTCCTTTACGCAGTAGGAAACCAATTCGTCACGCAGTTGCTCCGAGGGCTCGGCGCCCGACATCAGGGTGACATAGGCGTAGATGCCCTGACCCTTGATATCGTGCGGGAAGCCCACCACCGCGGCCTCGGCAACATCGGGATGCAGCACCAGCGCGCTTTCCACCTCGGCGGTCCCCATGCGGTGCCCGCTGACATTGAGCACGTCGTCCATTCTACCCACTATCCAGTAGTAACCGTCTTCATCGCGCCGGGCGCCGTCGCCGGTGAAATAGTACCCCGGGAAGGTGGAAAAGTAAGTCTCCACCATGCGTTTGTGATCGCCGTACACGGTACGTATCTGGCTGGGCCATGACGACTTGATCACCAGGCTGCCCTCGCCCGGCCCCTCGATCACATTGCCGTCGGTATCCAGCAACGCCGGTTGCACGCCGAAAAACGGCACTGTGGCCGAGCCCGGCTTCATATCGATTGCGCCGGGCAGCGGTGTGAGCATATGCGCGCCGGTTTCGGTCTGCCACCAGGTATCGACGATCGGGCAGCGCGAATCCCCGACCACCCGGAAATACCATTCCCAGGCTTCCGGGTTGATCGGTTCACCAACCGTGCCGAGCACCCTCAGGGACTTCCTGGACGTGGCAGTAACATAGTCGTCACCGGCGCCCATCAGCGCGCGCAACGCGGTGGGCGCGGTATAAAATTGGTTGACCTGGTGTTTATCCACCACCTGCCAGCAGCGGGAGGCGTCGGGGTAGTTGGGCACGCCCTCGAACATCAGTGTAATCGCCCCGTTGCAAAGCGGCCCGTAAATGATGTAACTGTGGCCGGTGACCCAGCCCACATCCGCGGTGCACCAGTAAACATCGCCCTCATGGTAATCAAACACATATTTGTGGGACATGGCCGCCTGCAGCAGATAGCCCGCCGTCGTGTGCAAGACACCCTTGGGTTTCCCGGTAGAGCCGGAGGTGTACAAAATAAACAGCGGGTCTTCCGCGTCCATGGGTTCCGGGGCGCATTCGGCGCTCGCGTCCGCGGCGGCCTCCGCATACCAGATATCCCGGCCCTCCGACCAGTGGATATCGCCGCCGGTGCGATTCACCACCACGCAGGTATGGACATCCGGACAACTTTGCAAGGCCGTGTCGGTGTTGGTTTTTAACGGAATTTTACGGCCTCCGCGCACCCCCTCGTCGGCGGTGATCACAACCCGGCAATCGGAGTCGAGAATCCGGTCTTTCAGCGCGTCCGGCGAAAAGCCGCCAAATACCACGGAGTGAATCGCGCCGATGCGGGCGCAGGCCAGCATCGCATAGGCAGCTTCCGGAATCATCGGCATATAAATGCAAACTCGGTCGCCCTTGGTCACGCCGCGCTGCTTTAATACATTGGCCAGCCTGCAGACCTGGTCCGACAACTCCCGGTAGGTAATGGTTTTATCCTGGCCGGGATCATCGCCTTCCCAAATAATGGCCGTTTGATCGGCCCGACTCGGCAAATGCCGATCGATACAGTTTTCCGTGACATTCAGCTTGGCGCCGGTAAACCAACTGGCGGTGCCCTCGTGGAAATCAAAGCTGCTCACTTCCCTAAAGGGCTGCTGCCAGGTCAGGAATTGCTGCGCTTGCTCCGACCAAAACGCGTCCGGCTCCTCGATAGAACGCCGGTACATCTGCTGATATTTTTCCCTGTCGATAAGCGCATCTGCCGCAACGGACTCCGGCACCTTGTGGATATTGACGTGTGACATAATTGCCCCCAGAACACTGTTAAATTTTTTCAGAATAGCAGCGAAAACCCGGCCCCGCTATTCGACATTTGTAGTAGTAGCCCTGGCAAAGGGAACCACCCTTAGCGGCGAGCTGCGCCTTGCGGCGAAACACCACAACAACGCTGCATCCGTCATTATCACCTTGAAGGAGTACTAGTCGCGGCGAAAATTTCAGACCATCAAACCAATAATGCGCGAAGTTGACAACCCCCCTCGCCTTTGCGCTGCACAATGGCCAGCAGCAGTTCGGCGGTAGCCAGGGCATCAACCAGCGCGTTGTGCACGGAATAGGCAGGCAGGTTATATCGCTGGCGGCAAGCCGCCAATCGCAGCCCGCCCCGCTCGACCGGCTTGTCGGCCCGGCGGTACAATTGCTGTTCCAGGCGCATGGTATCTACCACCGGCAGCAGCAGAGGCACGCCAAAATACTTTTTCCAAGCCTTGTTCAGAAACGGCATATCAACGCCGGCATGGTGAAACACCAATACTTTCCCCGCCGATGCTTGCAATAGTTGCTGCATAGCCTGCCGCTCCGTTACACCCTGCTGCAAATCCACGTCCCTGATATGGTGAATGGTCGCGCTCTGGCCCACTCGGCCGGCCGCTTTGATCAGCAGGTGGGTGGCGCTGGACAATTGTATCGCCCCACGTTGAATCTCCACCCAGCCAATACTCACCATATTGTGCTGTTGGTGATCCAGGCCGGTCATCTCCAGATCCAGCGCCAGGCAACTGAGATTTTCGAACAGCGCGCTACGCCTGGGTATCGGGCCATATAACCATTGCCTGACATGGGGATTCTGCTCGCCGAACCCCCGGAGTAGCCGTCTCGCCGCCAGCAGGCGCAACTAAAATGTCCCCGCCGAAAAGCTCTGAGAGATGCTCTCCTGCCCGTCGTGAATGGTGAGAAAGGCATCCCGCAATTGTTTGCGGGCCATATCGCCCAGGTCTTTCGGGTTGACGAAGTTACTCGGCTCGCCTTTTAGCTTCAGCTGCTCGCACTGCTGCTCCAGTCGCACCTGCATCACGAAATTCAGCGCATCCTGAAGATTCCTGGCGTCTTTTAAGGCCATCGTCTTGTTGGCCGCCAACGCATCCAGTCGCTCCCATGTATTGACCTGTGTCACCTGGTTGGCGATGGCGTGGATCCTGGCCAGTTCCACCACCGGGATAATACCCCGGTGCTTGAGATCCAGCATATCCCGATGTTCACCATTGCGCTCCAGCACAAAGCGCCGGAAAAAACCCAGCGGCGGTCGGTTGCAAAGCGCGTTGCGGGCCAGCGCGGCCAGAAAGATAGTGTTGGCGGACGCGGTCGCCAGCATATGCGCCTGCAGTTGATCGGCAAGCTCGCGGGACCCGGCAACGCAGCGAATATCGAAAAAGATACTTACCCGCATTACGGCATCGTCAGTGGGGCTTCTCACCCAGCCGGACACTGTCTGGCGCCAATTTGCCAATGGCAATCGCCACAACGGG
>JANQKW010000241.1 GCA_028280905.1 Porticoccaceae bacterium
CGACCGCGCCGGCATGGCGCTGTCGGTGACCACCTTGACGATATTCGGGTCGTCAAAATCCGTTTCGCTGTGCAGTTTTTCCGCCAGGGTGGCAACGCCCGCCGCGGGATTATTGATCAGGTTTTCGGCGACCTGGTCAATCACCTGCGGGGGTATCAGGGGTTCGTCCCCCTGTACATTGACGATCACATCGTCCTCACTGCAGTTTAGCTGGCCGGCCACCTCCTGCAAGCGGTCGGTGCCCGACGGGTGGCTGGGACTGGTCATGCAAACCCGCGCGCCAAAATCGTTGGCAAGGTCGACGATGCGTTGGTCGTCGGTGGCAATCACCACCTGCCGGGCGTTACTTTGCAGCGCCTGTTCGTAAACGCGCCGGATCATGGGTTTGCCGGCTATGTCGCGCAGCGGTTTACCCGGCAGCCGCGTGGAGGCATAGCGGGCGGGAATCACCACGGTGTAATCATTGTTAGTCATAGCGCCTGTCAGCTTAGCTTATCAGGGGGTTCAGTTTTTCCGTCAATGCCGCAAAAAAACCGGGAGCTGGAGACGCCGTTATGTCGAGCACCCAAACTGTGTCACTGGCCATGCCACGGCATTTCACCGCATCCTTGGCGGTGATGATAACAGGCAAATCGTCGGAAAAGACAAACTCTTTGCCGGAAAAACTGTGGTGGTCCGGGTAGGCGTGCAATTGCGGCGAAAATCCCAGATCGCGCAGTGTGTCGGCAAAGCGTTGCGGATTGCCGATACCGGCCACCGCATGCACCTGGTCCCCGGGGAATTCGCTCACGGATATGGGCTGGTCGCTAACCAGCGACCTGAACCCCCGCGGCTCGGTCTGGGACAGGAACCGCGGCACCTGGCTGCCGGCCAATTCATCGATATCCGCCGAGGGGCCGCCGTTAATGACGACAAGGTCGGCATCGGCCAGCCGACTGATTGGCTCCCGCAACGGGCCGGCAGGCAGGCAGTGGCGATTGCCGAAACGCCTGGCTCCGTCGACCACCACAATTTCAATATCCCGCGGCAGAGGATAGTGCTGCAGGCCGTCGTCGCTGAGGACCAGGTTGCAATCGGTTTGCGCCAACAGATAGTCGGCGGCCCGGCGGCGCTGCGGGTCTACGACCACCGGGCAATGGCGGGCAATCAATAGGGGTTCGTCCCCCACTTCCCTGGAACGGCTGCGTTCATTGAGCAGACAGGGATAGTTTTCCGACTGGCCGCCGTAACCCCGACTGATAACGCCGGGCCGCATGCCCTGCTCTTTAAAATATTCCACCATGCTGATAATCAAGGGTGTTTTGCCGGTGCCACCCACCGTCAGGTTGCCCACCACAATCACCGGCGCCGCAAGCGGTTGCGGCTGCCGCCGCGCGTAATAGGTGCGCCGCAGCTTTACGGCCAAACGGTATAACCAAGACAGCGGAACCAGCAGCCAGGCCCAGCGGGACTTGCCGTACCATAGTTGCTCAATGTGGGTAGCGATATCAGCTATCGTCAGTCTCAACTTTTTGCGTGGTAATCTTGAGATGCACAAACCCCAACCTGCCGGCCGCGTCCATCGCGGTGACTACCGACTGGTGGGAGGCATTGGCGTCGGCGGTGATGATCAGCGGCAATTGGCTATCTCCCCGCGAGACCTCTTTCAGCCCCTTCATCAGGGTTTCGATTTTGCGGTTCACCAGAGCAACGCCATTGATGCTGTAGTTGCCGTTTCTGTTGACTAACAAGTCAATCGTGCCCTTCGGCGTCTCGGCTATCTCGCCGTCGGCTTCCGGCAGATCCACCACCAGGTGGGTTTCCTTGGTGAAGGTGGTGGACACCATAAAGAAAATTAGCAGTAGAAACACCACATCGATAAGCGGCGTGAGGTTGACGCCGCTGTCGTTGTTTTTCTGGCGGCGGAATTTCAACTTTCGCCCCGCTCCCCGGGCTTGAGTACGCGCTCACCGTGGAAGGCATCCACCAGCTTTACCGCCTGCTCCTCCATCTCCACCACCAGCGAGTCGACCGACCGCTCAAAATAGCGGTGAAAAATCATCGCCGGAATCGCCACGGTAAGGCCGGCGGCGGTGGTGATCAACGCCTCGGAAATTCCACCGGCCAACACCCCGGCGTTGCCGGTGCCCTCTACCATAATGGCGGTAAACACCTTGATCATGCCAAGTACGGTGCCCAGCAAACCCAGCAGCGGCGCAATGGAGGCGATTGTGCCCAGCGGCGCCAGGTTTCTCTCCAGTTCGTGGACCACCTGGCTGGCGGCCTCCTCGATGCTGTCTTTCATAATCTCCCGGCCGTGGCCGGAGTTGCTGATGCCGGCGGCCAGAATAGTGCCAAGCGGCGACGACAATCTCAGTTCGTTGAGTTTTTCCTTGTCCAGCTCATAGTGTTTGAGCCACTGCCAGACCTGCCCCAGCAGCGTGGGCGGCACCACCTTGTCGCGCCGCAGGGTCCAGTAGCGTTCCACGCTTATCGCGATGACCACGATTGAGCACAGCAGAATCGGCGCCATCAACCAACCGCCGGCAACCACAATTTCGTACACGTTTTCGCCCTTCAGAATCCGAGTTAGCGAAACTTTACCATAGAACTTTTGCGGCGGTTAGCGCCAGTTAACACCCGATGGGCTACCAGTGCCAAAAGCGGCGAACCCGTTCACGTTCCGGGAAGATTTTCAGCTCCCCGCGGCGGTTCCAGACAAACTGCAGCGCGCCGCTGTGGGCGGTATTCCAGGGCTCGGAACCCACCCGCCGGTAGCGGCTGATCACGCGCTGGTGGGGGTGGCCAAAATGGTGCCGATAGCCGCTGGAAAAAACCACGTGGCGGGGTCGCAAATGCTCGATAAACGCCCGGCTGGATGATGTGTTACTGCCGTGATGGGGCGCTACCAGCAGCGTGATATTCTCCTCAAGCCCCAACTGGGTGCGGCGGGTTAACAGCGCCTGCTCCGCTTCGCGCTCAATATCGCCCGGCAGCAGAACCTTGATCTCGCCCAGGCGAATCTGCAGCACACATGAGCGGTTGTTGTCATTCTCCGGATAAGGCGGTCGCGGCGACAGCACGCGAAAATCTACTCCGTCCCACCGCCAGGCCACACCCTCGCGACACACTTCCGCGGTCTGGGAAAGGTCACCAAGTCGCTCGACCAACAGCGGATCAACCAGCAACCGCTCGGTTGGCACCGCAGTCATCAGCGGCAGCGCGCCGCCGGCATGGTCGTTATCGCTGTGGCTGATGACAACCGCGTCCAAGCGGTGGATTCCACGCCAACTCAGATAGGGCGCCACTATCGCGGTGCCGGCATTAAAGCGCTCGCTGTAAAACGGCCCGGCGTCGTAAACCAGGCGGTGGCGGCGGGTTTCCACGACAACGGCCAACCCCTGACCGACGTCGAGCACCGTTACCCGCAGTGGCGGTGGATCCGGGTTGTGCAACCAGGGCGCGAGCATTAATACCACCCCGGGCAACCGCAACCTCAAACCCGTCGGCAACAGCACCAGCAGCATTCCCGCCGCCAGTGCTGCAACCGGCCAAAAACCCGGCGGCAATATGGCCCGGTCAAAGGCGATGCCCAAGTCAGATACCTGACGGGCGAGTGCGACAAACCACTGCAGTTGAGGCACGGCCCACATCCACAACTGATTTGCCAACAGCGGCGCCAGCGGCCAGAGCAGCCCGGCAGCCAGGCAGAGTGGCACCACCAGAAAGCTGATCCAG
>JANQKW010000258.1 GCA_028280905.1 Porticoccaceae bacterium
GTAGTGAAAACCCAGTATCCAGCGGAGCGCATCTGCCGGTGACGACGTTATGCGAAATTCCTGATTAAACTGTTCGATATCACTCAGGTAGATATCAAACGATATATCGTTTTCGCTGGCATCTTCATCCTGAAACACGCGTCTCTCCGTTTCCAGATAACCCGATATCGTAGTGAATGACAAATGCTCGCCTTGCCAGGAGGCATTCAGGGTAATATTTCTGTATTCGTTTTCATCAAAGTTTTTGGCGTCGAGATTGGTTTTATAGATATTCGGTTTTGCCAGAGAACTATCGGCCGCCAGTCCTGCATAACTATAGGCATCGTCTTCCTGGTCGCTGACTTCCGCAATAAGGTTGATGTCCCAAGCGGTTGACGGCGTGTAGAGCAGGGACAAACGCCCCGCAGTACTGTCGGCCTGCCCGACTTCGTCTCCGGTCGCCAGGTTGTCTATCCAGTTATCCCTGCGCGTCCTTTTCAAAGCCAAACGGGCCGCTAACAGATCCTCCTTGATACTGCCGTTGATAACAGCCTCCAGTTGATGCTCGGGGGCATCGTTATTGACAAAGCCAATACTGGAGGAGCCCATCAACTGGTATTCGTGAGTTGGTTTTGCGGTGACAACGTGAATGGCGCCCGCCGTGTTATTTTTTCCCCAAAGCGTTCCCTGCGGCCCACGTAAAACTTCCACCCGCTCGAGGTCGTAGATTTCGATACCGTGTGATATCGGAGAGTTGATAACGACTTCATTGACATAAAAGCCCACTGCGGAGAGCTGGCCTATGTTGTAATCACTGGTTCCCAAGCCGCGAATTTTAAATCGCGGCTGTGATTTTCCCGACCAGGTTTCTGCGGATAATGCAGTCGATTGTTTTATGATGTCGATTGAGTTATCCCACTCAAGATCGCGAATACCGTTTCCGGTTATGGTTGAAATGGACAAGGGCACATTTTGAGCGATTTCCGGCCGCTTTTTCGCCGTAACAACAATTTCTTCAAGTGTACGATCAGAATTACCGGCTGTTGTGCCAAACGATAGAAACAGCGCAAAAATTGTTGCGATATATTTCAATTCATTCATCACTTACCCCCAAAACTGAAACTTTTTATTGCTTACTTCGACTCCTTAATTTCGACCCGACTGCTCGAAGGCTTTATTGACAATCAGGGCAAGTTTATCGGAAACAGTTCGCCTTGGTATGGGTAGCAGTTAACAGTTTGAGAAATAAACGGCTATTTCTTACCGGGGCCGTTTTAGTCATGTTAGTGCAAAGCAGCAGCGCCTATCGAGCAGGGGAGTCAGTGCATTATCTAATTGATTTTATTGCTATTAATGAGATTACACAGGAAGTTCAAGCCCTCTCCTGGCCACATTAAGCTCTTTTTCGCGCGAATTTAGGTGAAGTCTTCGAATACGCCCTGTTTCTTATTCAATTTCCCGAATCAGTTCAGTTTGCAACGTTATCCTCTATCTGGACGCCAAACGAGCGCAGCATAGCGCTGAACATCCAGTATTGGCCGATGGTGATGACGATATCCATCATCTGAAGTTCGTCGTAGGACTCGGCGAGCGCCTGCCAGGTCGTATCGGAGATTACCTGATCTCGGTACTGTTCATCTGTCGCCGTGATCAAGAGTTGCTCCGCAGGCGTCCATCCAGGCGCTTCCGCTCCGACTTTGATCGCCTCCAGATCCTCTTCGGACAACACTTTCAGCTTTAATGCCAGTCGACTGTGCTGGGTCCACTCGTAATCCGACCGGCAGAGCCAACCAATCCGTAAAATTAGGATCTCACGGTCCCGCCCGGAAAGGTTTGAATCCATTATATAGGCCAGATACGCCTGTAACCTTTTGTACATTCTGGGATTTCTGGCAAGCGTGCGGGACACGTTGGGCACATAGGGGCGGTTTTTGATGCTGTGCGCCAACACCTCTTTATGGGCTTCGGTCATCTCTTCATCGGCGAGCGGCGCAATGCGGGGTAATGGTAAAGTCATGGTAGCTTCCCTTGGGTTTAAACGACGAGGCGACTTATTCTCCTTTAAAAACCGGCGGCCTTTTTTCGACCATCGCGGCAATGCCCTCTTTGAAATCTTGGGAATGGATGCAAATATTTCTCGCATAAGATTCCATATCCAACATGGCATCAACGCCCGAAGACAGGGAGTGATTAAGGATCTTTTTCGTCAAGCGCACCGCGACCGGCGGCCTGGAGGCGAGTTCCCTGGCCATTGTCATTGCCGTATCCAAAACCTCTTCCGGTTCCGCCAGTTTGGAGACAATGCCCAAATCGAGCGCCTCTTCCGCGGTCAGCTTGTTGGCCAACCAGATCAACTCCTTGGCCTTGTCCTCGCCCACTATTCTGGGCAAATTATAGGCCATGCCCCACTCCGGGCAGAGTCCGATACGGTTAAACGCCATGCTGAATTTTGCTTTGCTGGAGGCAATGCGGATATCGCAGGCCAGCGCCATCCCCATCGCGCCACCGGCAACGGAACCGTTAATGGCCGCGACGATCGGCTTTTCCGTTCTGTACATGGCTAATATCGCGTGGTTTTGCGTCGGCATGGTTTTGTGTTCGATGGTGGAGGCCCGATAATCATCGTCTTGAAATTTTTTCATTTGGTTGATATCACCACCACCGCTAAAAACTTTTCCGGCGCCGGTCAGCACAATCACTCTGACGTCTTTGTCACGACTCGCCTTCTGAAAGGATTCAAGCACGCCTTCTCGCACTTCCTGAACGATCGCGTTCATGTGATCGGGGCGGTTTAGTGTAATAACCGCGATCTTTTCATTGACTTCATAAAGTACTGCGGCGTTTTTATTGGTCATGGATAAACCTCCGGTTATGGGTGTATCTGAAAAATTAACACGCCTTTGGATTTATGCAAATCTTGACTAAGGCGGATTCAGCAAGGATTTTCGCACGGCGCCCGGCGGCTCACCCATCATGCGTTTAAACGCACGGCAGAAAGCCGCTTCAGACTGATAGCCGAGCTGATCGGCAAGCTCGCCCAGGGTTATCGCGCTCTCCAACAACTGGCTTCGCGCCAGCAACATTCGCCACCGCGTAACATACTGCATGGCCGGCTCACCCACCATTTCAGTAAATCTCGCGGAAAAACCCGAACGCGACAGTCCGACCTCTCTGGCGAGTGACTCGACCGTCCAGTTTTTTCCCGGCTGGCGATGAATCGCGGCAAGCGCACTGCCTATGTGTTTATCGCGCAGCGCTGCCAGCCAACCACTGCTTGTCTCCTGTTCGCTATCAATCCATGCCCGAATTGCCTGGATCACCAATATATCGGCGAGGTTGGACATAATGGTTTGTCCGCCCGGTTTTTGCTCGCGCGCTTCACGCGCCAGAAAACGCAGGGTATGCTCCAACCAGCCGTCAATCTCCGTATCCCAGCTGTTGATGTGCAAAACGTCCGGCAACTGCGCAACTAATTGTTGGCCCGCCACCTGGTCAAAACTCATCACGCAACAGGTGAGTTTAGTTATGTTCCCAGCGCCGCCATAACTCAGCAATTCAAACCGCTCACTGATGCGCTGCACGGGTAAATCAAAAAAATCTTTTATTTCTGAATTGGGGTTGTCCATCAATTGATGTCCGCGCCCCTGGGGCAGTAAAACAAGACTGCCTTGACGCAACAAAATCGGCTGCTCGTCGCCCGCGCTCAACCAACACTGCCCATCGGTGACAATGTGGAACATCATCTTGCCGGGCAACGCAGGCATCGCCATACCCCACGGCGCGGTCAGGTTTGACAGCGCGTAAAGACTGCCATCTAAACGCAACTGGTAGAGGGTTTGGCCCAGCGGATCCGAGAGGCTTGGAAATGCTATTTCATAGTCAAGCATGGGCTTATTCTGCCAAGCATTAGTTTAAAATCCAACAATTTTGTACGTTATGCAAAAAATTTTGGATTTATAAGCATTAATAATCCATAAAAAGCGCGTCATAGTAGCAGCTCTCGACAACAGCCGGTTAGGCTCAACCCAACCAAGAGGAACCAAGCTATGCAAGACAACACCATACTTATCATTGGCAGCACCGGTAAAACAGGCGCGCGCGTGCATCGACTTCTGGAACAAAAAGGCTATAAGACGCGCGGCGTATCCCGTTCAACCACACCTAGTTTCGACTGGACCGATCCAGGCTCGTGGCACGCCTGCTTAGCCGGCGTGACCTCGGCCTATGTCACTTTCCAGCCGGACCTGGCGGTGCCCGAGGCGGAAAACACTGTTCGCGAGTTTGTCGCCGAGGCTAAAGCCGCCGGCCTGAAGCATCTCGTTTTACTCTCCGGCCGCGGCGAAGACGGCGCAGTGAAGGCAGAACGCGTAGTACAACAGAGCGGGCTAGACTGGAACATCGTAAGGGCGAGCTGGTTCGCGCAAAACTTTAGCGAGGGCTTTATGCTGGACGGCATACTCAGCGGCGAGATGGTGCTGCCCGAGAGTGATACCCGCGAACCGTTTATTGACGTTGACGACATCGCCGAGGTCGCGGTGGCGGCGCTAACCAAACCGCAACTGCGCAACCGGTTATTTGAAGTCACCGGCCCGCGCGCCATCACGTTTAAAGAGTGTATTGATGCTATCGCGGCAGCCAGCGGCCGGACTATCCAGTACAAGCCGGTTCCCGTTGAATCTTACATCAACCAACTAAAAGCCCATGGTCTGCCCGAGGATATCCAATGGTTGATGAGGGAATTATTTACGGTGGTATTTGACGGCAGAAACACTCCGGTGGTGAACGGCGTAGAGGAAGCATTGGGTAGGCCGGCTACCGACTTTAATGAGTATGTCAAGAAAACACTGCAGACGGGCGTCTGGGATGCAACCGCACAGGTGATCAACGCCTATTGATAAAAATCAGCGCCCAGCCAACCCGGCTGGGCAGTTATTTCTTAGCGTTCAGGTACAGGAGAAACGAAATGTTATTAGCAATCATTTTTGAGAATATGCTGTTATTGGCCGCCTTTTTATGCACCCTGACAGCCGGCTTTGTCTTTGCATTCGCAACTGTCGTAATGCCGGGACTGGGAAACCTCAACGACCGGGAATTTATCCGCGCGTTTCAAGTTATCGATGGTGTTATTCAGAACAATCACCCGCTTTTTATCGCGATGTGGGCAGGTTCGGTTGCCGCCCTGGTGGTTACCGGTGTTCTCGGCATTAGCCAACTCGAAGGCTTATCGCGCGCAATGTTAGTGATATCGGCGATCGCTTACCTTGTTGGTGTCCAGTTACCCACATTCAAATTCAATATACCGCTGAATAACCGACTGCAAAAGGTCGATACACAGGCGCTCGGGGAATCCGAGCTGAAAATGGCGCGCGGCGCATTCGAGGCAACCTGGGTTCGTTGGAATACTTTCAGAACGGTGATAGCCAGCTTGGTATCAGCGGCGCTCATTATTCTGATATTCATTTATTGAGCAGTAGCGAGGGGCTAGCCCCGGGCAAGGCCACCAGATGACTCATGGTGGCCCATGGCGTGACAGTCGATTACGGTGGCCGGTTAGAAGTCGTAAGTCAAGCGCACGCCGTATTGACGGGGATCGCCCATCCGGCCCCATTCCCTTTCACCGTCAATCTCAACTCCGAAAAATTGTTTTAATCCGGCCTAGACAAGAGAACCAACCTATGGCAAAAGTCATTTATGTAAACGCAAACGATGAACGAACCGAAGTTGAAATTGAACCTGGCGAAACCGTTATGAGCCTGGCGGTCAACAATCTCGTGGACGGTATCGTCGGCGAGTGCGGCGAATTGCATGTTCGCCGGGGAGATAGGCGGTTAGCTGAAGGAAGTTAGACATGACTGAACGACACTGCATTATTATTGGTGGCAGCCACGCTGCCGCCCAACTCGTTCAAAGCCTGCGGCAGTTGGGGTGGCAAGACAAGATATCCATCGTCAGTGCTGAAAAGATTCCCCCTTACCATAGACCACCACTTTCCAAAGCCTACCTGGACGGTAGCTCTACCGCGGAAAAACTGTTTATCCGGCCGGCGGCAGTCTATGAAAAATTGGATGTTAACCTGATCCTCAATACAACCGTGACCGAAATCGACCGGGAAAACCAGCGCGTTACCCTAAACGATGGCGGGTCCCTGCCCTACCAAAAGCTGGCGCTGACCACCGGCGCCAGGGTTCGAAAAATTCCATTACCCGGGTCCGAACTTCCGGGCGTTCACTACCTTCGAAACATACAGGATGTCGATGTCATCAAGAAACATATGGATCAGGGAAAATCAGCGGTTATCGTCGGCGGTGGCTATATCGGCCTGGAGACGGCTGCATCGCTGAGAAAATCAGGGATGAGCGTTACCGTTCTAGAAGCCCTCCCGAGAGTGCTGCAACGCGTCACCGCTGAACAGGTATCGGCATTTTACACGCGTGTGCACAAGGAGGAGGGAGTAAATATCGTCACTGACGCCAGTGTAGTAAAAATTGATGGCGACAACACCGTGACTGGTGTTAGCCTGGCTGACAATACAACCATCGATGCCGACCTGGTAATTATCGGCGTGGGGGTGGTCCCTGAAACCGACTTGGCGGAAGCGGCTGGATTG
>JANQKW010000259.1 GCA_028280905.1 Porticoccaceae bacterium
CGGCCATCTGCGGACAGTGTTTGGGACTCGCTGTGAACCCGTCCATGGGAGCTCCGCGTCGACATCCCTGTCGACGAGGGTCCCAAACACTATCCCCAGACGCCCGCTTGCGTCGGTGCTACTTGTGACGCCGTGAGTCCCGACAGGGGAGGTTTGTCCGGGACCAATCAGGCCGTGCTGTAAGTTTGCCAAATTGTCGGGGTAGTCGCGAGGACGTGTTTGAGCGATAGCGAGTTACCGCAGCGCCGGCAATTTGGCAAACTTAACGGCCGGTCACAGACAAACCTCCCCTGGCGGGACGGGAACCTGGCTCCAACCTAAAAACGTCCGCTATTGGCACTATAAAACCTTTTCACGAATCCTATCTTGCAGCGCAAGCTATCTCCGAATAGCCCATCAGGCGTTGGTCAGAGAAGCAAACTTCTGTTGCTGATAGTCAGCATCACCAAAGGCAGTATTTATCATCATCAGGCGTTTCGCATAATGACCGACAGCCAACTCGTCCGTCATACCCATAGCGCCATGCAGCTGTATCGCCTCACCGCCAATCAACCTCCCGGCACGTCCCACCATCACCTTGAGCGCCAAGATATTCTTTTCCACCTCCGCGGCATGCGCTGGGTTATCCCCTGCATCCTCCTCAATGGAGCAGACCGCGCGATACAGCAGCGATTTAGTCTGCTCGCAGGCCATAAACATGTCCACCATACGGTGCTGTAACGCCTGGAAAGAGCTTATCGGGACACCAAACTGTTCGCGGGTTTTGGTGTATTCGACGGTTGTATCATTGAGCGTTTGCATAATTCCCAATGCCTCCGCGCAAATTGCCACCATCACATCCTTCACCACTGCTTGCATAACGGCATGGCCGCCGCCTGGTTCGCCGACAAGCCGCGCGCTGTCCACAGCAACGTTATTCAAGCTAATATTGGCGGCCAACTGACCATCCATTAAGCGCGCGGGGCTTTTATCCACGCCCTCGGCGTTGGCGTCGATAACGAACAAGCTAATACCGGCTTCATCGGTTTGTGCGCCATCAGTGCGGGCCGAAACAACCAGCTTGTCGGCCGCCATGCCGTTGGCCACCAGTGCTTTATTTCCATTCAGCACGAACTGGTCACCCTGCTGTTCCGCTGTGGTTTTGATATCCGACAATTCAAAGCGGCTCTGCCTCTCAAGATAGGCAAAGGCGCCCTGCAACTCGCCCGCGATAATCTGCTCGATAAGGGCCTGTCGCAACGCACCGTTTTCACTGTGTGAGATTAAACCGCCAAACAGCAATACGGTTGCGACATAGGGCTCGACCACCAGCCCCCTGCCGAATTCCTCCATAATGACCATGGTATCCGTCGCGCCACCGCCATAACCACCGTCCTGTTCGGCAAACGGAATCGACAACCAGCCCAGTTCGGCGAATGTCTGCCAGTTTTCCCGACTAAATCCCTCCTGGGAATTGGTTATTTCGCGCCGGGCGTCGAAACTGTACTGGTCCTGCACAAAGCGCGCTATGCTGTCTTTGAGCAATTGCTGCTCTTCAGCTAAATTGAAGTTCATTTGTCAGTCCTAAATTAAATGGGTTTACAGTCCAAGCACATGCTTGGCGGTAATGTTTTTTTGTACCTCGTTGGAACCGCCGTAGATGGTGGCGGCGCGGCCGTACATAAATCTCCTGCGCGCGATATCGGCATAGTCGTGGCCGATCTCATCACCTTGGATAACGCCGCCATAATAGCCGGCCAGGTCCAGCATCAATTGCTGCAGCGCCTGCTGAATTTCAGTGCCCTTTACCTTTAACAGCGAGGATTCCACTCCCGAACCTCTGCCTTCGGCGGAGGACGCCAGCACCCTCAGCTCCGTGTACTCCAGCGCCATCAAGTCGATTTCGGTGGTTGCCAGTCGCGCCTGGAACAGGGGGTCATCGAGCAAGGCTTTTCCACCGCTTATTTCCGCCTTGGCCAGCCGGCGAATTTCCTCAATGCGGCGCTTGGACTCGGTCACACCCGCGATTGCGGTCCGCTCATGGGCAAGTAGCGCTTTGGCGCAGGTCCAGCCGCCGCCCTCTTCACCAATGCGGTTGGCGACAGGTACCCTGACATTATCGAAAATCACTTCGTTAAGTGTGTGAACCCCGTCGATAGTCTCAATCGGTTTGACGGTTATGCCGGGCGTTTTCATATCGATTAGCAGAAAACTGATGCCTTCCTGCGGCCTGATTGAGGAGTCGGTGCGCACCAGGCAGAAGATCCAGTCGGCGTATTGCGCATAGGTTGTCCAAATCTTGGCCCCGTTGACCACATAGTCATCGCCATCCCACTCCGCCTTGGTTTTAAGCGCCGCCAGATCGGAGCCCGCACCCGGCTCTGAGTATCCCTGGCACCACCAATCCTCGCTTTGCAATATAGGCGGCAGGAAGCGCTGCTTCTGTTCTTCGTTGCCGAAGGTGTAGATAACCGGCCCAACCATTTTCAGGCCAAAAGGTATGACATCGGGCGCCCCCGCCCTGGCGCGCTCGGACTCGTAAATAAAACTCTGGGTGACCGTCCAACCCGTGCCGCCATACTCCTCCGGCCAGTTCGGCGCAATCCAACCGCGGCTATAGAGACGCTGTTGCCAGTCGAGTATGGCGTCTCTGAACTGCTCGGGATCATTTAGACGCGCGCGCAATTCGTCGTTAAACGCTTCATCCAAAAAGGCACGCACTTCACCGCGAAATTTGATCTCGTCAGCTGAAAAACTGGTATCCACAAAAAGCCCTCCGTTGGGTACAGACTATTGATTCAGGGGTATTGCTAAGCATGTTGTACTTCAGTCTAGACATATCGAACCCGCACGTCTTTGGGGTAAAATGCCACTTTCAAGGATTAAAGTGCCAGTTAATACAAATACTGAGGGTGCGCAAATGGCGAAATTAGGCTGGCGGGTGGCGCTGCTGACGTACGACGGGGTTTGGACTTCGTCCGTCTACCCCGCCCTGGATCTTTTCCAAAGCGTCAATCTAAGACGCATGACGCAACTGTTCAGCAGCGAGATTATTTCGCCCTCGCCCGACCCGGTACTGGCGTTTAACGGCCGGTTACTCGCCGGTGACAACCATATCGGCAACCCCGGTGAATACGACCTGGTTATTCTTCCGCACTTCTGGGGCGATTTTGACAAGACAATTCAACAATATCCCCAACTGCCGCCCTGGTTGGCGCATCAATATGCCAATGGCGCAGTAATAGCCGGTATCAACGGCGGCATATTCTGGGCCGCGGAAGCCGGGCTGTTGGATCTCAGAAATGCGACAACCCACTGGCGCCATTTGCGAGAATTCAAAGTGCGCTATCCCAACGTGAGCTGGCAGGAGAACCAGGCGCTGGTGGAGGATGGTGAAATCTACAGTTCCAACGGACAAAACGCCGGCATGGACCTCACGATATACCTGGTGGAAAAATTCTGCGGCGCGGATATAGCAGCCGGCCTGGCGCGGGACATTACCTACGATTCGCGGCGCAACTACAACCTGACGCTGTTTAACATAGCGGGCTTGAGGCAACACAAAGACCCCGGGATTCACAAGGCACAGGAGTGGTTGGATAACCACTACCAGGACGAAATAATCTTCGAAAACCTGGCGGAACAGGTTGGCATGAGCAAGCGAACCTTCATTCGCCGTTTTCAGAAAGCCACCGGCAATAAGCCAACCCGCTACCTGCAGCGACTGCGGGTTGAGGCGGCCAAGCATCACCTTATCAACAGCGATGACAGCATCAAGACCATCAGTTTAAACGTGGGCTATCGGGATTTTGGCCACTTCTCAGAGGTATTCAAATCCATAACGGAACTCAGCCCCCGACAGTTCCGGTCCAGGTTTAGACCCGCCTACAAAGACCGGCGCAACCGGGATCACGCCTGACTGACGAACGCCGGCGCCGCTGTCATTCACCTCTGCCGTGCCTGGCGAGAAACGCTATCTCGCCGCTGCGCGGCTTAAGTTTGCCGACTGCCCTATCAACAAATAAAATGCGCTTTTGAACTGCTAACACCTAAGATAGCCAGAGGGGGCTTTCAATAATGACGAACAGAACTCAAGTCGGCAGCCTACAGATTGCCGACCTAATCCTCGATCTCATCACCAACGAGATTGCACCCGGTACCGGCGTAGATCCGCAAAAATTTTGGTCGGAGCTGGAAAGCATCCTCACGGACCTGGGGCCAAGGAACGCCGCGTTATTGGCAAAGCGCGAAGACCTGCAACAACGCATTGACCGCTGGCACAGTGAACGCGCCGGACAGCCCCATGACGCCGCGGCCTACAAGGCATTTCTTCAGGAAATCGGCTACCTGTTGCCGGAAGGCGAAGACTTTTGCGTAACCACGGAAAATGTGGACAGCGAAATTGCCGAACAGGCCGGACCGCAGCTGGTGGTGCCGGTTAAAAATGCCCGCTTCGCCCTCAATGCCGCCAATGCCCGTTGGGGCAGCCTCTACGATGCCCTCTATGGTACCGACGCAATTCCGGAAACCGATGGAGCGGAGAGAACAGCCGGCTATAATCCGGTTCGCGGCGCCCGGGTGATTGCCTATGGCAGGGAATTGCTCGATCTGGCTGCGCCCCTGGAAACCGCCAGCCACGGTAGCGCAACAGCTTATCGCGTACAGGATGGCGCGCTGCGGATAACACTCGACAACGGCTCTGAAACCGGCCTAATAAATTCTGAAAAATTTGTTGGATATCAAGGTAATGTATCCGATCCTTCAGGTATTTTATTAAAAAATAACGGCATCCATATTGAGATACAGATCGACCGAAACCACAGCGTCGGCAACACTGACCCGGCCGGTGTAAAAGACATTCTTATGGAGGCGGCGATAACCACCATTATGGACTGTGAGGATTCGGTGGCGGCGGTGGACGCCGAAGACAAGGCGGAGGTTTACCGCAACTGGCTGGGGCTGATGAAGGGCACTCTGGAAGACAGCTTTGAAAAGGGTGGCGCCAGCGTGACCCGCTCGCTCAATCCCGATCGCATCTATACGGCGCCGGACGGCGCGGAGCTGCGACTTCACGGCCGCAGCTTACTGTTCGTGAGGAATGTGGGACATTTGATGACCAACGATGCGGTGCTCGACAAACACGGCAATGAGATTCCGGAGGGCATCCTGGACGGCATGGTCACCGCGCTTGCCGCCATGCATGACCTCAAGGGTAGCAAGGCGTTGGCAAATTCACGGACCGGCTCGGTTTACATTGTTAAGCCCAAAATGCACGGCCCGGAGGAAGTGGCTTTTACCTGCGAGCTGTTCAGCCGCATCGAAGCTGCGCTCGGCTTGCCAAGCAACACGCTGAAAGTGGGAATCATGGACGAAGAACGCCGCACCACGGTCAACCTCAAGGAATGCATTCGCGCCGCCAGCGAGCGGGTGGTGTTTATCAATACCGGCTTTCTGGACCGCACCGGCGACGAGCTACATACCAGCATGCTAGCGGGCCCGGTGGTGAAAAAGACCGAGATGAAAAGCCAGCCCTGGATTAAAGCCTACGAGGATTGGAATGTGGATATCGGCCTGGCCTGCGGACTGCAGGGCAAGGCGCAGATCGGCAAGGGTATGTGGGCGATGCCGGACGAGATGGCGGCCATGCTGGAGCAAAAGATCGGCCACCCGCAATCCGGCGCCAATACCGCCTGGGTGCCCTCACCCAACGGCGCCACGCTGCACAGTACCCACTATCACCAAGTGGACGTATTCGCCCGGCAGGATGAACTGAAAACCCGCCAAACAGCCAGCTTGGAAGACATTTTGACAATTCCGCTGCTGGAGGATCCCGCTTCGCTCAGCCCCAAAGAGATCCAATCGGAGCTGGACAACAACGCCCAGGGTATTCTCGGGTATGTGGTGCGTTGGATTGACCAGGGCGTCGGCTGCTCTAAAGTACCGGACATCAATCATATCGGCCTTATGGAAGACCGCGCCACGCTGCGCATTTCCAGCCAGCATATTGCCAACTGGCTGCATCACGGGATCTGCAGCGAGCCGCAGGTTATTGAAACCTTGAAGCGAATGGCGGTAATAGTCGACCAGCAAAATGCCAACGACGCCAGCTACAGCCCCATGGCGCCGCAGTTTGACGGCGTTGCGTTTCGGGCGGCCTGCGATCTTATTTTCAAGGGTAAGGAACAACCCAGCGGTTACACGGAACCGCTACTGCACGCTTATCGCATAGAAGCGAAGGCTTTGTAGTTAAAGACTTGGAAAATCTCGGCTGCGATAGACGTCCTCAGCGCTCAAATGACGCTCATCGGCGACGTCCAGTATTTGCAAAATTTTTTGCCTAGGTGCTGTTACTTTCAATCCAGCCTTTCTCAGTTCCCTGTCTTCACCACTCATGCAGCTTTCGCCCCTTATTTCGGTTAAACGTAAGCAGCATTGTCCCAGGTTGCTTATTAGGCGGGAAGCCTATATTCCTAATAAACAATGGCGAATAAACGCGAAACACTAATATGCGGGTGGCCGGCTTGCCGGCGGCGGCGCATCCCTGTGCCGCTTATCAATCCGTCATCTCAATAATTGTCGGGTTTTGCTTTCTCCCCCGGCTCTTGTATTCTCACCGTCTCCTTTTCGGCGCTTCCGGTCCCTTCTCTAAAATCGGCTACATCGACCACAGGTGGAGGCAGCAGTGGTAGAGGGTTACCCTGTGCGTTAGCCGCGGAGAGTGCTCTCTCGGTATCAACATCGGTAGTCATAGTAAGCTCCCATTTTTCCCGCTGAACTACAAGATAAAGCATTAGTCTCGCCAAGAAAATATGTCGTTCGGCAGATACCTAACCAAAGTAATAATACTTCTGCTCAATAGTCATAGACTGTTTTATCTATATCATAAGGACTGGCGAAATGCCTACCAATGAAAAGACTAATAGCGGCCTTAACAGTTATGGCTAAAGCAGTATCCAAATATAAACCCAAGGCAATAGATAAACTTGAAATGCAACTTGACAATCGCCTGTCCTCCAGTACCGGTTTGATTAGGTTTCCAGGTGTAGACGGGGAAGTATTTGCCGCCACCTGCGACCGCAGCAATGACGAATTTTTACCTCACCTGGCTATAGATTTAAATGTATCCGGTTTGAAGCTATCTGTGTTAATAGATGAAAAACTGACCAAAGTGCTGATTACTGACTCGGTAACCCGAGAAAACTTTGTTGAGCTGCCATTAGAACTGCAAACTGCTGTAGTTGAGCATTCCTTACGAAAAATTTTAACCCATATAGAAAATAAAATTGAAAGAAGCGTAACGGTTAGCGCCGTATGCACAAAAAGTATTGACTTGCTTACAGAACAAGATCGAATTATCGAGCTTACCGATAAGAATAACTATCGGAATCCCATAGCTATAAGAATCAACAATGAGACCAGGCCGCTCATGCTCTTCGTTATTAAGGCGCTGCTCCCCAACACACCAGATTCAGAACATTCTTTTTTGAACGAGCATTTGCATGACATACCCGTTTCAACCTGGTTTGAAATGGGTACCTTAACACTAACCGATACCGAAATAAGTACGCTAACACCCGGCGACATTTTGCTTCCTGTCTGGTCACTTGGTAACCACAGCATACCGCTAATCTGCCGTGTTGGTGGTGAACTTAAGGCACAAGCAACTATGTCTGAAGGCATCGTCACAATAGAATCCGAACTGCAATTTGACCCGGAGGCAACCATGACTGACACAGAGGGCCAGGAAAACCCATTGAGTCAATTTACGCCCAAGGAAAGCGATAAGACTGATGAAAATTCTATAACCAACAGCCTGAATTTGGGTTTAAACCCAGGCGACGATGACGGGATGGACGGCATTGATATGCCGTTCACCGAAACACCCGAGCATGCGGATATCGTCGGCGATCTCAATATTACACTGACCTTTGATATAGGCAGAAAACAATTGCCGCTAAAAGAACTGTACCGCATTACACCGGGCTACACATTTGAATTAGACCGTTCAGAGTACCAGCCTATAGATCTTAGAGCCAATGGCCGGGTTATCGGCACCTGCGAGCTGGTGAGAATAAATAATAAGCTGGGCGCAAGAATAGTGGAGCTAAAGGGTGGAAATACTCAGTAAGTTACCCGGAAGCTCAGTATACCTCAGCGCCCTGGTCATTTTCGGGCTGGGGGGTATTGCCGCCATTATTATGACCTGCTTCTTAAAAATGGCTGTTGTCATGCTGATAGTAAAAAGCGCTCTGGGGCTCCAGGAAGCGCCGCCAACCATAGCGATAAACGCACTGGCGCTAATATTGACCATGTATGTTATGGCGCCGGTAGCTTTAAGCAGTGTGGAAATCTTTAAACAATATGATATCGACACTGACAACCTGAACGATCCCAAGATTCTTACCGCAGCCAGGGCCAGTGCCGAGCCCCTGCGCCAGTTTCTTATAAAACACGCGAGCGAAACGGAAAAGCTATTCTTCGTAGATGCCGCCGCCAGTATCTGGCCGAAAGAGTACAGCCGTTCACTTAGTCCCGATCATTGGCTGGTGATTATTCCGGCGTTTACCGCCAGCCAATTAAAAAGCGCGTTTCAGACAGGCTTTCTTATCTACTTACCCTTTATCGTTATTGACCTAATTGTCTCAAATATACTTCTGGCGCTGGGGATGATGATGATGTCGCCAATCGTTGTGTCCCTGCCTTTTAAGCTACTACTCTTTGTCGCGTTGGACGGCTGGAGCCGTCTACTTCACGGATTAGTGCTCAGCTATGTTTAGAGGATTATGGATACTACAGAATTAGTATACATTGCGTCTCAGACGCTGATTATAACGCTTATGTTGTCGCTCCCCACCGTTGGGATAGGCGCTGTCGTCGGCCTACTCGTAGGGCTTTTTCAAGGTCTTACACAAATACAAGACCAAACTATCTCGTTCGCGCTGCGTATGGCGGCAACCTTCATAGTACTGCTGCTAACCGCCGGATGGATGGGCAGTGAGCTGTTCATATTCGCCGTCAATCAATTTGATCGCATTATCACGCTGTAGTTTGCTTTTATGGGTGCGTTAGAGGAATACAAACTGCTTATAGCCTTGGTGTTAACCATTCCAAGACTGCTAACAGTACTCTGGATACTACCATTTTTACCGGAGACCATATTGCCCAGGTCACTGCGCATAGCATTTGCGGTCAGCTTAGGGCTGATTCTCCTCCCCCTGGTATACTCAGATTACCCATCCTATGAATTCAGATTGTTTGACGCCGCTGTAATAGCGGCAAAAGAAGTTTTCATCGGTCTACTCATCAGTTTTTTAGTCTCTATGCCATTTTGGATTGCGAGCGGAATCGGCTACCTAATTGATTCACAACGCGGCGCGCTGTTAGGGATGTTTTTCAGTCCGTTTTACAACAGCCAGGTATCGTCCATGGGTGTGCTGTTGGTGCAGATTATGGGCATTCTGTTTATGGTCAGCGGCTCATTTTTACTGATGATAAAGTCTCTGTACTTCAGCTATTTATCCTGGCCCGTGTTCGCGTTTTACCCGGCGTTGAATCCTTCCGCTGTGGTACTTTTCGTTGATAAGCTGGCCGGCTACGCCTACGAGTTACTCAGGCTGGCATCGCCTATTGTTATTATTCTGTTCGCCATTGACCTGGTAATGGGACTTATTAACAGGTTTGTACCCCAACTCAACGTGTTTTTTCTGTCGATGCCGATTAAGGGGCTGGTGTCTATCTTAGTTATCGCAATATATATACCCAATTTAACCCTTTCATTTGACGGGTTACTTAATAAAAGCCCTGAAGCATTTAACGAATTAGAACGTGTGCTGCAGTGAGTGACGAGAAAGACAAAAGTAGTAAGACGGAAAAGCCGACGCCGCACAAACTGCGAGAAGCGCGCAAAAAGGGACAGGTAGCCCGCAGCAAAGATCTGGCGTCCACAGTCAATATATGCTGCATGTTCCTTTATATATGGCTTATCTGGGATTACTGTCAGGCGCTATTGAGTGAATTTTTCATTAATGTCTTTAGTCACATGGAAAGCGAGCTATTCATGGCTTTGGACATTCTTCTTCACCAGGCAATCATTGTTTCATCAATTATCATTCTACCGGCTATTCTTATCGGTCTTTTCAGTACAATATTGGGAAACATGATTCAATTTGGTTTCATTTTTTCCACACATCCCATCACGCCCAACATTAAGAACATCGACCCTATCAAAGGTTTTAAACGGATATTCGCTGTCAAGAATATTGTCGAAACACTAAAGTCTATTGTAAAAACCCTGCTTCTGGTAGCCAGTCTATCCTATATCGTTTATTCGTTTCTGCCCGAACTCCTGCGTATTGTCTATTGCGATGTCAGCTGCGCACAACATGTTGCCAACCAATTGATTATGCTGATTGCAGCCGTAGCCGTATTGATATTTGTGTGTTTGTCCATCTTCGATTTTGTATTTCAAAAATCGCAGTTTATTAAGGACCAAATGATGACCAAAGAGGAATTGAAAAGAGATAACAAAAATACCGACGGCGACCCCCTAATCAAACAGAAAAGACGAGAAATTCAGCAGGAAGTATCCGCCGAGGACCTTAACAGAACCGTATCTGAGGCCACAGTACTGGTATTCCATGGCGAAAAGGCGGTTACCTTGCACTACGAGGAAGAAACCACACCACTCCCCATTGTCACGCTTATAGAACAAAAACAGGTGGCTGACAGATTAAAATCTTTAGCCAAAAAGCATGATAAACCGATAATGGAAGACGCTTCTGTCATTAAGCATCTTTGGGACAAAAATCTGCTTAATCAGTATATTCCTTCGGAATCCATCGATGACGTTGCGGCAATGTTTTCGATACTGTAAACAAAGCTTCTATCAATGGCATTGTGTTAACTATAAATGCTCCAAGATTAAGAGGCATGTATTTCCAAACCGAAACGCTGACTCGGCTCTGCAAAAGTCATGATGAAGTTTATATTAGTTAGCCCCTCCTTGAACTTGTCGGTGGTTTCACTCCCGCCAGACTCAGACTAGAACCAGATGCTGGTTCCCGGTTCTCCAGAGTCAAATTTTGGCCGTATGGCGCCCTACCATCGGTTGGCGTGACGCCATAGTCAATGATGAACCTATCCGGCCTGCCAGTGTTGGTGTCGTATTCCAGATTAATGGTGAGGTGCACATTACTGCCTGCACGCAGCTCGTCAGCCCAGCGATTTTCCAAAGTAGCATAGTCAGTATTATTTAGCCGTTCATTACCCGGTACAACATTTAGCCGATTATCGGGACCATTAAACCGACGGCCAATCAGATGAAATGCATTATCGGTCGGCGTACTTCCTTGCGATTGCAGCGACTAAATTAAAGCCTGTTGCTTGCCAATCTCCGGTTTTAGCGGCGTTGGCCACATTGCTGCGCAGCGTCTCAGACTGTTGATACGCCGCGCTGTCGGTCGCTTTGCTGTCGTAGCCAAAGGTTTGACCGAAGGTGTGATGCCAGCCTTCGCCATCCCGGGCCAGGGCGCTCAGGCCGCTACTTTCTGAGGCACCGCTGAGCAGTTGGTTGCTTTGCTTTTCCGCTAGCGGGGTGGGCGGTTCGTTTGCCGCCGTTGGCATGCTGCCTGTACCGCCTTTAGACGAGGCGTCTTTGGTGACAGCAGGTTGGCTCTTGGCGTCCTCGCCCGTTGCCGTCTTGTTACTCGCGTCATCTGCCACAGGACTGGCGCCAGCCTTAGGCGGCTGGCTCCCGGCCGCTTTTTTGCCGTGGGCGCGGGGTTACTCCTTGCCTCCACTACCGGTGGCTTATCCTTAGTCGGTTGTGATGGTCCGCCACTGGCTTTTTCTCTAAACTGTTTGCTGTCCCCTGACCGGGAGGTGTTACCGCCCCCCTGCGGCTTGCTCTCTGGCCGGGGTTGAGCCGGCGGTGTGGGGGCGGGGTTGGATGTGGCGTTAGCGGTTGACATAATCTTTCTCCATTATCTAAATTCTCTAATTCCCTTACCTCTAGATCCTTTTCCTGACCAATAATCAGCCCGCAACAATGAAGCCTTTTAGGCTTAGACTTGTTCTGCTTTTTAACTGTAACGGGTCAGGGTCAGGACCAAGAGAGAGGAGGCGTAACTATAAAAATCCATACCTTACAAATCCATACAACTGACGCGCTAGAACGAATAGGCGGGGCTCTTGCTTAAGGCGTATGGGGGTTTTATTGTAAGGTACGGTGTAAAACAATAGATAAAATTTGTAGGAAGGAAACTTAGCCTGGCCCAATTAGTCTCACTTTTCACTATGTATAAGCAGAAAGCATTTCAACGACCTCTTCTGCTTGTTTTTCTTCCCCCCGAAGTTCCTCATCCCGCTTTTTCTTATCTTGCAGAGCACACATTTCTTCATATTTTTTTCTTGTTTTAACAGCTTGTGAAAGCTCATATTTTTTATTCTTATGTAGCGCCATAAGCTTATCGAGATTCTCTTCACAGGCAACCATTTCCTGTTTTAGTTTGATCTCCACGGCTTTCATTTTTTCGATATCATTGGTAAAACGCAGTAGTTCTTGAGTACTTATACTCTTTTGCTGCAACGTTGAAAACAAGCCCGCCTCTACGCTAGGGCGCGCTATACGAAACTCTCTATATTCCTCGCTTTTATCAGCAACGACCTTTTTGCATTTTTTAAGGGCAAAGTTAATTTCCATAAGCTGTATGGAAACTTTTTCCTCCCTATTTTTCCGGATCTTTAGCAAAGATTCATATGGGCTTTCCATTTCTATCGCCTAAAATTCAAAAACGAATACACTTTTAGACAAGGTGCCAAAATAATCCAATACAGCGGGCCGTTGACACGAGGCCCCACAACGTTAAGCGTTTTCGTTGATTCACAGCTGCTCCATTAGTTGCGGAACCTGGTCGAACGGTATTTTGTCTGACATCTCTTGCTGCAAAAACGCATTGATGCGATCAATCTTGGCAATAGCTTCATCCGCTTCTAGGTCTGATCCAGGCTGATATTCTCCTACTTTAACCAGGAATTCAATTTCCTTGTATTTCGCCAGCAGCGATCTCACGCGGCCAGCAAGTTGCATATGCTCGGGAGACACAATGTTATTCATTACCCGGCTAAGGCTCGACAGCACATCAATAGCGGGATAGTGGTTTGCCGCTGCCATGTCACGGGAAAGGATAATATGGCCATCCAGTAACGAGCGGACTTCATCGGCGACCGGCTCACTCATGTCATCGCCTTCCACCAAAACGGTATAGAGCCCTGTGATAGAACCTATTGCACCTTTACCCGCACGTTCCAGCAACTTGGGTAACAGGGCAAACACGGATGACGGATAGCCTCGCCGTGTGGGAGGCTCACCAGCGGAAAGCCCTATTTCACGCAAACTACGCGCAAAACGCGTTACGGAATCCATCAATAGCAGCACTTTTTTACCCTGGTCCCGAAAGTACTCCGCAATGGCAGTACCCGCATAAGCCGCTCTCACCCTGAGCATCGCAGGCTGGTCAGCAGTTGATATTACCAATACGGCCTTCTCCATCCCTTGCGGCCCCAATTGCAATTCAATAAATTCCCGCACTTCGCGGCCTCGCTCGCCAATCAGAACCACAACGATAACATCAACATCGGCATGCCTGGCCATCATTGCTTGTAAAGTGCTCTTTCCCACACCTGCAGCCGCAAATATCCCCATACGTTGCCCTTCACCACAGGTCATTAGCCCGTCCACCGCTTTAACCCCAAGGGATAGAGGGCTGTCAATTGGCGCGCGTACAAGCGGCGACGGAGGTGTCGCATGTATCGGGTAATATTCTGCCACCTTGAGCGGCCCTTTGGCCTCGGTGTCCAAGGGCTCGCCTAAGGCGTTGAGCGCCCTGCCCAACAAGCTATCCCCCACTGGTACTGCAGAAGCGCCGGGTCTAGGGATTATTTCGGTATCCGTCGATATTCCCCTTATATCTCCCATTGGGGTCAGTAACGTACCTTTTTCGCTGAGGCCGACCACCTCCGCCAAGAGTTCCTCAGTATCACCAGGGTTTCGAAGAATACACAGCTCGCCAACGCTAAGGTGTAAACCGGAAGCCTCGATAACGGTCCCCAGTAGCTGAATCACTTTTCCCTTGACCGGCAGTAGTTCGATACTTTCTACGGTGTTCAAAAGCGTATTAGGTATGTAGTCATAAGCAGCCATAATCTTTCCGTCATTCGATACCGATGCGTTCGACCATTTCAACCTGGATTTCCGGGACCAGTTCCAAATAGGAGAGCACGGCAATATTAGGCAAATGGGTATGCAGGACTTTGTGCACAAAACGGCGAACGTCTTGCGGCGCAAACAGTATCGGCTGCCTGATCTTGTCTGAAATCGTCTCAAAGGTACGCTTTACCGTATCAATCAACTCCTGCGTCTTATCAGGCGGCAAAGCCAAATGCTCTCCGTGAGGCCCTTGCTGAATGTGATTTCTTAGTAAGTCCTCGGTGGCCGAATCCAACACAACAGCTTTTATCGTATTCAGGCTGTCACTGTACTGAAAACTTATTTGTCGACGCAGCTGTATACGTGCATGCTCGACCAGAACCCCAGGGTCCTTCTCATCTTTGCCATACCTGAGTAATGCCTCGGAAATATTGCGAAGATCACGGATAGAAACACCTTCAGCAACTAGCCGTTTAAGTACTTCGCCCACCATCTGCAAAGGAACGATAGCGCGCATTTCACGCAACAAATCGCTACAAGAGCCGCTCGTTTGATCCAACAACCTACTGGCCTCTTGCGTTCCCACGAACTCGTCGGCATACAGGCGCAGTATTTTCGATAAATGCGTGGTTAACACCTGATTAATGTCCAGGTAGCCGATATCTTTTTCGTACAACCTTTCGCAATCGGACTGCTTGACCCAGGCCAGCGGACCGTTAAACAAAGGCTCCACACAGTCTTCAGCCTCCAGGCCAAGGGTTTGCAGTTCCTGTGGCGACTGTTTGACCAGAACATAACCGTTTCTGATAGCACCGTAGGCTACCGGAACCTCGTGAAGATAGATGCCATATCGACCAGGTTCCTGCGCATTACTGTAATATATATGGACACCGGGAAAAGGCACGCCGAGGTCCAAGTAAAGCTGATGGCGTATTTTTCCCAATTCCCTGTTGAGAATATCTGTTCGGATCAGTTTCTGCATCTCAACGTTGAGGTGCAGAGACAAAGGCGTAGCCAAGCCAACGCTATCGCCGGTACCGGTACTGATAATATCGTTCTTTGCACTTTCAACTGCATCAATAAAATCACTCCCCGTTTCCTCCGCTCTTTTCTGCAGCACTAACAATGAGCCGCCCACACTAAGTAGCAAAAGACCCAAAAAGATAAATATTTCGGTAGGGAAACCTGGAATTGCGGAAAATAGCAATAGTACCGCAGAGCCGATCAACATGGCTTTTGGTTGAGCAAAAACCTGGGTGCCAATATCCCGCCCAAGATCTCTATTTTGCTCGGAATTCACTCGCGTCACGATGATTCCCGATGTAATGGCCATAAACAGAGCGGGTATTTGGCTAACCAGACCATCCCCCACGGTTAGTATGGTATAGATGTGCCCCGCCTCACCCATACTCATACCACGCTGGAACATTCCTATCGATATACCGCCAATAATATTGATCAAAATGATAAATATTCCCGCTACGGCATCGCCTTTAACGAACTTCATAGCGCCATCCATGGAGCCATAGAGTTGACTTTCCTTTGCCAAGGTTACCCGCCGGCGGCTCGCTTCACGCGAGTCGATAACACCAGCACGCATATCGCCATCGATACTCATTTGTTTTCCCGGCATACCATCGAGAGAAAACCGTGCACTCACTTCCGCTACACGCTCAGAGCCTTTGGTAATCACGATAAACTGTACGACCGTAATAATGGCGAATATCACAATACCCACCACAATATTCCCTCCAACCACGAAATTGCCGAAAGTAATGACTATGTCCCCTGCATCTGCCTGCAATAGAATAAGGCGTGTGGTTGTGATGGACAGAGCTAAGCGAAACAGCGTACTTAATAGCAGTATCGTAGGGAACGTCGACAGAGCCAGTGGCGTCTGGATATAGATGCTGATCATCAAAACCACGATTGCAATGAGGAAGTTAATGGCAATCAAGGCGTCTACCAGCCATGTGGGCATAGGCAGGATCATCATAAAGATAATCGCAATAACGAAACCTGCCAACAAAATGTCGGTGCGCTTGTTAAGGTTGTCCAGCACCGTCTGGACCCGTGTCATTGATATCATAATTTTCACGCAATTTAAGCAGTTTGCTGGGCAGGCTGAGAAGAAACGCTGTTTTCCTAGGACCTGAATTCAACGCATGGATGCGTTGGTTGAAAAAGGCAGAAAGCCTTTTTCAACAGCCTGTTAGTAGGGTGCCTATGTCCCCGTAAGCTGCAATGCCTGCTGCGCTTCTTCGGGGTTACGATAAATACGATACAGGCGGGAAATTCCTGTTAAGAAAAATAACCCCTTTATGGAAGGATTGTCACAGCAAATAGCCCAGTGTTTGTCACCGCCGTAACGCTTATAGATACGGATAAATAGCCATAGGCCGCATGCGGCTGTGTATTCGACATCACTAAGGTCAAAAACAACCGGACCGTTAGAAGAACCTATTAGCTTCTCCAGTTCGTTCTCCAGAAGGCTGCAAGAGTCTACATATAAGTCACCGGAAATTTTCACCCAGTTATAACCGTTTTTCTCAGCCCAGGATATGTCACAAGTCATTTCCTGCGCAAATAAACATGTATTCATAAGACAACTCCTCTTTCCAGTCTCGTAAGACTACTTTGAGAGAAGGGAGAAAAAAATATGTCAAAGGTTATATAACTTACGGAAAGGTATAGCAGATCAGAGCAGATAGGGGTCTAAAAGATAGCCTAAGCACTAATGTAAGAAGATACTTTGCCTCTGATCCTTAGCTTTTACTTCCAAAAAAGTCGGAACCACATCAGCCAGAATATCGCTCAAATTATGTTTTTGCTGACTAGTCGGTGCGGTTTTTTGCGCTTCGGGCTCCGCTGATGTGTCTGTATGCAATGGGCTTTCGGCAATTTCTTTCTTAGCGCTCCTGCTGCCTTCTAATTCGCTGATTAGGCTGTTTACAAACTGTTCCCCTGAAAACCTATCCGACTCCGTATGCGCTTTTTTCCCCGCAGAGCCCTTGTTTCCCAGCGCGGCCATTTTCTCTTGAAACGAGGTCGCCCTTTTTCCAGGCGGGCCATACGACCCGACCCTTTCTTCCGTGCCGACTCCGGAAAGCGCAGAGCTAATTAGATGATCAATTTTAGAACTCATAACTTTAAACCTTGAACATTTAGGAGATTAATCACGCTAGCAATATTTTGATACTGACTTTCTGATACTGACTTAATATTATAAGCGCCTAGCTTTAAGTCCCCAATTTCTGTTGACAACCTGAGATAAACGATATGTTAGTTGATAAAAATACGGCTGTATATAAATCCTACGGATTAAGTAATTGGTGATAATGAATCATTTTTCAGCCTGCAAACTATTACTTATCGGCTAAACGTAATCGTTCTTTAGTACTAACTTGGTAGACATGTAAACCTCCCTGTTTTAGTGACATCCCAAATTAGAGTTTTCCAGCCTTTCGTGCTTGGCCAGATACTCCCAGAGCGTGAGGTCTCCCAGTGAGTCATGTGGCCGTTCTTCGTTGTATTCCCTGATCCAATTTTCAGTGATTTTCCGTACTTCGCTGAGAGTACGGAACACATACATATTCAGAACTTCATCCCGATAGGTTCGATTGAACCGCTCAACATAGGAGTTCTGTGTTGGCCTGCCCGGCTTTATAAATTCCAGTTCGATGCTATGTTCTTCCGCCCATTCAGCCAATGCTGCCGATATAAATTCAGGCCCATTATCCATCCGTAGCTTGTTGGGATAACCCCGCCAAGCCACTGCACGCTCCAGTACACGGATGACCCTCGGTGCTGGTAGATCCAGGTCGACTTCTATGGCCAGCGCCTCCCGGTTGAAGTCATCCACCAAATTGAAGGTTCGAAAGCGCCGACCACAAAATAGGCTATCACTCATAAAATCCATGGACCAGCAGTGGTTTGCCTGCGCTGGTACAGCCAGTGGCTCAGGATGCCGACTTGGCAGCCGCTTCTTTCCACGACGCCGCTTGTTCAGGTTCAGCTCGCAGTACAGGCGGTACACCCGCTTGTGATTCCAAGGGTGCCCCCAGCGCCGCAGCACCTTAAACAGTTTGCCAAACCCATACGCCGGATAGCGTTCGGCCGCCTCTTGGAGCTTGGCAATCAATTCATCATCCCTGTGTAGATTGGGCTTATATCGATAAACAGAGTCACTGATACCAACAACTCGGCAGGCTCTCCGCTGGCTGGCGCCATATTCCTGCTTGGCATAATCGACCAGCTCACGCCGAACAGCTGGCCTTATAGCTTTTTTTCTACAATGTCTTTCAGGATTTTGTGATCCAGGCTGAGTTCGGCATACATCTGTTTCAACCGGCGATTCTCCTCTTCTAGTTCCTTGAGCCGCTTGATATCTGACGCCTCCATGCCACCATATTTAGCCTTCCAGTTGTAATAGGTCGCATCAGATATTCCATACTCCCGGCAGACTTCTTTGACCAGCCTACCAGCTTCTACTTCTTTCAGGATCTTTACGATCTGTGTTTCCGTGTAGCGCGATTTTCTCATTTCTAGTTCTCCGAATTGGCGTAGTGTACGCCGGAGAACTCTAAAAGTGCATGCTCCTAGTTTAAGGGAGGTTTACAGTAAAGCCCACCCCCAAAAAAAGGGGCGGGCTCGCCCTTAGCCGTCGACAGCTTTGTTGAGAACTTTATACGCTTTCTCTCCGGCGCGCTTATTGACCGCCTTTGTCAAGCCGTTGTATCCCTCTCCTTTATCGCCTTTCTCCGCTTTAACATTCTCTCCGAGCATCCGGTAGGCGTTTTGGGAGGCGTGCTGGTCAACCGCCTTCGTCAGCCGCTTAAACCCATCGGCAACCTGGCCGGGATCGGCAGGCGGAGGCTGCTGGGTAGAACCCTGTTGGCCTCCTCCTTGACCACCAGCACTGGCAGAACCGCCAGCCGAATTCTGTGCACCGGCACTTGCACCACCAGCTGAACTTTGCCCATTTCCTCCTGCGGTGCTCCCGGTGTCATTGCCACCACCCGCACTTTGCCCGCCTCCGCCTTGATTACCAATAGTCCCACTGCCTCCGGCTATTGCGACAGCAGCGCTGGATGCAGACCCACCGCTCGAAAAACTACTCGCCACTGCTCGGGCTGAACCCCCGGAACTTTGTGCATAAGCATAGGAACTGACGCTGCTTTGGGTACCAGCCACAGTATTATCGCGCTCAGCCAGCGCGGACCTAACTCGACTGCTACTAAGTTCTCTCGCTGTAGAAATAGACGTTCTCTGACGGTCTATCCTCCTGGAAAGAATCTCAGATCTGCGATCAATGGCAGATGAAGAGCCTAATGAAAGGCTCCGGCTGGATAAACCACTAATAGACCTAAGGCTACTAGTGGTACTAGCTCTTGTAACTATCATACTCGATACCTCTAATAGTGAGCGGAAGTCCCGCGTTGAACAGGACTTTTCTAACCTGAGATCAATTACTGACCAAATCGAGCCATAGAGTTTGAAGCCTTATTCGACGCAGAGGAGGCATTATCCACCCGGTTCAGCGCATCGTTATTGACTACTTCCTGGGCTTTTTCCTGAGCGTGAAGGATTGCCCTGCCGGTTTGGTGGTCATTGGTAATCAAAAACAACTCGGTTTGGATTGCCAGTGACTGTTCCGTTGATTGTTGAACCGCGGCCACTGCCGCATTATCCAGTGCCGATGAGTTCGTGGATGGAACTGTAGAACCACTTGTTGCGTTTACGTCTGCCATTATAATCACCTTAGTATTTTTGGTTTAGGTTGTTTGTAACATTCAGCTTGCTTCATCCAAGTGAAGATACTACTTCTTTAAACAGTATCGACTGCGGGCGATAACAAGTTGCATATATTTATATCAATTCTCCGATTAAGAAATAAATATATCCGAAGTCATATATAACTATAGCTATATTGGAAAAACGACTAAAATTTTCTGCTCCAAAGTGACTGGTCACTACTTGAAGCACCAAGCGGGACGGGGGATTTGTTAACGCTTGCTCTGTCCTCGACATCGAAACCAGTTCTATTTGATCGTCAAATACTGTCCCAAAAAAATTCTTTCGTACTAGCCCACCCAGCCAACTATAACCAAAGCCATATTTCAAAGGTGTGGAAATGTACTTATAGTAATCCTAACAACCTATGACATATAGCTCTAAGCCGATCACCAAAGCGGTAAGTCATAGACGATAAACCTAATACCTAAGCGAGACGCGTGATGAAACTTATTACATTGGTTAGACATTTAGCTGCGATAGGGGTCGTGCTGGCGTTATCGGCGCCATATGTGCAAAGCGCGGAAGTGGATTGGGGCACCGAAAGCTACTCTCTGTACGCGGATCAGGATCTGTTGCAAGACGTTATCGGGGCCATGGCTACAGATCTCGGCATTAGTGTGATCCTAGGTGAAGAGCTAAATGAGTCGGTAAGCGCAAGATTCGAAAACACTTCACCAAGAGAAATATTTACAAAACTGGCATGGGTGTATGATCTGGATTGGTACTACGACGGCAATTTCCTTTATGTCGACTACAAGAAAAACTCGGTGACCTCAACCATCAAACTTAATTTGATTTCCACTACGGCGTTTAAGCGTCACCTGTATAGCCTGGGGGTGATCGACAAAAGCAATGATTACGACTGGCGATCAATAGAAAATCGCGGCCTGATATATCTAACCGGACCAAAAGCCTTTGTAGAAAAGGTCGAAGCGTTATCCAAAAAGCTTGATGAGAGTTACCTTAATATCGATATCATCTATAAATGGGTGGACGCGCACGGGACTACCCACTACGGTAACATTGAAGGCGATGCACCGGATAGCGCGCAAATCATTGAAATGCAGGCAACCGGTCGCGGAAGCTCCAGCCTGTCCGATCTGGCGACACGCCAACAATAATCACTTTTTTACCTCAATTCAGCGATTGAGGGCTAGAGGAAGGCTAGAATGGCCCAAGACAAAAAGAACTACCTGTTGAAAGTTTTTTCGGGGCCTCACATCGGGGCTGAGATAATGCTGCCACCTGGCGACTATACGATAGGTAGTAGCCCCGATTGCGACATCGTACTTCAGGACGAATCCGTTGCACTCAAGCACGCCAGGATTGTCGTCGGCTCCGATCTAGCTCAAATCGTTAACATCGGTGATTCTGCTGTTTTTCTGAACGGACGCCCCATAACAAGCGATATGCCCCTGGTGGAGTATGAAGCCATTAGTTTGGGTACAACTCATCTCGCGTTGGGCAAGCATAATGGTGCGTGGAATAAGGTTCGCGTGCCCATAAGATCGTTACCAACGGTAATTACAAAAGAAGAAAACGTTAACGATAACGAAGTCAGAAAAGGCTTCCTAAAAAATATTCCGAAGCCATTTAGAGATGGCCTGAAGAAAGCAACAGCGTTTGAAACTGACGGCTTTTTACGTGCATATCGATTATTGCTCATCAAAACACCGTCACTGAAGGGTCGATCTGAACGCACTAGCAATGACAACATGCCATCAAACGTAAAAAGCGGTTTTACCAAGAAAAACAAGATTATTGTTGCCACACTTACCGCACTGAGCGCGCTCACGCTATTGCCGGTAGTTATGATACTCACTACAACCGGCTACAACGATAAACCAATTAATAGCATAGAAAACCAAGCCAGCGGTGTAAGGGAAACTATAACCCAAAATAAGTTTGCCGATATCGATGTATCAATAGCCGACAAGAAAAGCATTCATATAAACGGATACGTTGACAGCGCAAAAGAGAAAGAAGAATTGTACGGGATACTGGCTTTACAACCTAGCAGCACCGAGAATACAGAACTTTTTGTTAACATTTTTGTTGGAGAGAAAATCGAAGGTCTGGCAAAAACCGTTGTGAGTACCCTCGGCCTAAAAAATATTGATATTAAATACGCATCACAAGGAAATTTGATAGCTTCAGGTTACGTAGCAGACAAAAACACCTGGCGCAAGGCAAAGCACATATTGCTTGAGGACATAGCCGGACTCAAGGGGATATCGGACGAAGACGTCACGGACATTAAGCATTTCAAGGAATCTCTATCAAACAGATTGGAAGAGGAAAATCTGGCGCAAAAAATTCGCATCGAGGAAAAGAACAAAATGCTCTACGTCGACGGCGTTGTTAATCAGGAAGAGCTAAAAATCTGGAAAAACGTTAGGGAGCATTTCGAAAGCAGCAATCGATATTTTCCTGCTGTTCACACACAGTTTCACAGCATAAAGGACGCTACCGGCATTATATTTAAGAGGATTCACTCAGGTGTGGTTCCTTATGTGGTTTCTGAAAACGGCTCAAAATACCTGGAAGGAGCACCTCTTCCAAATGGGTTTGTAATATCAAAAATTCTGAGAGACAAAGTCATACTAAAAAAGGACTTTGCCGAACTCGTGTACCAGATTTATTAGTACGGTGATAAACATCGCCGGGTTAACAATCAACCATAAAAAGTAGGAGCAAACACGATGACTGACTTCAGTGCCAATGCAGGACCGGGAGCTTTTGAGGCACATGCAGTCTACAAACCTGAAGACCCGGCCCTTGAGGTAGCAGATGCAGATACTAATAGATTCGCTGATGCGATTGCGGCTAACACTAAAGAACCCTTGGCTGTTGAAAATGGCATACAAACGTCTGTAGATAACCATTCGACAGTTTTTGGCACGCTTTATTCAACCTCCAATGCGCTAACGTTAAATGGAACACCATTTTCTCATAGCAACCGAGAATTTACGGAGAACATAGCAACACTCGTAGATAGCGGACCAGTTAAATCCACTGATAACAACATGGTTGAAAGCGTTGTATCCAGCATTTTTAAGCTGGAGGAAATCCGTAAAAAGGCCCATAAAGATTGGGACGAGCTTGACAAGAGTATTGGTGAAATACCTATCAAAATGCCCGATAGAGGCGAGTATGAAGGGCTGAGTCAAGTTGAAGCCATGCGATTGTCAACCCAACAATCCCTGGAATTTCAGGCTGCCAGCGCCGCGCGAGAAGCGGATTTTCAGCGCAAACTGGTAGAATTTTATGCAGACGTGAAAATATCCAGTTCATTGATAACCTGGCTGCGGACGCTGGCGACAAATTTTGTCGGCATGGCAAAAACCATCGTAACTCAAACGCGATGACAAATGAGCTTATACCGGGCGGCAGAAATGCGACTACCAATACGCACTAACATCTTTATAAGACTGATACTTATCATTCACCTATTTGGCCTTACCGCCTGTATGCAAGAACTATACTCAGGGCTATCGGAACAGGCGGCCAATGAGATGATATTAATCCTTCGTCGCAACAACATTAACACTGAGAGGATCAACCAACAGGATGGGAAATATGCGATACAGGTAGATTCAAAGGATCTTCCCAGGTCGCTTAGCTTGCTTCGCAACCATGGCTACCCTCGCGAAACATTCGAAAGCATGGGAGAGCTATTTAAGAAGGAAGGGCTAATATCAACGCCCCTTGAGGAACGGGTCCGACTTATCCACGCATTGTCGCAAAGCGTCACAGAAACACTGACACAGATCGACGGCGTAATTACCGCACGGGTGCACATAGTGCTACCGGAAAACAACGCCTTTGGAAAAGAAGTCAGGCCATCGTCCGCTTCAGTCTTTATCAAATATAGGCCAGATTCACGTGTTATAGATGCAAAAGCGGACATAAAGATGATTGTCGCTCGCAGTATTGACGGTTTAAGTTATGACAAGATATCCGTTGTCATGCTGCCGGCGGAGGTCACCGACCGGAGTCTTCTACCACCGGATAACCAATGGATTAGCCCCTTGCTACTGGTGATGCTTCTTTCGATCTTAGCGGCCTGTACCGTGCTCTATTGGCAAGTGAAAACCCCGAGATTAACCAAAACACTTCCTGTAGCCTTGTCAACCTCAGAGGAAAGGTAGTGTGGAAGGCATGCAAACTCAACTACCGGCGTTAATCGAATTCAATTTGCTGCCAGCGCGGTATATACACAGTTCCTGGCTGAAGGCCGTTCCAGAGGGAGATTTAGTAACAAAATTAGCGTCGTTCCCCGATACCGAGAGGCATATTTCGAAATATCTTTTGAAATTTTTCAATCTGAATAGCGCTTATTCCTACCAAGTCGATCCTGATTTGATTGAGATACTGATGCTGCCATCCGAAAATATTATTGATCTGGTTTTTTTCACCGGCACTCTAATCAACAGGGAACGCATAAAGCACCTAATTGACGGGAAACAAGTGCGCAGTATTCAAGCCTTAATGGGAGACCAACTATATTATTCCGCGCTTAGGCTTTTGTTGCCGGAGCTTGGAAACCTAAAGAGATACCAAACGCACGGCAAGAATGAAGCAAATCCCGTAACCTGGGTGAAAACTGATGGCATTCGATGTCTTGAATCTACGATTAATGAGCTCCCTACCCCTCTAAAAAAGCGCTTACTTCTTAAGTTACCCTACCAGTGGAGCAGAACATTAGAAAGAACGCGCCAGGCCGATGCGGGGCGCAGGCAACTTTTGTGCGATATATACAACATCGCTAAATATGACATTCATACGTAAATACTTCGCCATACAACGGCTGGGGAGGAACAAGTGGAAAACGGTCTTTTTGTACGACTAATTGACGGTGATCTAAACGTGGCTCCGGGGACCAAGGTAATACCAGCCCAGGATTACTTGAACTACCAACGTTCTACTGATTTGATTTTGAATGCCAAAATTAGGGCCAATACCATTCTTAAGGATCTATCAAAACAGTGTACAGAAGAGAGAATCCGGGCGCGCGAAGAAGGACGAGCGATAGCGGCAAAGGAAGCATTTGAAGTGTTTGTCGACATGTCTCAGCGCGCAGTCGAGTATTTACAGCAACTAGAACCCTTGTTGGTCCAAGTTGTTATTGCAGCTGTTGAAAAGATACTCGGCAGTACCAGCGAAGAAGATAAGGTGCGCAGTATTGTTTCGCAAATGATTAACAAAATGCAGAGCGGCGGATCAATGACGTTGCGCTTAGGTTCAGAAACCGGTGAACTGGTCGACACGCTCAAGCAGCTACCTAACCTGCATTGCCGAGTCGACCCAACCTTGTCTCCGGATGCACTTATTCTCGAGTCTCCGCTGGGAACCGTGGATGGCAGCTTATCGGCTCAGCTTGAGACACTAAGGCAAGCACTCTATAAGCGTTTTAGCAACTCTGACCAAAACGATAATGGCATAACTTTTGACAACACGCCTTAGCAGACTGCAAAAAACACGGTTTTTCGACGAGCAGCTTTCGGTATAGGGATGTGCCGGCAAAGTCGACGACGAAATCCGTTGTACCCCTACACCCATTGCTATAGCGCCAATGCTCTATTCCATGCAACACGTTTATTAGTTAACTTAGCCAGGCAGTTAGCAGATAAAACAACCCGTCTTTCAGCGCATGGAGAGTATCATGACACTTAGCCTAGGCAGAACTGTCACCCGAACCAGTATGAACCCCGCCCCGATGACGAAGCGACTTTCTAGTGGCATGCTTAAAGCGTCGGCCGCCATGCATGCGGGCCGTTTCAAAAGCCGCATGTGCTGTACAACCAGCGGGGAATCCATGGCAAGGATGACCACACGTGAGCAAATACAGCCCATGCACACCCATCAAAGCGGCGCCGGACCCCAGGCGTCAATACAAACCCAAACGGAAGCACCAATGCAGTCTTCCGCGCAAATGCCGGCTTCCATCAGACCACCGGTACCGGCGCAAACCCAATCCGCCCCGGCTGCAGCGCCAACCACTGCAGCGGCGCCGGCTGAAAGCAGTACGCAGAACAATGCGAGTAATTTGGTTGCCAGCTTTTCCCTCGACACCGACCTGGAAACGGCCATTCAGCAAGTCGCACAAGAGTTGGCCAGGCTCACTAACGAGCATGGGTCCGAATTTCTAGCCGTAATTCGGCAGCAGGAAGGCGGATTAGTTGTTGAAATCTACAAGGGCGATGGTGACAGCGTAGAATTCGAAAGACCAAACGACGCAATAGCCTATTTGCACACGCACCCCAGCGGCAATACCGATGCCAGCGAAACAGACATGCAGGAAGCAGCGCGTACAGTAGCTGATTCAGCCTTCGGTTCTGATATCTTTTTCGCCGTCGTTGATCCGGCGACGGGTGCTATAGACCCATATACGGCTAATTCAAAATAGCCATACTTTTTACATCTCCAGCGTATGACCGGGCAAGCGTGGGGGCGCACCCGGTCGCGGATAATGGTTATCCCATTCATCCCTTTTCATCACGAGTCTTATGACGTTTCGCCTATATTCTCCATAAAGTAATAAGCTATATGCTGTATTTTTTTTCTGCTCACACCTGTGTAAGTTTTACGTGAAGACATCCAGTACCGAAAATGAATTCATCAAAACCATATGATTTCGTTAACAACCACACACAAACAATGGTGAAACGTCATGAAAGTAAGCAGCAGCCAAACCATCTCAGGAGCTGAGGTAAGTAGAGAAAAAAGGAGCGAGCCAGGTGCCGGCGCCAGTAGCTTTCACAAGACAGTAGGAAGCGGTACCGTTGCTGACAGCGGTATGCGCGGTAGAGGTGGCGGTAGAGCTAGAATAGCGGCTAAGCGCGCACAGGCGATGGCTCACGCCTCACAAATGAGAGGCAATGCTATCGCCAAAGGCGGCTGTGTGCATAAAGGTGGACAGGCCCAACCCTCTTCTTCGCAAAATTCGAATAACGGGCAACTCACTGAGAATGCGACAAAATTTCTTGAAGCACTGGCACAAGACCCCAACATAGACCAGGAAAAATTGGCCCAGTTAGCCCAACAGCTGCAAGCTATGTCTCCCGAGCAGCAGGAGCAATTCCTGCAAGCCTTGATGTCCGACGAGACGCAACAAAAACAACTTCTGGCTGCGCTACAGAAAGAAGGTGCTACCCAACAGGAGGGTACGGTAACAGAGAGTGCGAAAGAGTTTTTAACCGCACTGGCGAAACATCCCGATATAGACCAACAGAAATTGGCAAAACTGGCGCAACAATTACAATCACTGCCCCCTCAGGAGCAGGATAAGTTTGTTAAGACTATGATGTCCGACAAGGCCCAGTTGGACCAACTGGTCGGTGCATTAGCGAAAGAAGGCACCCTCACCACCGAGGCAAAGGAACTGCTGAATGCACTATCCCAAAACCCTGATGTAGACAAGGAGAAACTGGGACAACTGGCAAAACAACTGCAGTCAGCGCCACCCCAAGAGCAGCAGAAGTTTATACAGGCCGTTATGTCAGATAGCGAACAACAGAAGCAGCTAGTCACGGCCCTGCAAAAAGACGGCACGCTAACAGCTGATACCAAAAAGCTACTAGAGGCTTTGGCGAAAAACGAAAATATCGACAGGGAAAAGCTCACCCAACTGGCGAAGCAGCTGCAGTCACTACCCCCGGTAAAACAAAATGAAGCCGTCAAAGCGATTATGTCCAGTGAACAGGAGCAGAAAAAACTGGTCGCAGCACTAAGTAAGGATGACGCCAAAGGCAGCTTGACGGAAGAAGCCAAGCAGCTGGTCACCGCATTAGCGGAAAACCCCAATATAGATAGGGAAAAGTTACAACAGTTCGCGCAGGCATTGGCATCCGCCTCACCAGAAGAGCAGCAAAAATTTCTAGAAACGATCAGCAAGGATGAAGAGCAACAAAAAAGGCTGGTTGCAGCACTCAGCAAAGGTGGCTCGGATGGCAACAACCTGACAGAAGAATCAAAACAGCTACTGTCCGCTTTGGCTGAGAATCCGAACATAGATAAAGATAAGCTGAGCCAACTGGCTAAGGAACTGGCGTCACTGCCGCCGGAAAAGCAACGGGAATTCTTGGAGTCAGTGAGCAAAAACGAAGATCAGCAAAAGAGATTAGTTGCAGCGCTGCAAAGTGGTACTGATAGTAAAGCTGCATAACTGTTATCGTGTATCAGTTGTGTGATTCATAGACATCCTTTCACTATTATGGGGTGCTATGAACAAAGAGATTCAGCAGCGATAGATGTGAATTCGCCACTATGAGAGGTCAGGTATGAAAATCTAGACCTTGGCTGACATTTTACCAGTTTAAAGTATATAGCTGGAGGTTGGATACGTAGAAAACTCAAATACTGGCGCACGCTGAAGTAAGCGGCAATGTGTCTCAAACTTGTCGATATTTTGGTATAGAGAAAATTCTCCACTTGCGCAGGCATTACCACTTCGGGCAAGTTAAAATCAGTTGGTATTTAAAGCGCTACCACGGGATGAAAGTCTCTCCCACCGGGGTGTATGGCGTTCTATGTCGTCATGGCTTTAATCGGCTCCCTCATAACCTCAGGAAACGAAATGTTAAGAGCTTCAAGCGCTACGAGAAACAAGTGCCTGGGCACCACATCAAGTGGACGTTAAATTCTTGACATTTAAAGATAAACCGGGTCGTAAGGTGTGCCGTTTTCAATACACAACAATCGATGATGCCACTCGCATAATGAGCTTCTCAGAGACAAGCTAGTGGCGGGGTATTATCTTGTCAGCCGTAGTGAGGATGACATACCTGTCGGTGAGCCTGACCCGCCGCCGTTGGGCCTGGATGGCCCGCCCGGTTGCGATGCACCGCGACTGGCACCGCGACTGTTGGGTGCGGATGGCCGTCCCGGTTTCGCTGAACTGTTGCTTTTGGATGCATCTTTAAATTTTTGTGAATCTCCTTTAGCAGGCTTGGACGCGGGTGTACCACCACGAGTTGACGAAGTTGAACCTTGCGCGGAATTACTGGTTGAATTTACAGGCATGACAAATTCCCTTTTTTAAGTTTAGATCTGACACAAGCGCACAAGCGTTGTAATTAAGGATGAAAACTCGCGTCCCGCTTATGCTTCTTCTTCCATTCACAAGTAGAATTACAAACAACAGATCAAACTATAGTTGACCAATTAATATGACCCACTGTGAACGCATCAACAAATTAGCAAAACTGAATAGGCAAAAAATAAGGTATTGGTGGTACGCCTGATAGCATAAATAGCTTATTAGATGGGCTATATAGGCATACACCATTCTAGGGACCCCTATATCTTTTGCAATTCAATTAGGGAGACTGAACAGACACTGGGGCACTTGTATGCCCCAGCTACAACTTTAGATTTGTTATCTTCGCGTCAATTAGTGAGATACTCGGGCTAGGGCGGTAGTTCGTAAGGGCCGAATGCCGGTGAAATTGGTGTAGCTCTTATTATAACCTCCCCCGATGATTGATTGACAAATCTCTGCGTCCGTCTACCGGCGTCGGGGCCACCAGCTCTTGTATTATCATTATAATCTAATGAAACTAAATGATTTTCCTCGATGTTATTATCATCAACCCACTTGTGAGCCCTCTGAAGCGCAACCTCTTTATGATCTGTTCGTCCTGTGACTGTTATTCTGTGAATTTCTTCCCCCCATTCGTTTTCTTGCCAAGCCCTAGCAAGTGCGCGGCTTAGTTCATTTTTAGCACGCTCAAATTGAGGGTGACCGGCGAAGACTTCTGCATAGCCGCGCGAGCGCAATCCGCTTTCGCCAGACAATGAATATGGTTCCTCTATTTGCTGTTGAATATCGAGCTCCCCCGCTTCATATGCTTCTCCAGCAGCCAGGAAAAAATCAGTGCTTTCTGTGCTCCTAAATGCTCGATTAAATAGCTCACCTGCGCTATCCCCTAACTCTTGAAGGGCTTGCTTTCCTGCTGATAATGGAAGGACGGTAGCAAGAGCGCTCGCTTTGGCGGCTACGCTAGCAGCAGCAGATCCTACACCTGTTCCGAAGGCCATTCCGGCCGCAAGAAATCCCAATGCCGCCACGATTCGCTGTTGACTTTCAGCACTTTTGAGATTATTAATTCTATCCACACCCTGATTAATATATCTAGCAGCATTAGTGGCAAATTGCGCAGCAGCTCGACTAAAACTGGCCTGAACAGATTCCAAAGTCTGCCCTTCGGTTTCTAACGTTTCATTGATTATCTGATTTGCACGTTCGCTGGAAATCTCCGAATCTACAAGGGCTTTTGCAGCATTGGAAAATGCGCCTGCCCGCTCGCCTAATACATTCATATCCGTTAAGATGTTACCAATTCCATTGGCTAACTCCGACGAAGAGCCTGAGGATAATCCACTTGTGACAGCCTGATAGGACTTTGTAGAAACCTCCGTCATAGTTGCGTTAAGGTCAAGCATCGTCTGAGTAAAATTAATGGCTGCGGTTTGCTGGGCATTGGTTATCGCTTCGCCAGTTGCGTCTTTCTGTGCTTCGGTGGCTTTCCCAGTTTGAAAGCCTCTTCTCGCAGCTTGATTTTGCGCACTATTCCCATCACTTAGTGATGAAGTATAATCACCCCCGGTTATTTTTTCTATTCTATCGGTGCCCTGTTTGGTTAAGTTTACCTCATAGTTCAAGGTTCGGCTCTGATGGTCAATACTGACTTTGGATATGTTAAGCTGTTCAGCCGTCCAGGTGTCAGGTTGGCTGCCGTCAGAAACAACCCGTGTCGTGTTGTTTCTTGGATTAGTTTCTGTTCTAAAGTCAGGAAAATCGGGATTGTCAACGTTAATTGATATCCTTTGATTGCTTTCTCCATCAAGAGGGACATTGACATTAAGTCTGCCACCTTCACGGTCATTATCCTGCGCGTAACTGCCGTCGGATATTACACGCCTGTTATCGCCCTGCTTAATCGTGACACGAGCACCTACATCAATAGCGCCTCCTGTTATTGAAACATTGTACTGTGCCTCGCGCCCCACTGCGTCTAGCACCTCTCCACCTGCGCGAATCTGTGTTACATCGGATGAGTCTTTTACGTACAGCTCCGGAGCTGTCTCTGGAGTAACCGGTTGGTTACCTTGGGCTTGAAGCAGTTGGTTTAGGCCAACCCGCGCACCCACATCCCCTTCTGCAACGGAATCGGTTACTCCTAATTTTTCAAGTGTACTTTTATAAACAGTGCTGGCCGCCTCACCCAACTCTTCAGCCATAACGCGATCGAGGCTTAGATCATTGCGTTTACTCACCAGGTCCTCATTAATCATGATCGTACCATTTTTGGGGTCGTCGCCAGGGACATAAGCTGCCTGGTAATCTTCATTAATGATATTGTCCCCCAAAGCCTTATTGCCACTGGCAATATCTTCTGCACTACCAGGCTGGGCGATTGTAATTGTCGGTTTAATATTTCCGGCGATCAATTCATCTTGCAAACTAAGTACGCCTTTTTGCTCATCTGCAGAGAGTTGATCAAATGGCTTACCGGTTAACGCTTGACTCATATAGTCATGGTTATTGCTATCTTTAGCTTCTCTCGCATTTTTTGCGAACAGTTCTGTTGTGCGATCTAGCGAATTGCTTGCGCGCTGCTCGATAGACGGCTTTGTATCAGTAGCAACATCGGTGGCCGGGGTGGTGTCCGGGGCTGCAGTTTTGGTTGTGTCGGTGCCAGCCAAATTCTTCCCATTAAGTGATGAACTGCCTTTGCTACCACCCTCGAACTTATCATTGCTGTTGGTTGCCGTTTGGGTTGTATTCCTATCACCAACCGGCGCTGAGCTAGCCGTGGATTGCTTGGGGTCTGCCGTCGGTGGCTGCTTGGCGTTGACATTAGATTGCTTGGGAGAAGTCGCCGGTGGTTTGGTGCCGGCTGTGGATTGCTTGGGGTCTGCCGTCGATGGCTGCTTGGCGTTGACATCAGATTGCTTGGGAGCAGTCGCCGGTGGTTTGGCGCTGGCTGTGGATTGCTTGGTATTAGTTGCCGGTGGCTTGGAACTTGCGGAGGGTGGCTTCTTACTGCTGCCGGACCTAAAATTGCTCTGGGCGTTATTATTGGGGGCCGGGCGTTGTTGAGATTGTTGTTTATTGCTCGCTCCGGTTGATCGATTTGCTGTTGCACTACCAGTGCTGGCGCTCATATGTCACCTCATTAGTTACATTGTTGTCATCATATTCACCATCCTTGTTTCCTATTCGTTAATCGTCATATCATACCTATCCGTATGGAATCAAATAGAGCCAGACAATTTTCATTTTTTAGGCTAGCAGAATATGGTAAGCAGAAAAATACAACTTTGTGGCTACGTTGGAACCTTACAATAGTGATAGTCTCGCTAGGCATATCGGTATTACGACAACCGGGGCAGACAGCCTAGCGCTAAAGGGATAGAACAGCTATGGATCGCTATTTCAAAATCAGTATAGCGAATCACTACATTCGTCGGGTATATAAGCACCGGGATATGGTTTTACCCCGGCATGACGGATACCCAGAAAAGAGTGGATAATCACCACTTAAGAGAGGTATCCCATGTCCCAGAGAAGACGGTACTCAGCTGAGTATAAACAAGAGGCTGTGCGCCTAGTCCAGCAATCAGACATTCCAGTTTCCGAGATCGCCCGAAATCTAGGCATCAATGACAACATGCTGCGCCGTTGGGTGAAACAGGCCGCGGAACCAGGAAAGCGAGTGTTCCCCGGTCACGGCAATCCACGCGACGAGAAGATAGCCCAGCTTGAGCGAGAGCTTCGCCAAGTCAAAAAGGAACGAGATTTTTTGCGCGAAGCGGCAACGTTCTTCGCCAAGGAATCCAAGTGAGATTCCAGATGATCGAGCGTTGCCGCGGAACTTACCCAGTGAAAATGATGTGCCGATTGCTGAAGGTCTCTACCAGCGGCTACTACGATTGGCGGCACCGGCCTCCCAGCAAGCGGGCTCTAGATAATCAGCAACTATTGAGGCGGATCAGTGCGCTTCATGAAGACAGCGATGGCGTGCATGGAAGCCCTCGAATCTGGGAGAATCTGCGCTATGAAGGCGAGACGTGCAGCCTGAACCGGGTTGCCAGACTGATGAAAGCGCACGATATACAGGGTATTCCCGCCGCTCGTAAATGGCGCAACCGAAAATCCGAGCAAAGACCTGGCAACATCAGGAATCACCTGGAGCGCGACTTTACTGCCGACACAGCTGGCACTAAGTGGGTGACTGACATCACCTATATCCGTACGGGTGAAGGCTGGCTATATCTGACAGTCGTCGTGGATCTGTTCTGTGGCCAAGTAGTCGGCTGGTCCATGAGCAGCAGAATGGATCGCCAACTGGTCATCCAGGCCGTGCTAATGGCCCTATGGCATAGAAAGAGCAAAGAACCGGTGGTACTGCATTCAGATCGTGGGTCTCAGTTTTCCAGCCATGAGTATCAGCAGTTTCTGGCTGGTCACAACATCACCTGCAGTATGAGTGCGGTTGGCAGCTGCTACGACAACGCGGCCGCCGAGAGCTTCTTCGGCCTGCTGAAACGGGAACGCGTGAACCGCCGCCACTACACCACCCGAGTTGAGGCGCGGGCGGATATGTTCGAATACATCGAACTGACCTACAATCCGAGGAAGCGACGAAAACTAGAGCATTCGAGTCAAACTGCTCTTAACTGAGAATCCGTCCTGTCGGGGTAAAACCAATAGTCAATAACACTGATTATCACCAGACTATGAGCCCTTTCCAATATAGGGATAACATGAGCTATGTTTGATAGCTCATCACTATAGAATATCAACACATCGATGTAACCAATCCTATCGTGCTTATCCAATATCCACCCATGACACGCAGCGCGCCTTCTGGCCTTTTGGAACACATGCATCTCGAGATTTTCTACATAGATCTTAATAGTCATTGCCACACTCCGCTTCACATTCAGAACACAACGCAACACGAATTATGTGATAAGGCATATACCCGATACCTTTAACTATATAGCTGAACGGGGACTGTTCCTATCCAGCGCTAGTAATACTTACATCAAAAAAAGCCCAATACAAATGTATTGGGCAAATTATGGCAGTCGTACAAATAGGGTGTTTGAGGCTATCTATATCTATACTAGCTACTACTCGATTGCTTCTGTTTTGCCATTACAGCAACGACATCCGGACCACTACCTACGTCTCCTACATCTCCGGTATAGATATCGGCCACAAATTGGCCGCCCTCCGATTTTCTAAGTACCAGGGTAAACTTGCCGTCGTTTTCACTTGCCAGACGATCCAATAGCGCGGAAGCTTGCTGCTTGGCCGCCTCCATATCGGGTCCCAGATTAACACTTTCTACTTTGGCGCCGGCATTGTCTTGACCACTAGCCTGCATATCGCTGCTTATGGATCCATCTTTCGAACTTCCCGTGCTGACGTTAATATTGCTTCCGGCTCCGGCAGTTGCGCTTGCACTAGCACTAGCACTCGCACTATGAAAACTACTCACACTCGCGGAACTTTCTCGATTTTTACGAGGCTGATTCATCGCTTGGCCCGCTCCTCTACCATCAGTTGTTTTATCAGCATTACCTTGAAGTAAAAACTGAATAACTCTTTGTACCAAAGCACGACCCTCATCTCTCGGCGTAGGAGAAGCCTCTGCTGTGTTACCTTTCCTCTGCCGGTCTTCAACCTGTGCGGTAAAGCTTTCAGAGCGTGTGGACGCAGCGGTTGAAGACAAATTTCGCTTACCGCTATCCCTTACCACTGAGGTGTTTTCAAAACCGTTTACTGAGTACATGTTGGGTTCCTGGTCGGTTAATAAAGGCCGTAGTCTTGAAATCTCCGTTTCCAAGATTACGGCCATGGCGAGTTAAGCTGCATCCTTTTCCAGCTTAGCTTCGGCGCCAGCTTCACCCTCGGCTACGGCTTCAGCATCGCCTCCTGCTACTTTAGCTTCAGCTTCGCTGTCGGCCTCCGCTTCGGCACTGCCGTTTCCGGCTGTGGCCTCGGCTTCACCCTTGGCTATGGCTTCCGCATCGCTACCTGACGTTTTGGCTGTGGCCTCGCTGT
>JANQKW010000068.1 GCA_028280905.1 Porticoccaceae bacterium
GAGCGACAGCGAGTTACCGCAGCGCCGGCAATTTGGCAAACTTAACGGCCGGTCACGGATAAACCTCCCCTGGCGGGACGGGAAGATGGCACCAACCCAGAACGTCCGCTACTGGCACAAAGCAGCGTATCCCCGATTCACAGTTGTGTTATGCTCCGGTCAACCCACTCGCAGTAACAGGAACCCCGCAGATGTCGTGGCACGAGTTGCAGTCGCAGCCGATTATTTTTTGGGTAGTCGCCACATTCAGCGTTTACCTAACCGGGATTTCCAAATCCGGGTTTGCCGGTGGCCCCGGCGTGCTGGCCATGCCGATGCTGTCGCTGATTATGGACCCGAAACTGGCCGCCGCCATGCTGCTGCCGGTGCTGATCTTTATGGATATGCTAAATGTCAGGATCTATAAAAGGGATGTCGATATTGCGTTACTTAAACCCTTAATCGCCGGTTCCATAACCGGCATCGTGCTCGGCGCATTTTGCTTTACCCTGTTTAATGCACTCCATATAAAGCTGATGGTGGGGTGTATTGCCCTATGGTTTTCACTGTCCAACCTGATGCCTCACGCCTCGCGCCCCACACGGGTTCGACACACCGCGTTGGCGGCGACCGCGGCGGGCGGAGTTTCCGGGTTTACCAGTTTTATCGCCCATGCCGGCGGTCCACCATTGAGCGGTTACCTGCTGGGGCTTAATATCGACAAGCTTACCTATCTGGGCACCGCGACTATTTTCTTCACCCTAACCAACCTGATCAAGTTGCCGGGGTATGCCGCAGTGGGCCAGCTCAGTCTAAACGTGGGCGTTTTTTTACTGCTGATGACGCCGGTGGGATGGCTGGGCATCAAAAGCGGCGTGAAACTTAAAGACCTGTTGCCCGATCATACTTACAGGCGCGTGATGAACTGCGGGCTGTTAATCCTCGGGCTCTACCTGATCGGCGATAGCGGGCTGGAACTGTTGCGCTATTAAGCTGGCAATGAAATCAATTCCCTATTGATCTCATTGCCGCTATTTATCCACCAGAGAAGCCGCGGCGCCATCCACCCATAGCAAGGCGGATTCATCTATATCGACATCGCCTTCCAGGCAGGCGACATTAAAGCCGTATTCATCCGGCGCGCTGCGTCTTCGATGATGGGTATAGATTCCACAGACCTTGCAAAAGTAGTGCTCGGCGACCCGGGTGTTCCATTGATACAGGGTTAAAAATTCTGCGCCCTGGGTCACGCGAAGTTGACCCATTGGCACGCTGCCCATTACCGCGCCTTTCCGCTTGCACAGTGGCAACTGCCCTTTCGTATTTCGCTCATATTTTTCCTTCCGATTGGCTGGTTATGGACAAAATTCACTTTAAAAGTCCGACATTAGCCACCGGTTAACCCTATCAATAAATTCCTGCTGAAGCATGATGGTATCATGATCGAGGCCAGGCAGTATTTTTGCCGTTATTCCGAAAGGCTTGAATGTTTCGGGGTACTTGCTGGCATTAAAGATGTTGTCGTTTTCTCCTACCCACACGGTAACGGGTTTGTCGAGCCGGGCTAAATCAGTCAGGTAATTATTTGGTCCGAAACTCATGAGCAGATTAAAGCTGTAGGAACGATTCCGAATGGAAGGGTAGGGGTTGTCCACCGGTATCGGGTCGTAAAAAACCGGCATGTGATTGAAGCGGGTAATGCCCACCTTGTTCAACATGGTTAAACCGACAATGCGCCTGATATAAATTTGTCGGGCGTTCGGATTATGTGGGGCATCGGGATCGGCCGGGTAAGCGGTCGGTGCGTCGGCGCCCATAAATGGCGCCACCAGCAGGTAGCCATCGACAGGCGCCAGGTCATCTGTGTTGCCTATATAGCGTATCAGCAAACCGCCCCCCGCCGAGTGGCCGCCGACAATTATTTTGGCGTCGGGCCTTTGTTCGCGTATAACAGTTATCAAGTCGGAAAGGTCGTGCTCCAGTTGCCCGATATAGTCTGCATCTCCCCTAGGCTGGCCTGAATGGCCATGGCCGCGAACATCGGGAAGGTAAACATGCGCATTGCCCGCCTCTGCCACGGCCTCACCGGTTGCCATCATTCCCGCTGAATCCACCGTAATGCCATGGATCAGGATAAATACGCTATCGGTGGGCCGGCTGGACGGGTAGTAGCGGTAAAACAGGGTTGCACCATCTCGGGCCTTGAAGGTGGCGTAGTTGACACCCAGAGAGTTGATATCGGCTTTCGTCTGATTAATACCGTCAATTACAGTGTGCGCGGCGGGTGGTATAAGTATTAAACTGAGCGATAAGACAAAAAATACTGCCGGGAATACCAAAAGCGCAATCAATAACTTTTTCACTGCAGGTCCCTTTATTTAGGAGGATATGACGGCAGTATAGCGAAAAACCGCCTATTAGAGCCGGAGTGGGGACCGGGGGCGCACCCAAATCCAACTGCCAACAACCAACGCACCGAACAGCGTATAAATGACAATAAATACCCATTCAGGCGCCTGGTAGTACAAAAGCTTATCCAGCCAGTGGGCGATAAAAGTCCCCTCATAGAGTGTGTCGCCAGCTTTTGCACGCAGGTTCATCTCCCAAATGGTTAACGGGCAAATGGCGCCCAGCCAGGATTGCAACACCACGACGCTGATAGCGACGAGGTGCGCAATGCGAAACCAAAAGTTCCGAACCCAGGCCCAGTAACGTAGCTTACCCGCGAAAATCAGCAGTAGGCCGAACACCACGAACGCCACAAAAAACGCATGGATGAGCAGAATTGCGTCCGCCGCTATCAGGTAGAAAGTCTCTGGTTCCATCTCGGTCACTATAGTTGCACAATTGCAAATGTTTCGGAACACTGCATTGAAAACCAATAGCAGCGGGGGCGCCAACCAAGCTGACTGGCTTGATTGGACGGAGTACCGCTAAATTTTTATGGAATTGTAATGACAGGTATCGCCTGGGAATTGCTAATCGGCTTGGGGATCTTTCTCTACGGGATGTCACGTTTGGAAGCGGGATTGCGTGATATCAGCAATGTCAGCCTGAAGCGCTGGCTGATGCAATTCACTTCCACACCGGTGAGCAGCGCCAGCTTCGGCGTGGCAATAACCACCCTGCTGCAGAGCAGCTCAATGGTCAGCCTGCTGGTATTGGCCTTCGCCAGCGCCGGTATTATCCCCCTTTACAATGGTATTGGCGTATTGCTTGGCGCCAACGTGGGCACTACCGCCACCGGCTGGCTGGTCGCCACCATCGGATTCAAGCTGGACCTGGAAGGCATGGCAATCCCGCTGTTTGGCCTGGGTTGCCTGAGCCAGATTTTACTGACACGCGCCAGCCGGGCTCACGCATTCGGCAAACTGGTGCTAGGGCTGGGGTTGCTGCTGTACGGCCTGTCGCTGATGAAAACCAGCGTATCCGGACTGCCGGCCTCCTGGGACGTCAGCCTATTGCACGGACATCCCGCCCTTGTCTATTTGCTGGTCGGGATATTGGTGACGGCGATTATTCAGTCCAGTTCGGCGACCATGATGCTGACACTGACCGCGCTGCACGCCCAGCTGATTGGCCTGCCGGAAGCCGCGGCGCTGGTTATTGGCGCGGATATAGGCACCACCAGCACCACGGTACTGGGTAGCTTGACGGGCAGCGCTATCAAAAAGCGTTTGGCCTTGGCCCACCTGGTGTTTAACCTGACAGTCGATATCGCCGCATTTGTGCTGCTGTTGCCACTGCTGCCCCAACTACTGGCGATGCTGACTATCACCGATCCCCTCTACTCCCTGGTGGCGTTTCACAGTAGTTTTAATCTGCTCGGGCTGCTGTGCTTTTTGCCGTTTCTCAAGCCCTTCTCACGCTGGATCAGCCGCTGGTTTACCGAGGCCGAACAACAGCGCTCGGTTATAGAAAACATGCCCACGGATGTTCCCGAAGCCGCGTTGTCGGCGATGAAGTCCCAAGTGCGAATGCTGTGGCTGTATGCGCTGGCCAATAATCTCAAGCATTTTCGGCTTACCAGTGCGCAAGTATTGCCTGAGGGCGTGAGCGAAACGGCGTTACACGGGGCTGTTCAGGACGCCGACGGCTCCTGGAAAGACCGCTATGAGCTGATCAAAGACCGCGAGGACGAGCTGCTTCGATTCGCTTTGCGACTGCAGCAACAGCCGCTGGGCGAGGACCAAGCGCAGCTGATGACCGGGCTGCTGGAGATGACCCGGGCATTGGTGTATACCAGCAAGACCCTTAAGGATATCCACAAAAACCTTAGCCGGTTACGGGACAGCAGCAACCCAGCTGCCGCGGAGCTTTTCCGGTTGCAGCGACAGTTTCATCGCGACTTTTACACACAACTTCTGTCGCTGATGTTGGAACAGCATGGGCTGGATTATCTTCGCGAGGAAACGGATGCGCTGCTGCAAACCAACGACCGGCACCACCACGCCATGGATGCCCGCGTCTACGCAAGCGCGGCGCCAGCGGATCAGCGGGAATTGGTTGATGACAACGACACGCAGCTATCCACCCAACTGAATGTTAACCGGGAAATTCACCACGCCAACAAGAGCCTGTTGAAATCGCTGACAATTTGGTTTGGGTTACAGCCACTGCAGCCGGGCTTGGCCAACGCACCCCAACTGTCCGGCCAGCTGCGTTAGCGTTGAAATATCGATTGATCGGACGATAAGATGACAACATGGAAAATATCGGTTTAGCTCTGGGCGGCGGCGGTGCCAAGGGAATTGCGCATATCGTAGCGCTGGAGGCGATAGAGGAACTCGGGCTAAAGCCCGTATCGATTGCCGGCACCAGTATTGGCGCGGTCGTTGGCGCGCTCTACGCGGGCGGCGCCGGCCCCACGGATATCCGCGAGATGTTCCTGAGGTTCAGCCTCGAGAAGGACGAGACCATCAAGCATCTGGTAACCAAACGGCACATTTTCAAGTGGATGGATTTTATCGCCCCGCAATTTCGCGGCAGGGGATTGATTCGGGTTGAGAACCTGCTGACCTATCTGTTTGACAGCATTGAAAGCACCACCTTTGAAGCGTTGCAGGTACCGCTGCGCGTTATCGCCGCGGACTTTTGGAGCCGCGAAGAGCATGTGCTGGAGAGCGGGCCGCTGCTGCCGGCTATTCGCGGCAGCATGTCTCTGCCGGGACTACTGGAACCGGTAAAGCTCAACGGCTCGGTACTGATTGACGGCGGCGCGGTTAACCCGGTGCCGTTTGACCGGTTGCATTCCCACTGCGATATCACGATTGCGGTGGACGCGCTGGGCGTCAAGACCACTTCGCCGAAAACCCCCTCGCTGTCGGATGCGGTTTTCAATACGTTTCAGATCATGCAGAAGAGCATTATTCGCGAAAAGTTGGTCACCCATCGGCCGGACGTTTACTTTACACCGGAGTTAATGGGCATTCGGGTGCTGGAGTTTTACCGCGCGAGAGAAATTCTGGACTGTGCGGAACAACACAAGGACCATTTTAAACAGCAGATTACCCACTGTATGGAGAACCGGGCGGCGAGTTGAGCTTCAGATATCGGGTATTACCCGCAACTCGATAATCGGTTTGAATGTGCCGTCCGGCACTAATGGAGACGTTTGCCTGGCGATCTTGTCCTCTTTTACCCCGCCTTTCTCCACCAGTTTGGCAACCATCATTTCCACCAGGAAATCATTGGAGGCGGCCGGCTCTAGCGCGCCTGAAACATGTTTGCGCTGGATCACTTCCAGCCTGACGCCGCTGTAATTCCGCAGTACGAATGCCAGCCCATCCACCGAATTGCTGAAATTCTGGAAGTCGGTGGAGCCGTCCAGGTGTATTCCCATGGGAACCACGCGCAACTCACCTGACTCCTGTCTTTCGACTAAATCGGAATAAGCGCGCAGCGCATCCTGCATTAAATAACCCACCGCCGGCCGGCCACCTATGTCAACCAAGGCCGAATCCGGCTCGCCGTCCAGGGCGGCTTGCGGTTCAACTGACGCCACAACACCCTCTGGTTGCTCAGTCGAGAACGGCGGCTCAGCGACCTCCAGCGGCTCGTCTGCAACCGGCTCGGGTGTTGGCACAGCCGGCGCGGGCGCTTCTTTGAGCTGTAGCCCTGTTTCCGGCTCGGGTTCCACCCCGGTATCGACCGCTACTAATTGTTGCTCGGCATCCAACGGCCCGTCGCCCTGATCCAACATCGACTGCGCGATAACTGTCTCCGCTTCCGCCGGCTTGTCATCGGCTTCAGCAACGGCTGCGTCTGGCACTTGAAAATCCGTGAAATCCCGCGGCGCCGCTTGCTCAGGTTCAATGAGTGGGGATGGAACCGCATCCTCGGCAAAGGGCTCTTCAAACAGAATTGCCTCGGCGGTACTTTTGCCGTCGCCCAGCAAGTCGGCCACGCCGGCGCGCAATTGTGCAATCATGCGGTTGTCGGAAATATCGCTAATAATCCGCTCCGGCCCCTGAAATACTAGCGCGGCCGCCAAGCTAATAGCTAACACCATCAGCAACAGCAGGCGCAATCCGCCTCTGGCCGGCTCTGTTCTGATTTCCGCAACCAGCGGTTCATCCAGGCTTTCCGGCTGTTCTGGTTGCGGCGGACGTTTCATCGGTTGAGACTGTTTCGCCGCCGGTTCGGTCTGCTCCACTTCAACCGCGCAAA
>JANQKW010000314.1 GCA_028280905.1 Porticoccaceae bacterium
TAAAAGCGCCGGCGCTGTTTTTCGCTGCCACCGGTTACGGTTATTTTCGATAGCCAGCTGTTCCAGTCCTGTTCCGCTTCCTCGCGGATTTTTCCAAAATCCCAATGGCTCAGTTCCGCGTCCATATTGGCCTTTGCATTAGCGGCGCTGGTATAGGAGATGCCCACCTTCATAAACACCGGATCAGACGTTTTGTCTAGCTCGATAAGCGCGTTAAGACTGGGTTTGCCGTGCAGCCGCTTAATTGGCTTGTTTAACTCGATATGGAAATAAACCGGCGTTGCTTTGGGGCGGCGTACCGTCGGGCCATTCTCGACAAAGCCGGAAAGCGAATATCTCCCGGTTTGCTTGAGGTTGGCGTCGGTAATCTCCACCGGGCCCAGCTTGCCGGTGAGTTTGAGAAATATTTTAGGGGTTTTGTTTTTGGGAAAGGAATATTGGTGGAAACCGACTCGCGTGGTGGCGGTCAGCGCCACGTCAATAGCATAGCGCTCCAACCAAACCCTGTGATACCCCGGTCGCGCGGTTTCCCGGTCGTGGCTAAAGTCTGAATAGTAGTCATCCTCCAGCTGATCGAGAGGCAAGTCGGACACCACCGGCATTACCGATAAACCGGACAACTGCCAGGCGTGAACATGGCTAAAACCCTTGATGGAAGTGGAATTGTAGCGGTAGCCGCTGCCCCAGGCGCCGCCGAGTTCCGTGTCGGGGTTTAAATTGACCATGCCGAACGGACGCGAGGCTGAATCGAAAAAAAACCAGCGGCTATTGGCGCTGTCGAGGAAGGGGTATACCAGATCAACCGGCCGTTGCGACGCGCAGGCCGAAATGCTGAACAACAGACTGACCAGGGTAAGGATTGGTAATCTCATGGGCTTATTCTTCTCTGGGATGAGTGTGAGTGACGCATGCCTCTAGTCCGAAATCAGGCTGGGCAACCAGAGGGAAACTTCGGGTACGAAGGTAATAAACAATAGGGCAACCAACAGGGCGCAATAGAACGGCCACATGGTTTTTACCACGTCTTCCAGCGTTACCTTGCCGATGGCGCTGCCGACAAACAGCACCGCGCCCACCGGGGGCGTGATCAGGCCTATACCCAGGTTGAGAATCATCATAATGCCGAATTGGGTCGGGTCCATGCCTATTTTTTCAACCACTGGCAGCAGGATGGGCGTCATAATCATAATCAGCGGGGCCATATCCATAATGGCGCCGAGCAACAACAGCATCACGTTGATCAACAACAGCAGCAGAATTGGGTTATCAGCCAGCGGCGCCACCAACTCGGCTAACCGTACGGGCACTTCATTGACCGCCAGCACCCAGCCAAACGCTGCCGCGCAACCGATGACGATCATTACCATCGCGGTGGTGCGCAGCGCCGCTTCGGTGGCGGCCTTGAATTGTTTGAAATCCAGCGAGCGGTAGACCAGCGTCGATACCAAAATCGCCCAGAAAACCGCTATCGCCGCGGATTCGGTGGCGGTGAAAATCCCGCTCATCACGCCGCCCAGGATAATCACCGCGGTCATCAAACCGGGCAGGCTCTTGACAAACGCCTGCGCCAGAATTCGCCACCCCGGAAAGTCTTCGCGGGGATAGGCGCGCTTTACCGACATCATATATACCACGCCGATCAAGCAGAGTCCGGTGATAATGCCGGGGATCAGTCCGGCCACGAAGAGGGAGGCAATCGACACGCTGCCGCCGGCGGCTATCGCATAGATAATCATGTTGTGGCTCGGCGGAATCAGCAACCCCAACACCGCGGAACTGGTGGTGACATTGACGCTGAAATCGCGGTGAAAGCCGCGCTTTTCCATCATTGGGATAAGCGTGCTGCCCAGTGCCGACACGTCGGCCACCGCCGAGCCGGATATCCCGCCGAACGCCATGGAGGGGGACACGTTGACGATGCCCAGGCCGCCGCGAATATGGCCC
>JANQKW010000316.1 GCA_028280905.1 Porticoccaceae bacterium
GTTTGAGCGACAGCGAGTTACCGCAGCGCCGGCAATTTTGCAAACTTAGCGGCCGGTCACGGACAAACCTCCCCTGGCGGGACGGGAATCTGGCTCCGACCTAAAAACGTCCGCTATTGGCTGATCAGTCAGCGTAAATCCTTATCATGATTGCCGCCACAAAGAGCCTGACCCAACATACATTAGTCGAAGGTTTATACCATTATCAACAAAATCTATAGGGACAATAGCACCACCACGAAGCCGTTTTACAGTAGAATGCCGCTTTTAAGGCCCGAGAACCCCAGACAGGCGTGCCGGGTAGTAGATGTCACGCAGGAATATTTATGTCCCAAGCCAGTATTGAAAACATTAATGTCCGGTCCCAGGACATACTGATAACGCCAAGCGCGTTGAAAAAGGAGTTGCCGGTCACCGACAAGGTGGAGTCTACCGTGGAAAAAGGCCGGCAGATTATCCAAAATATCCTGGACGGCAATGACCACCGCATTATGATCGTCGTGGGCCCATGCTCCATTCACGATGTCGACGCCGCGATGGACTATGCGCAGCGGCTCGTCAAACTTTCCAAAGACGTGGAGGACACGATTTATTTGGTGATGCGGGTATATTTTGAAAAACCCCGCACCACTACCGGCTGGAAGGGGCTGATTAATGACCCGGACATGAACGATTCGTTTCGGATTACCAAGGGCCTGCATATCGGGCGGAAACTATTACTGGATATCGCGGAGTTGGGCCTGCCCACCGCCACCGAAGCGCTGGACCCGATCTCGCCCCAATACCTGCAGGACCTGATTTCCTGGTCCGCGATTGGCGCGCGGACTACGGAATCGCAAACCCACAGGGAAATGGCCAGCGGCCTGTCGTCCGCGGTGGGTTTTAAAAACGGCACAGACGGCAGCCTGACCGTAGCGATCAATGCGTTGAAGTCGGTGGCCAGCCCGCACCGCTTCCTCGGCATTAACTCAGAGGGGCGCGTATCCGTGATCACCACAGGCGGCAATCCCTATGCGCACGTGGTACTGCGCGGCGGCGATATCAAACCGAATTACGATTCCGTCAGTGTCTCCCTGTGCGAGCAGGACTTGGAAAAGGCCGGCATAAAACCCAATATCATGGTGGACTGCAGCCACGCCAACTCCAACAAAAACCACGCACTGCAACCGCTGGTGCTGGAGAATGTGACCAATCAGATCCTTGAAGGCAACAAATCCATTGTCGGCTTGATGATTGAGAGCAACCTGCACGAGGGCAACCAAAAAATTCCCGAGAACCTGGCCGACCTTAAATACGGCATTTCTATCACTGACGCCTGCATCGGCTGGGAGACGACGGAAAAGGCGTTAACGGAGATGGCGGAGAAGCTGCGGGACGTGCTGCCCGGTAGAACGAATTAGCCGGGCGGGATTAACAGTCCCTATTTGAACAGACCGCACAGCGTGGTGTGAATGATTTTTTTGCGCTGCTGGTCGTCCACGCCCATCTTGCACAGCACCCGCAACCCCGCCAGAAAAGCCAAAAGCGACTCGGTAAGCGTCTCCGCATCACTGTCGCCGGCGATCAGATCCAACTCTATGGCCTGGTGGATATAACGGTTAAACATATCGCGCACCGGCTTGATATTCTGTTTGGCGTAAATTGCCAGGTCCGGCGCGCTCGAGGAGAGTTCGGTCACGGTATTGAACAGCAGGCAACCGTTTGCCGCGGCGTCGCTCGACTGATCCAAGAAGGCATTTTCAAAAAAGTTCTGCAGCGAGCCAATCGGATCCGAGGGGTCTTCGCCGATGATCTGCTGCTCAACCATCTGTTGGATGCCCTGCGCATAGAGATCTAATGTCGATTTGAACAGGGTTTGCTTATCGGTAAAGGCGCTGTATAGACTGCCACGATTAATCTTCATAGCGTCCAACAGCTTTTGGATTGAGCTGGCCTCATAGCCGTACTGCCAAAAAACATCCATTGCGGCAGATAGGGCTTCGGCTCTGTCGTACTCTGGCGTTCTGGGCATGGGCTCTAAGAATTCCTCAGGAGGGACCGTTTATTATAGGGTAAAAATCAACCCTATAGATAGTAGGGTTATTTGTAGTACGCTTGGCTCCGGTCTGTGTGGTCCGTCGTATCACGAACCCCTTTTAGCTCGGGGATTTTCTCCATCAGGGTTTTTTCCACGCCCTCTTTCAAGGTCAGGTCCACCATGCCGCAACCTTGGCAACCACCACCGAACCTCAGTATCGCCACATGCTCAACCACGTCTTCAAGGGTAACCATACCCCCGTGGGCGGCCAGGCCCGGATTAATCTCGCTGTGCAGCACATAGTTGATTTTATCTTCGACGGGGCTATCGTCGGATACCTTTGGCACTCTGGAGTTGGGCGCCCGGATGGTCAGTTGACCACCAAATTTGTCCGCCGAATAGTCGACCACGGCATCTTCCAAAAAGGGCAAACTGCGCTTTTCGAAATAGGCCACAAAATGCTCAAGTTGCACTTGGTGATCATCTTCCTCGCTCTCCCCTGGTCGGCAATAAGCCAGACAGGTTTCAGCGCTGGGTGTGCCCGGATCGCTTACAAACATGCGGATGCCTATGTCTTCGCAATCCTGCTTGGCCAGCAGCTCCTTCAGGTAGTCCTGTGCCGATGCCGTTATATCGATACTCAACATATGCCTATAACCTAGTAATTTAGTCATGTATTCTAGCAGGCGGCCTAACGCTAAACAATAGACGAGTTTGCCGCCCGGAAAGCGCCGCCAGCACCCATCTCTCCAATCTATATCAAAATTTATTGATATAGATTGGGCGGGATGTTACATTGCGCGCCATGACGAATTCGACTTCTCAGCAGAGCATCTGCGCGCTTTCAGCAGCCCTGGAACAACGTATCCTGATTCTGGACGGCGCCATGGGCACCATGATCCAGCGGCACCAGCTGGAAGAAGAGCACTACCGGGGAGCAAGATTCGCAGACTGGAGCGTTCGCCTGAAGGGCATGAATGACCTGCTGACGCTGACGCAACCTTCTGTTATTCGCGATATTCACGAAGCCTATCTGGCGGCTGGCGCAGACATCATCGAGACCAACAGTTTCAACGCCACCGCCAGCGACCTGGCCCGCTATAACCTGTCGGAGTATGCCGAGGAGATTAACCGAGCGGCAGCCGGCCTTGCCCGAGCGGCGGCAGACAAGTACAGCACCGACGACAAACCCAGATTTGTCGCAGGGGTGCTGGGGCCCAACCAAAAAACCGCTTCAGTTTCCGTCGATGTCGCGGATCCCGCGGCCAGGGCAATCAGCTTCGATGAACTGGTGGCGGATTACACCGAAGCTACCCGGGGATTGGTGGAGGGCGGCGCCGATATCATCCTGATTGAAACCGTGTTCGACACACTTAACGCCAAGGCCGCGGTGTTTGCGGTCAGACAGTATTTTGACGAAACGGGTGTCGAGCTGCCGATCATGATTTCCGGCACTATTACCGATCAGAGCGGCCGCACGCTGTCGGGACAGACAACGGAGGCGTTTTACAACTCCCTGAGCCACGCCAGACCGGTTTCGATCGGGCTCAACTGCGCGCTGGGACCGGACAAGCTGCGGCAATATGTGGAGGTGCTGTCCCGCATCGCCGAAACCCATGTCTCCGCCCACCCAAACGCCGGACTGCCCAACGAGTTTGGCGAATACGACCTGGATGCGGAACAAATGTCCCGGCACATTAGAGAATGGGCGGACGCAGGCTTCCTCAACATTGTCGGCGGTTGCTGTGGCACGACACCGGAACATATTCGCGCCATAGCCGAACAAGTGGACAAGCTGTCGCCGCGCCAAATTCCGGACGCTGGCAGAGCGTGCCGGCTGGCCGGGCTGGAGCCCTTCAATATTACCGACGATTCGCTGTTCGTTAACATTGGCGAGCGCTGCAATGTCACGGGTTCGGCCCGCTTCAAAAAACTGATCCTGGAAGGCGACTATGAAACCGCGCTCGAGGTGGCTCGCCAACAGGTAGACAATGGCGCGCAGATTATCGATGTCAATATGGACGAGGGTATGCTGGATGCCCACAGCGCCATTACCACTTTCCTGAAACTGCTGGCCTCCGAACCGGATATCTGCAAGGTCCCGATTATGGTGGATTCCTCCAAATGGGATGTCATCGAGGAGGGACTCAAGTGTATCCAGGGCAAGCCGGTAGTGAACTCCATCAGCCTAAAGGAAGGCGAAGACATTTTTGTCGAACAGGCCAGGCGCTGCCTGCTATATGGCGCTGCCGTGGTGGTAATGGCATTTGACCAGGAAGGACAGGCGGATAACCTGCAGCGGCGCATCGAGATTTGCCGCCGCAGCTATGACATTCTGGTGAACCGAGTTGGCTTTAATCCAGCGGATATTATTTTCGACCCCAATGTGTTTGCAGTGGCCACCGGTATCGAGGAGCACAATAATTACGCGCTGGACTTTATCGACGCGGCGCGCTGGATACGGCAGAACCTAGGCGGCGCCAATGTTTCCGGCGGCATTAGCAATGTGTCCTTTTCATTCCGCGGTAATAACCCGGTGCGGGAGGCCATCCACTCGGTATTTCTGTACCACGCCATTCGCGCCGGGCTGAATATGGGCATTGTCAATGCAGGCCAGTTGGCCGTTTACGACGACCTGCCGGCGGATCTGCGGGATCGGGTGGAAGATGTGATTCTGAACCGGCATCCCGACAGTACCGAAAAGCTGCTGGAAATCGCCGAAAAGTACCGCGGCAGCGGGGGTGAAGCGGCGAAAGAAGATCTCGAGTGGCGCACTTGGCCGGTCAACAAGCGCCTGCAGCACGCTCTGGTCAAGGGTATTAACAGTTATATTGA
>JANQKW010000352.1 GCA_028280905.1 Porticoccaceae bacterium
CTTGATCGAGCGAAAGGTTTCGGTATTCAAGGTCTTGCCCTGCGTGGCCAGTTTGCGGAACAGGGCTTTGCTGATATCGATCGACATTTTTGACAAGCCGGCCTCATCGTTGTCCCTGGAAATATCCTGATGCTTGTGGTCGTAGGTATCGGCAATATCCACCTGGCACAACCGATTGGTGGCGTAGTTGCGGTACATCTCCGACAGCACGCCTATTTCCAGCCCCCAGTCGCTGGGGATGCGAAGGTCGCTCAGCACATCCTTGCGAAACGAGAACTCGCCCGCCAGCGAGTAACGATAGCTATCCATATACTGCAGGTATTCCAAGTTGCCGTAGACTTTGCGCAGTGCGCGCAACAGCGGGGTAACCAGCAGTCGGCACACGCGGCCGTTAATTTTTCCGGTGGAAACACGGCTGTAGTAGCCTTTGCAAAACATGTAATTAAACTGCGGATTGGCGACCGGGTAGATCAGCCGCGCCAGCAAACTTCGATCGTAGGTAACGATATCGCAATCGTGCAGCGCCACGGATTCCGTGTTGCCCGATGCCAGCACATAGCCCATGCAATACCAAACATTGCGGCCCTTGCCCGCCTCCTTGGGCGCGAGCCCAAGCGCTCGCAAATCCCGATCCAGCGCGGTCAGCGCCGGGCCGTCATTCCACAATACCCGGTGATGCTGCGGAAGTTCCTTAAAGAAGGCCAGCGCATGGCGATACTGACTTTCGTCCGCGCGGTCCAGGCCTATAACGATCTCGCGAATGTAAGGCACCTGTTTCAAGTGCTGCACAATCCGCGGCAATGCCTCGCCTTCCAACTCGGAGAATAGCGATGGCAGGATTAACCCCAGTGGCCGCTTTTGCGAAAAAGACGAGAGTTCCCGCTCCATGTCCTCCAGCGATCGCTGATACAGGTTGTGCAGGGTCGTCACAATACCGTTCTGATAGAAATCCGCCATAACTATTCCCCCGTTTACGCATTGTCCAGATCAAGCAGCGAGCTAACGCCCCGAGCCCAACCGGTCGGTCCGGTTTCGTCACTCAGCCAGCAGTTATCCGTTCGCTTTAATTGCGGCGGCTGGTGTACCGGTGATCGGATGATCAACGCCTTGTCCGCCGCTTCCAGCATCAGGATATCATTTCCGCTGTCCCCTATTGCAATAGTCTGCGGCTGAGCGCCCGACGCCTGTTGATACAGGGCGGCCAGCCAGCGCAGCGCGGCGCCTTTGTCACAGGCCCCGCTGACATGCATAAACCTGCCGCCCTGCAGGACTTTCGCGCCGGCTGTTTCCAATTGATCTACAAAATTGCGCTTGGTGTCTTGGTCGCCCAACCACTGCACCGGCTCGCTGAAATCCCGCCGGTTCGCCAGCGCCGCCTGCTGGGGTTCCAGGCCGGTCACGGCGCTGATTCCCTCTACCCCCAACTGTTGGAAACTGGCAAACGACCCGGCAAACTCATCGGCGAGCTGCCGCAAAAGCCCCTGCCAGTGGGCGCGGGGCTGGCAAAAGGCCATGCAGCGATAGCCGTCCCGCGTCTCCGGTAATCGGCTGACATCCGGCGCTGAAAAATAGCCCTGCGGAATATAGACGGCGGCGCCGTTTTCCACCACAAACGGATGCCGATTATTCAGCTGTTCACGCAGCACTTGCAACTCGGCGAAGGTTTTGCTGGTACAGCAGATAACCGGTATACCCAACTGCTCGAGTCGCCGCAACAGGGGTTCGGCCGGCGCGAAAGAGTAGCTGAAATGATCCAGCAGGCTGCCGTCGAGATCGGTGAAAATCAGTGTTTCGGCTACCCTGGACATAGGACGGTCGGCTGGCTCCGTTGCGATTATCAATCATCCGGCGGGGCCGGCGTCAAGTGAAACCCTTTATGTCAGCTTGCGTCCTTTTTGCGCGGCAATTCGCAGCCGCAACGCATTCAACTTGATAAAGCCCTCGGCGTCCTGTTGATCGTAGCTGCCTGCATCATCGTCGAACGTGGCTATCTTTTCATCAAACAGGCTATCCGCGGATTTGCGGCCGACAACCGTGACATTTCCCTTGTAAAGCTTAACGCGAACCACGCCGTTTACCGAGCTCTGGGACTCGTCAATCATCGCCTGCATCATCTCGCGCTCCGGCGACCACCAGTAACCGTTATACACCAGTTCGGCATACCTGGGCATTAATTGGTCCTTGAGGTGAGCCACTTCGCGATCCAGCGTCAGGGACTCGATAGCCCGGTGCGCGCGCAACATAATGGTGCCGGCCGGGGTTTCGTAGCAGCCCCGCGATTTCATGCCCACGTAGCGATTTTCAACTATGTCCAACCGCCCCACGCCATTTTCGCCTGCCAACCGGTTGAGTTCTTCGATGACCTGGGCCGGGGTTCTCGGCTGGCCGTCGATCGCGACAATGTCGCCCTGCTGGTAGGTCAACTCAAGATACAAGGGCTTGTCGGGGGCGGCTTCAGGCGCCAGGGTCCAGCGCCACATTTCCTCTTCGGGCTCCCACCAGGGATCTTCCAGGTTGCCGCCCTCGTAGGAGATATGCAGCAAATTGGCGTCCATGGAGTATGGCGACTTCTTGCCGCGCTTCATCTCTACCGGAATATTGTGCGCTTCACAGTAGGCCATCAGCTTGTCGCGGGACAGCAAGTCCCATTCCCGCCAAGGCGCTATCACCCGAATCCCTGGCTTGAGCGCGTAGGCGCCCAGCTCGAAGCGCACCTGGTCGTTGCCCTTGCCGGTGGCGCCGTGGGAGATGGCATCCGCGCCTGTCTCGCCGGCAATCTCAATTAAGCGTTTGGCGATCAGCGGGCGGGCGATGGAGGTGCCGAGCAAGTACTCGCCCTCGTAAACGGCATTGGCCCTGAACATAGGGAACACATAGTCCCGGGCAAATTCCTCGCGCAGGTCCTCTATATAGATTTCCGTTACACCCAGCGCCTGGGCTTTGGCGCGCGCCGGTTCCACTTCCTCGCCCTGACCGATATCCGCGGTGAAGGTCACCACCTGACACTGGTAGGTTTCCTGCAACCATTTGACGATAACCGACGTATCCAGGCCACCGGAATAAGCCAACACAACTTTGTTAATCTCCGACACGTAAAACTCCTGAACGAGGCAAAAGAAAAGCCGCTCATTTTATACCCTCGGCGGGCGCTCTGTCAGCCTATTAACCGCCGCAATTTTCTCTGTCATCCCGCTGATGAATCCGGTAGGATGCGAGGTTTGCAGGCATTTTCCCCAACCCCATGCAAGCATTGACCATCAGCCGCCCGGACGACTGGCATCTCCACCTGCGAGACGGCGCCGCGCTGCAGTCCACGGTAGCGGACGCCGCGCAGTACTTTGGCCGGGGAATTGTGATGCCCAACCTGCTTCCACCCATTATTACCACCGCGCAGGCCATTGGCTATCGGGAAAGAATTCTCGAACAGCGGCCGCCTGACAAAGCCTGGCAGCCACTGATGGTGCTGTATTTGACGGACAATACACCGCCCGAAGAAATCGACCGGGCAATTGCGAGCGGGCAGGTGTACGCCGTCAAATATTATCCCGCCGGCGCCACAACCAACTCCGATTCAGGCGTGACCGACCTGCAACGGGTGTATCCGGTGCTGGAGAAAATGCGGCAACTCGGCATGCCGCTGCTGTTGCACGGCGAGGTCACCGACTCAGACATAGATATTTTTGACCGGGAAGCGGTGTTTATCGAGCGCCATTTGCAGGGTCTGGTAGAAGATTTCCCCGGCCTTAAGATAGTGCTGGAGCATATTACCACCCGGGAGGGTGCCGACTTCGTGCGCGATGCGCCGGACAATGTTGCGGCGACCATTACACCGCAGCATTTGCTGTTTAACCGCAATCATATGCTGGTCGGCGGTATACGGCCTCACTATTATTGCCTTCCCATCCTGAAGCGCGTCCGCCACCAGCAGGCGCTTATCGACGCCGCTACCAGCGGCTACCGCAAGTTTTTTCTCGGCACCGACTC
>JANQKW010000148.1 GCA_028280905.1 Porticoccaceae bacterium
GTTGCCTCTAGCAATACCTGTTGCGACGCCGGAGCGACCAACAGCCGCGTGCCGAAAGCCACCTGCTTGCCCTCGACAATTTCGGCGGCCACCCGCAAATCCTCCAGGCGCGCATTGGTGCAGGAACCCAGGTAGGCCTGTTGAATGGCCGTGCCGGCGACTTCGGACACGGGGCGGACATTTTCGGGGCTGCTGGGGCAGGCAATCTGCGGCTGCAGCGCCGTCACATCAATGGTGTGCTCCGCCCAGTAATTGGCCCCGTCATCGGGAGCGAATCGATGCACTGGTTCATCCGTCGCCTGCCGTAGAAATTCCACCGTCTTCCGGTCTGCTTCAAACATTGCAAACTTGGCGCCAAATTCAGCGCCCATATTGGCTATGGTCATGCGCTGCGACATGGTCATAGCGGCGGCCGCCTCACCGCCGTATTCAATAGCCCGGTATTGGCCATAGTCGCCGCCAAAGCGGCCGATCAGGCTGAGCACCACATCCTTGGAAGTCACTACCGGACTGAGTTCACCGACCAGGTTAAAACGTATGGTGTCCGGCACCTGAAACCACAGGGACCCTGTCGCCAACAGGTACAGCATCTCGGTGGTGCCAATACCCGCGCCCGCCGCGCCCATGGCGCCGTACATGGTGGAGTGGGAATCGGAGCCCATTACCAGGGCACCGGGTAGAACATAGCCTCTTTCACACATTACCTGGTGACTGACGCCCGGCGCGCCCAGATAGTTTTTTACCTCAAGCGCCTCCAGCACCCCGACGCTGGTGGCAATGTAATCGGCGTGCTTGGCCGTGGGTGCGGGAAACAGATGATCAAACACAACCACCAGTTTGTCCGGGTCGTGAAGCCGAGTCACACCGGCCTCTTTAATCAGCGGCGCCATCGCAATGATCACATCATTGACCATCATGCGGTCTACCTCCGCGGTCACATACTCCCCGGCACGGACCGAAGACTTGCCCGAAGCGCGGGCCAGAATCTTCTCCGCCATGGTTTGGGCAGTAGTTGCCATTGCGTAAACGCTCCCGATTTTCGTTCAGACTTTAGAGATCGCATCCTAACTTTTGCCATTCCATATAAAAAGTATTATTTTTATTGTTATTTCCACTAATTATTTGGTTTTTTAATAGAACATTGCGGAGACCTCATGATTAAACTGGATCAGTTGAAATACTTTGTCGCCGCGGCGGAAACCGGCAGCTTTGCAGCGGCCGAGCGAGCTATTTTCGTGTCCGCCAACTCGGTGGTGCGCGCGGTGGATATTCTGGAGCAACAATTGGGTGCGCAGTTGTTCGTTCGCAAGGCATCGCAGGGCCTGACCCTGACCGCGGACGGCAGACGGCTACTGGGTAAGGCGCGCCGGTTACTGGAAGATGCCAGCGATTTGGAGGCAAGTTTCAACAAGGACGACATACTGCAGGGAGAAATCGTCGTCGGTTGCGCCGACAGCCTGGCCTGGTCATTGGCCCCGTTGCTGATAGAGCGCATCAATAAAAGTCATCCCGAGCTAAACATCAAACTGGTGGTCATACCACTTGCGGAAGATATGACCGGCAGGCTGGAAACCGAGCTGGATGTACTGCTGACTTTTCACCCCCCGCACAGCGACACCGCCAATGTCGAAGTGCTGGCGGAAGCCAGAACCTTCGCGATGATGGGCGGCCATCATCCACTGGCGGGCCGGCGGACGGTAAGTATGAAGGAAATATCCGGGTATCCGATGATTGCACTGGACAATGGCCCCTCTTACGAGTACTACAGCGAACACTTCAAACGGCAGGGCATCACAACGGAGGTGAAGCTGCGCACCAGTTCGAGCATCGTATCCTGGTCGCTGGTGAGCGTAACCGACATGATTGCGCTGCGCCATTTGCGGCCCCAGCAACTCACGAGTCCGCTGGGTAAGCCGATAGCCTGCGTGCCACTCAGTGACAAGTTACCCAAGCTGCCAATCGCGATGCTGTCGCTTAAGCGCCCCAGTCGTTATATGTCGAAGAAAATAGCTTTTTTTCGACGGTGCTGCGGTGAGTTTATCGAGTCCGGGGGGTTCGAGCCCTATGTCTTTTGAGTTGAATAGCCACTCTAAGAACACTAGCGAAAAGGTTTGACGTTATCCGACAGATTGGTGCCAATAGCGGACGTTTTTAGGTCGGAGCCAGGTTCCCGTCCCGACAGGGGAGGTTTATCTGTGACCGGCCGTTAAGTTTGCCAAATTGCCGGCGCTGCGGTAACTCGCTGACGCTCAAACAGTCCTCGCGACACCCCCGACAATTTGGCAAACTTACAG
>JANQKW010000203.1 GCA_028280905.1 Porticoccaceae bacterium
TATTCACAGCGAGTCTCAAAACCTGTTCCCAGATGGCCGCGGAATACTAGCACCAACCCAAGACAGCGAACGTCTCTTATTGGCAAAAAGCAGTCGGTAAGACATTGTTGAAACCCACGACAGAATATATCTGAGCAAGTCCAAACCAATACGCCCTAACTCTCGCTATTCGCGCCTTTCAACAGGCGCGCTTTTATCGCACTGACGCCCGGTTTATCGGCGAGTATTTCTTCAATGTCCAGGCCGGCCAGTTCATGGGGAAATACCAGCCAGCGATCGGTTTCGTGAAGATAGTAATCCGGTTTCCTGTCGGTTTTATTGTTGCGGGGTTTGAAGTAGGGCGTCGCGATACGGATTTCCGGGGTTTCATCTCCGAGCGCGCTCTGCAACTCCAGAATAATCTGCCGCACGCTCAGACCCGTGTCGTAGACGTCATCGACTATCAGCAGTGAATCCTCGGCTTTGACGCGTTTTAGGATATAGTTCAGGCCGTGGACACGCACTTCTGAGGCGCGCTTGTCGATACCCTCGTAAAAGGAGGTGCGGATTGCTATATGGTCGGAACAGATACCAAAATAATCCAACAGCTCCTGGACGGCTATTCCAACCGGCGTGCCGCCCCGCCATACACCGACGATATAATTGGGTTTAAAGTCGCTGTCCAGTACCTGCAAACCCAGTTGGAAAGAATCGTCGAGGAGCTGCTGTGCAGTAATGTATTGTTTGTCCGTCATTGAATGATTTTTCTCTGTTAACGACCCGTCGGTAGCAGCGGTATTTTGACCGTGATAATAGTACCTGTATTAGAATGCGATGGCATGGCCAATCATTCCGGCGACTGATAGGCTTAGTTAAAGGCACGAGTTGATGGGAAACAATGACATTGGTGAAAGACCCTCGGCGGTTTTTATTGGATCTGTTCGATAAGGCGGTGGCGGCCGCGGATCCCCGCGTGGTTTTGCCGGCTTTTCTGCCGGCGGATACAAGGCGCCAGGCCACAGTGATTGGGGCGGGTAAAGCAGCGGCGTCGATGGCCGCCGCGCTGGAGCAACATTGGCAAGGCCCATTGAAGGGTGTGGTGGTGACCCGTTACGGTCACGCTACCCACTGCGAGAAGATCAGGGTGGTGGAGGCTTCCCATCCGGTTCCCGATGATATGGGTGAGCAGGTGGCTCGGGAGATGCTCGGGCTGGCGGAGGGGCTGGGGGAGGACGACCTGGTAATCTGCCTCGTCTCCGGCGGCGGTTCTTCGCTGTTATCACTGCCGGCGGACGGTATTTCGCTTGCCGATAAGCAATCGATAAATCGCGCGCTGCTCAAGTCCGGCGCGGCTATTTCCGAAATCAACTGTGTTCGCAAGCACTTGTCTGCGGTGAAAGGCGGGCGATTGCTTGCCGCCTGCGCGCCGGCCGAGGTAATGACGTTCGCGATTTCCGATGTGCCGGGGGACCAAGAGACGGTGATCGCCTCCGGACCGACGGTCGCGGACCCCACAACCTCGAGCGAAGCTCTGGCAATCCTGGAAAAGTACCGGATACCGATAGCGACCAATGTCCGCGATTGGTTGCATTCGCCGGATTCCGAAACCCTCAAGCCAGGTGCGCCGCAATTACAGCGTAGCAGTTACCATATGATCGCCACGCCGCACGCCGCGTTGCAGGCCGCCGCCCAGTTTGCCATAAGCCTGGGCATTCAGCCGCTGGTGCTAGGGGACGAAATCGAGGGGGAATCCCGAGACGTTGCGCTGGTGCAGGGTGCAATTGCGCGCTCGATTAAAAAATACCAGCAGCCCATCGCCGCGCCCTGTGTCATTATTTCCGGCGGAGAGACCACTGTAACGGTAAAGGGCAATGGCCGCGGAGGCCGCAACGCCGAGTTCCTGCTGAGTTTCGCCAACAGCCTGCGGGGGGCGTCCGGAATCTTTGGGTTGGCGGCCGACACCGACGGTATCGACGGGTCGGAAAATAATGCCGGCGCCCTTTATACACCGGATACCTGGGCTAGAGCCGAAGCCGCCGGGCTGGATGCGCCCGCCATGCTGGAAAATAATGATGGCTACGGCTTTTTCAACGCGCTCGACGACCTGCTGATTACCGGCCCGACGTTGACCAATGTCAACGATTTTCGCGCGATTTTGGTTTTGCCTGACTAGCCGAATATGGGGACCAAGAAAAAGCCCCGCAGTGGCGGGGCTGTAGCAGCTTGAAAAAGAGCACTAGGCTACATCGACAATTAGCTCGGCAGCGATTCGCTTGCCGTCTTCTGCAGCGGTTTGGAAGGATTCGATCTGGTCGAAGTTCATATAGTGGTAGATTTCACCCGCCATTGAATCCAGATTGTCCGCGTACTCCAGGTACTCAGCCGGCGTCGGCAGGCGGCCGAGAATGGCGCCCACGGAAGCGAGTTCCGCTGATGTGAGGTATACGTTGGCGCCTTGCCCCAGGCGATTGGGGAAGTTTCGCGTAGAAGTTGACAGTACGGTCGCGCCGTCGGCCACCCTCGCCTGGTTGCCCATGCACAGTGAACAACCCGGCATCTCGGTGCGCGCACCGCTGCGGCCGAAGATATTATAGTAGCCTTCCTCCATCAGTTGATGTTCGTCCATCTTGGTGGGAGGGACAATCCACATGCGCGTGGGTACGCTTCCGGAATACTGCTCCAGCAGCTTGCCGGCGGCGCGGAAGTGGCCGATATTTGTCATGCAGGACCCGATAAAGACTTCATCTACCTTGTCGCCGGCGACTTGTGACAGCAGTCGTGCATCGTCGGGGTCGTTGGGCGCGCAGACGATGGGTTCGATGATCTCGGCGAGATCTATATCTATGACCGCGGTGTACTCGGCGTCAGGGTCGGCTTGCAAGAGTTGCGGATCAGCCAGCCAGTTTTCCATATTGCGGGCGCGGCGCTCCAGGGTTCGGGCATCGCCGTAGCCTTCACTGATCATCCAGCGCAGCAGGGTGATGTTGGAGCTTAGGTATTCGGCGATGGTCTCCTCGCTCAGCTTGATGGTGCAGCCCGCGGCGGAGCGCTCGGCTGAGGCGTCAGACAACTCGAAGGCTTGCTCCACCGTCAGGTCTTCAAGCCCTTCGATTTCCAGAATACGCCCGGAAAAGATATTTTTCTTGCCCTTCTTCTCCACGGTAAGCAGCCCCTGTTGAATCCCGTAATAGGGAATGGCGTGCACCAGATCGCGCAGGGTAATGCCGGGCTGCATCTCGCCTTTAAAGCGCACCAGCACGGATTCGGGCATATCCAGTGGCATGACGCCGGTGGCCGCGGCAAAGGCTACCAGTCCCGAACCGGCCGGGAAGGAGATGCCGATCGGGAAGCGGGTGTGGGAATCGCCACCGGTGCCCACGGTGTCGGGCAACAGCATGCGGTTCAACCAGCTGTGAATAATACCGTCGCCGGGCCGCAGCGATACGCCGCCGCGGTTCATAA
>JANQKW010000209.1 GCA_028280905.1 Porticoccaceae bacterium
GAGCACTTGCAGCGCTGGCTGCGAACTATCGAGTCGCGGCCCGCCGTGCAGCGCGGCCTGCAGGTGCCGGAAACCGACGAGCAACCGAGTGACCGCGATCAGGAGGCGGCCAAAATCAAGGAGGTTCGCAAGATGGTTGCCTAAACTATTAGTTTGCATTTGAGCGAACATCTTTTGTCTTTGATTCTGACAAGGCTGTAGAAACCATGATGTGCCAATAGCGGACCTTTCTTGTCAGTGTTTGGTGCCACTATTCCGCGGCTATCTAGGAACGACTTTTGAGACTCGCTGTGAACCCATCCCTGGGCGCTCCGCGTCGACATCCCTGTCGACGAGGGTCTCAAAAGTCGTTCCTAGACACCCGCTAACGTCGTTGCCATTTGTAACGCCGTTAGCACCCCCTTAAGCGGCCGTCTGCGAACAGTGTTTGAGACCCTCACCGGCAGGGATGCCGGTGCGGAGCTTACACGGACGTATTTACAGCGAGTCTCAAACACTGTTCGCAGATGGCCGCGGAAATGTGGCACCTACTAAAACGTCTACTAATAGCACCAACCCAACAACCAATGACAATCTACAGAATACTGTATATTATTACAGTATTAGTTTTTGTAAATTGTCAATGATTAACAGCAACCTAATCAACCAACTCATGACACGCCGGGACACCTGGCAGGGCCGGGACCAACCAGGCCAGGCGCAGGCCGTTAGCACCGGCCACCCTCCCCTGGATGCCCTGCTGCAAGGCGGCTGGCCCGCCGCTGCGCTAACCGAATTGCTACCCCGGCAATTGGGAATCGGTGAACTGAGTCTGTTGCTACCGACCCTAAGACAGGCCGCCGCCCACAGGCAGCTGGTGTGGCTGAATCCCCCCTACCGCCCCCATGCGCCGGCGCTGCACCAGGGGGGCATCCCGTTGCGGCAAGTGCTGGTAGTGCAGACCCGAACGCTGCGCGAATGGCTGTGGGCCGCGGAGCAAAGCCTTCGGGGAGGCGCCTTGCTGCTGGCCTGGCCACAACAAGCGCTGCGCTATGCCGAACTGCGCAAACTACAGTTAGCCGCGGCCGAGGGCGGAAACCCCGCTTTTTTGTTTCGCCCAAGCGAAGCGCTGGCGGCGCCATCCCCCGCGGCGCTGCGATTGCAATTGGCCGGAGACGGACGACAACTGCTGCTGACGGTAGCCAAACTGCACGGCCAACCGAAGGGTTGCCGTGTTGCATTGCCCATACCGGCACGGCTACAGGCGCAACCCGCGCTGGCGAATCTGCCGGCAGTACCGGTGTTTCCCGAAAAAGTCATGCTCAGGGAGTTGTTAGAAAGCGAGGCAATTGAATCATGGCAGCAAGCCTGAAGCGGCCAAATCTCTGGCTTTACCTCCAGTTCCCCCTGCTGCCGTTGGAGGCGCTGACCCGGGCGGAACCGGACACGGATCAAACCGCGGCCGCGCCCCGGGCAGTAATAACCGCCCGTGGCAACCCGCGCCGCGTTCTCTGTTGCAACCTCGCCGCCGAGCAATGCGGCCTGGAAGCGGAGATGGTGCTGCCAACCGCCCTGGCTATTTGTCCGGAGCTGCGCACACTACCGCGCCAGACAGACAGTGAGCAGGCGCTATTGCAGCATCTGGTGCTGGTGGCCTATCGGTTTAGCCCTGAGGTGATTATCGATCAGGCCGGAGGCCTGTGGCTTGAATTGAGCGGCTGTGAAAAGCTGTTGGGCGGTTTTACCCCATTGTTACAGGCCCTGGATCAGGCGATTAATCAACCGCCCTTGGCAATTGCAAGCGGTTTTGGGGTCAGCCCCGAAGCCGCGCGCCTGCTCAGCCGGCCGGGATTTCAGACCCGGGTTCCCGGACCTGAAATATTACGGCGACAACTCGCTGCGGCGCCGCTGGCAAAGCTGGATACCAGTGTGAGAAAGCAAGCCGATTTGGCAAAGCTCGGCTTCGACACTGTCGGCGACCTGCTGGCTTTGCCCAACAAGGTACTGGGGCGCCGTTTTGGCGCCGCTTTTCTCGAACAACTGGCGCGTTTGACCGGCCGGCAACCCTGTCGCTGGCCGCGGTTTCAACCGCCGTCTTATTTCGAGGACAGCCTGCAGCACCCGGATGGCATCCAGAACAAGGAGGGCCTATTGTTCCCGATGAAGGCGCTGCTGCAGCGCTTCTGCCATTACCTGATGGCCCGCCAATGCCACTGCCAGGCAATGCAATGGGGCTTCGAACCACTGCTCGGCGAACCCGTAACCATCACGGTGCAACTCACCTCGGGGCAAAACCGCTGGAGCAGTCTGTTGGCTATCAGCCGCTTGCAACTGGAGCGGCTGGCGCTGCCCGGCAGTATCGAAATGATCCGGCTGACCAGCCGGCAGTTGGCGCCCGCCCCCGGCGACACGCCGGATCTGTTTAGCGGCGCGGACGGGCAACGGAACGATAGCGAATTGTTGGATACCCTGCGCGCCCGCCTCGGCGTCGAGGCGTTATCGCAGCCGGTTTTGAACCTAATTCGAATTAAGGCCGACCCAAATTATTTAGAACAGTTGAATTGATTCAGACGCCGATCTTTAATAATTGCAGCTGATCTAAGATCAAAAGGAGAAAAGTGCTCATTTCGTGCTTTAGGACATTAGGTTCGGTACCTGAAAAGTTCAGGGTTTAGAAGCTAAGCCGTTCCAAAGTCACTCCAAAGGCGAAATTCCCGGCCGGGCTGGGCGAAAGAACAGCTGAGCTGATCCAAATTGAAACAGGCATTCATTATTGATTCAGACGTTGGACTTTTCATGTACTAAATTAATTCAATGTAATACGTTCGGC
>JANQKW010000217.1 GCA_028280905.1 Porticoccaceae bacterium
TACCAGGGTCAGAACCAATGTCATGGCGGCAAAAGAAAAGACCACCGGGACGCCGATCATCATGCATAGAATCAATACCACAATGGCGAGTAAGGCGCCCACTAGTCGCTTCCCCTTGTTGAATTGAGCTGGTGTATATCTCGAACCGTGTCGCGCAAAGAATAGAAAAGCAGCAGCAGGCTGGCGCAAAATAGACTACTTTGCGATAGGTAAAAAGGTATCCGGAATACCGGGGTGCTTTGCTGCATGGTGAACCCCCAGATAAACAGGTTGTGACTCCAGACAATAAACGCGATAACCATGATCAGTGAAATGACAGTGGCCAGCAAATGAACCGTGTCGCGGACTTTCGAGTTGTGAACAAAGGTTGAAACGAAATCCGCCCGCAGGTGTGACCGCTCCTGGGAGGCGAGGGCGGCACCTAACATATAGAGCCAGATAACGGCGAATAGAATCAACTCTTCCAGGCCGAGCACCGGTGTGTTCAACACCGAACGCGACACAACACCCGCTACCATCGCAAAAGCGACAAACAGGCTAAGCACCACCACCAGTGGGGCAATGATTTTTTTTATCAGATTATCAATACGCGTAAACGCGCCGAGCAGGGCATCCATTATCGGCTCTCCACTAGTTGGGTTTCGAGGCTTTTTGGCGGATGGTCTCCATCATCTCTTGCCCATAGGTCTTTGCAACCAGCGGCCAAACCTCTGCCCTGACCTCAGTAATCCATTCGCGCATTTCGGCTTCGGAGGGCACTATGTATTGCATGCCGTTTGCCTGTGCCTCCTTAATCCAGTATTCATCTTCCTTTCTGGCATCGATAAAGTGCTTGTCGATAATAAAACGCGCCGCTTCGCTGACGATCGCCTGGTGTTCGGCATCCATGGTCATCCAGGCATCTCGATTCATGGTGAGGACATTGAAGGTAAAAATCTGCTTGGCGTGAACATAGTAATCGAGAATGTCGCCAAAATACTCATAGGCCCAGTAGATCACGTTGCCGGAGTCGCCATCCACAACACCGGTTTGAATCGATGTATAGACTTCCGACCAATCCAGTGGTATCGCGTCAAAGCCCATCGTCTGCACGGTTTGCGGCAGCGGAAATATGGTTTGCGAGCGCACTTTGATACCCCGTGCGTCGGCGCGATTGGTGGCGTATCGTCCGCGGGTGGCAATACCGCCAAAGCCCACCGGGTAGGGGCCGAAAAATTTTAGGCCATTTTCAGCAAAAATAGGCGTCATCAGCTCGGTTAACCAACCGTCTTCACTGAATGCCTGGAAAGCGTCTTCCCAGCTCAACACCAAGTAGGGTGCAAAGCCGATTGCAAGTCGTTGATCGTAGGCCGTCATTGGCCACTCCAGCATCAAGTGGACATTGCCTTTTAGAAGGTGATCAAATATTTCGTTTTGTCCGCCCAGTTCGTTTTGGTAAAACACATTGATTTTTATGCGGCCGTTTGAACGCTCTGCGACGCGCTCGGCGAACAGTCTGCTCGAACGACCATTCGGGGAGTCCTTGTCACCGGCGGAGCAAACAAACTGAAATTCGTATGGCGGTTCGTTCGCACTAACGATACTGCCGGTTGAGAAGGCCAGGCAAATAGCTGTATAGCGCAGCAGAAAAACAACTACAGATCCCAAACCAATGTCCCCCGTTGCCAGCAATTACGTTAACGTTATAATGGAAGCGTGCCGATCGACATAGCCCACAAGTGTATTCTGTTTTCAATATATGCGGTTATCCGATTGCGACATAACTTAGGCAAAAGCCGCCAACGACTGTGGGGTGGAATCTGATTTCTGGCTATTATTTACGAATAGCAGCAAGTATTAATTTGAATGGGCGTATGGCCCGCCACAGTGTCCGAAATAATGAGTAAGCATATTAAGCCCGACTGGGAGCTTTTAAAGATACCTTCCCTAACCGCGACGAAATCCTTTGTTGCCGCGGCAAAGTACCAGAGTTTTACCCGCGCGGCGGAGGCCTTGTGCGTGACACAAGCCGCTGTTAGTCGACAAATCCGGGAACTGGAAGCCAGCCTTGGGGTAGAGTTGTTTAATCGCACGGGGCGCTCGGTGGAACTGACGGACGCGGGCCAGGCATTTTACGATGCCGCCTACTTGTCCTTTATTAATGTTTCCCAGGCGGCGAAGCGATTGAAGCTGGGACACATGAAGAGCCGGGAAGTTAATGTTTGTTGTTCACCGGCCTTTTCAGCCCTGTGGCTTTCACGTCACCTTCCGGACTTTCTCGCCCAGCACCCGGAAATACCCATCAATATTATTACGGCCAATAATTTTCGGAAGATGGGGCTGAATCTTGACCCGGATGTCTTCATCAACAAAATCAATATACCGCACAAAGGCTACAGTTCAACACCCTTGTTTTACGACATTATCTACCCGGTTTGTAGTCCCAATTACCTGCAGCAGCATCCGGAAATAAACGACCTGGAAAGCTTGTCTGCCAGCCGCCTGCTTAATCTGACGCCCTATGGTCGTTCGCAATTGGCTGAACATGTGGACTGGTCGGTGTGGTTTTCCCTGCAGGGGATATCCGACAGGGAGCAGATCGCGGCGCCGAGCATGAGTTGCAATGACTACGCAACCCTGATCGACCTGGTGCTTGATCATCAGGGGGTTACCCTGGGTTGGCACCATTTGGTGGCGCCTCTGGTAGAACGCGGCGAACTGGTCCGACCGGTTGAAAACTCCCTGGTATTAAAAGAGACGCAGCACTATATGAGTGTCGCAGAGCAGGAGAACCAAAACTCGGCCGTCATGCATTTTACGCAGTGGCTGTTAGACCGCGCCGATTCGTTTTTCCAAAGCTCATTCACCCAACAGCATTCCTGACATCCAGTGGCTATTTTTAGGCTACTTCCGCAGTCATATTTCTTAGTCGACTATCGCCGACTAATACCAGAAATTGTTATTTAGCAAGCACCTAGCGCTGTTTTGAACAATTGGCCTGAAATAGTCTTCAGCTATTGTCGCCGGACAACATGAAAAAGCGGCCGGCATCTGCATCTATCACCCATAACCTAATGTTATGAAAAATACTAAATAATGGTTGATTGTCGTGATTAGGGAGAAGGAATACCCTTGATCTTGCGCATTACGTTTATACGGCACAAAGAGACAGCTGACACTGCGTTGCTCAATGAATGTAATGCCGGTTTGAATGGATTTTTGTTAAAGGGTTCGTTTTTGGCAAGGATTATTCACCAATAATGTGATTATTCACGCGCACAATAATAGGGGGATGTAAATGGCAACATTTAAAAGAAACGAGCTAAGTTTAGCGATCATATCAATACTCGCGCTACCCGCCGCAGATGTGCAGTCGGCGGCCGTATTGGATGAGATTGTTGTAACCGCGACGAAAAGAGCCGAAAGCTCTCAGAATATTCCCGTTGCGGTATCAGCGATCACCGGAGAGACACTGGAGCAGCTGGGCGTATCAAACTTTGAGGATTATCTGGTCCAGTTGCCCGGTGTAACAGCCGGTGGCGGCGGGCCGGGTCA
>JANQKW010000230.1 GCA_028280905.1 Porticoccaceae bacterium
TGGTGACCGTGCCCATGACGGATAGCGGGCCGGATATGGATGAAGTGGAGCAACTAGTGCGCCAGGACAGCGCCATTAAAGGCATCTGGTGCGTACCGAAATATTCCAACCCAACCGGTTGTGTGTACAGCGACCGGACGGTTGAGCGCCTCGCCCGGCTCGGCGAGTTCGCGGCCGCCGATTTCCGGGTGTTTTACGATAACGCCTACGCTGTGCACGACTTGACGGATAATCCGCCCGCGCTGGCATCCATCATGGACTATTGCCGACGCTATCAGACGGAGCACTCGGTTCTGCAATTTGGCTCCACTTCGAAGGTGACATTCGCCGGCGCGGGCGTCAGCTTTTTGGCCAGCTCGCCCGCCAACCTGGCCGATTTCAGAAAACACCTGGCCATCAGCACGATCGGCCCGGACAAGGTAAATCAGCTGCGGCACTTGTGGGTGATTGACTCTATGGAAGCGCTGCATGCCCATATGAAACAGCATGCGCAGCTGCTGGCGCCCCGCTTCGCGGCGGTGCTCGCTGAACTCGACAGCAGCTTTGGAGATTCCGATCTGGGCAGCTGGACCAAACCGCAAGGCGGTTATTTTGTGTCGTTCGACACCCGGCCGGGACTCGCCAGCGAGGTGGTGAAGCTGGCGGCCGAGGCGGGCGTCAAACTCACGCCGGCAGGGGCGACATTTCCCTATGGTAACGACCCGGAAAACCGCAATATAAGAATTGCGCCTTCCTGCCCGTCGGTTGATGAAATCCGTCAGGCGATGGCGGTCTTTAGCAACTGTGTCAAACTGGCGAGCGTCCGGCAAAAACTGGCCGGTTAAGCGACTTTCGCTCAGCAGCTATTCAGATTTGGGCGCGCTGGTCGGTGCGGAGAAGGGAAATGACGTGACATTGCCGCCTTTAACATCAATGATTTTGCAAGCGCCTTCCTTGTCGACTTCATCTATGCGGACAATAGCCTGCATGGGTATATAACTTCTTTTAATCGCGGAAAATTCCGTTTTCAACTTTTCTTCGGCGGGATCGACAATCACCTGAGTGCGCTCGCCGAATACAAACTGCTCAACTTCAATAAAGCCCCACAGGTCGCTTTGAAAAACCTGGCGGGCATAGACCTCATACACCTGTCCCTGATTGAAGAAGATAACTTTATAGATCGGATCTTTCGCCATTTAACCCTGCACCGTTGCTCGTTGGTCCCAACAGAATAACTATAGCCTCGCCTGCAAAAAAGCGCGACAGTCTATCATTTCATCGGGGATGATTGTAGGTTTTATTGCCCCGTGCCGCTATAATCCCCAGCCCCGGATTAAGGCCGCTCGTTAGCCACATGGATAAACCCGTTAAAAAACTGCATATCGTTACCCACGGCTGCCAGATGAATGAATACGATTCGTCGCGCATGCGGGATCTGCTGGGCGACAGCCATCAGATGGTGCCAACGGAAAACCCGCGGGAGGCGGACGTATTGCTGCTAAATACCTGCTCGATCCGGGAAAAAGCCCAGGAAAAGGTATTTCACCAATTGGGGCGCTGGAAAAAACTCAAAGATCAAAACCCGGATTTGTTGATAGGCGTGGGTGGTTGCGTCGCCAGCCAGGAGGGAGAGGCCATCGCCAAGCGCGCACCCTACGTGGATTTGATATTTGGCCCGCAAACACTGCACCGGCTGCCGGAAATGATGGAATTGCGTCGTCAGGACGGCGCCGTCGTGGTGGACATCAGCTTTCCGGAGATCGAAAAATTCGACCGCCTGCCGCAACCCGAGGCCGACGGTGTAACCGCCTACGTTTCCATTATGGAGGGCTGCTCCAAATACTGCACCTTCTGTGTCGTTCCCTACACCCGCGGTGAGGAGGTTAGCCGGCCTGTCGCCGACGTGGTCACCGAGGTGGCGTACTTGGCTGGCCAAGGCGTGCGTGAAGTAAACTTGCTGGGCCAAAACGTAAACGCTTATCGCGGGCAGCTACCCACTGCCGGCAGCAGTGATCTGGCCGAGTTGATTGCCTATATCGCCGATATCGAGGGGATTGAGCGCATCCGCTACACCACCTCGCATCCAGTGGAGTTTAGCGACAACTTGATTGCCGCTTATGGCGAGGTGCCCGAATTGGTCAGCCACCTGCACCTGCCGGTGCAAAGTGGTTCCGACCGGGTTCTGACGGCTATGAAGCGCGGCCACACCGCATTGGAGTACAAATCTAAAATACGTCGCCTGCGGAACGTGCGCCCGGACATCAGCATTTCTTCGGATTTTATCGTCGGCTTCCCCGGTGAAACGGATCAGGACTTTGCTGACACCATGAAGCTGATCGACGATATTGGCTTCGATCACTCATTCAGCTTTATCTATAGCGCCAGACCGGGAACGCCGGCGGCTGACCTACCCGACAACACGCCGGAGCAAACCAAAAAACAACGTTTGCAAATTCTGCAGGCGCGCATCAGCCAGCAAGCCGCGGCAATCAGCCGGCGCATGGTGGGTTCGCGGCAGCGGATTCTGGTGACCGGCGTTTCCAGGAAAGATCCCGGTCAGCTGCAGGGCCGCACTGAAAACAACCGGGTGGTCAATTTTGCGAGCACCCGGCAAGAGCTGATCGGCAATTTTATTTCCGTGGAAATTACCGAAGCTTTGCCCAACTCACTGCGCGGAATCAAAGTGTAATAGACAGCTTGTCAATTTTTATAACCGTTGGTAATACGCTTACAACCAATACAAGTCACTTTGTTCTATAAAGCGGGATATATGCTGTTCACTAGTCCCATTAAAGATTATATGCTTACTCGTAAGACAACAGCCGTAAGGTACGGTAATTGGATAATTTGAAGTCGCAGCCCGCTGCTTACACCCTAGCCCTAGAACCTAATGACGCCCATCGCCTCGCAACTCTCTGTGGCCAATTCGACGAACACCTCCAGCAAATAGAAGATCGGCTCGGTATTGAAATCCGCAGTCGTGGCAACTTGTTTGCAATCTACGGTGACGATTCCGGGACCAAAGCCGCCGCTGAGTTACTGGCTAATCTTTACGAAGAAACCGCTAATGCCCACCAGTTAACCCCGGATGAAGTACACCTTTTTCTCCAACAATCCAGTATCGAAAACAATATGGATAAAAAAGCCTCAGTGAAAACAGTGCCCGATAGCGCCGGTCAGAGCATCGACAACAACGTCGAAAGCTTCACCGTCATTCGCACCAAAAAAGGCAACGTCAAACCCCGCGGCGTAAGCCAGCAGCGATATGTCAGGGCCATCCAGACCCACGATATCAACTTTGGCGTGGGTCCCGCCGGCACCGGCAAAACCTATTTGGCGGTTGCCTGCGCGGTGGAGTCGCTGCTGCGCGATGAAGTGGAGCGGATTCTGTTGGTCAGGCCGGCCGTTGAAGCGGGCGAAAAGCTGGGGTTCCTGCCCGGGGACCTCTCCCAGAAAGTCGACCCCTACCTGCGCCCGCTGTACGACGCGCTATATGAAATGCTGGGCGTGGAAACCGTGGGTAAGCTTATCGACCGCAATGTCATTGAAGTGGCGCCGCTCGCCTACATGCGGGGCCGCACGCTGAATAACGCCTATATCATTCTTGACGAAAGCCAAAACACCACCTGTGAGCAGATGAAGATGTTTCTCACCCGCATCGGTTTTGGTTCTACCGCGGTAATTACCGGTGACACGACGCAAATTGATCTGCCAAGGGGCACGCAGTCAGGGCTGCTGCATGTATGCGAAGTGCTAAACAACATCCGCGATATCAGTTTTACCTTTTTTAACTCTAGGGACGTGGTTCGTCATCCACTGGTTCAGCAAATTGTCGATGCCTATGACGCCAACGACAATGACGACAGCCAAACCAAAAGCTAAGTCTCACCAACACCGGTATGGAATTAACCTTGCATCTCGAGAATGCGTCATCCAGCGACAACCTGCCGGATGACGAAGACGTGCACCGGTGGGTGTCCACCGCGCTTACCGACCGCTGCGAGCGGGCCGAGATTTGTATTCGCATCGTCAGTGAGCGTGAAAGCGCCGAGCTCAATCGGCGCTACCGGGGCAAGGACAACCCCACCAACGTACTGTCATTTCCCGCCGAGCTAACCGTTGAACACCCACTGCTGGGGGACCTGGTCATCTGCGCGCCCGTGGTGGCCAGGGAGAGCCGCCAACAGGGCAAACCCCTGTCGGCCCACTGGGCGCATATGCTGATTCACGGCAGCCTGCACTTGCTGGGATTCGACCACAGCGAAGATCGGGACGCAAAAATTATGGAAAGCATGGAAATTGAAATTCTCAACAAGCTAGGCTTTACGGACCCCTATCAACCCCGACAATAGAACGCCAGTCAAATGTTAACAAACAGCCCAATAATAACTAATTGCGTTTCAAGCGACGGAAACCAGCCATGACCGAAGGTAATTCAAGCAATAGCCATGAAAAATCCTGGCTCCACCGGATTGCCGACGCCTTTTCCGGCGAACCCCATACCCGTGAAGATCTTGTGCAGATCTTGCGCGCTTCACATGAAAAAAAGCTCATCGACGCCGACGCGCTGGAAATCATTGAAGGCGCTTTGAACGTATCCGACCAGCAGGTGAGGGAAATCATGATTCCCCGCTCTAAAATGGTGTTGATTAACGAAGTAAGCGAATTGCAGGAATTGCTGTCGGTGGTCATTGAATCCGGCCATTCGCGGTTCCCGGTTATCGGCGAATCGACTGACGATCCCAAGGGCATTCTGTTGGCAAAAGACCTGCTATTGCTGCTGCGGGAAGACCAGGCGAGCGAAGACTTTTCCGTTGATCGATTTACCCGGCCGGTTGCGATTATTCCGGAAAGCAAGCGCTTGAACGTATTGCTTCGGGAATTCAGGGAACAGCGTTATCACATGGCGATAGTGGTGGACGAATACGGCAGTGTCTCCGGACTGGTCACCATTGAAGATATTCTGGAAGAAATTGTCGGGGAAATTGAAGATGAAACCGACGAAGATGAAGATCAGCTTATCCGCCCCCTGCAGGAGGGTCGATTCAGCGTAGCGGCATTGACTCCCATCGAGGAATTTAACGAATACTTTGATACCGGCCTTACCGACGACGAGTTCGATACCATCGGCGGCGTAATCGTGCACACCTTTGGCCGGTTGCCGGAAGTCGGCGAGAGCACCGAGTTGAACAACTTCTGTTTCACCATTATTGAAGGGGACAACCGCCAGGTGAAACGCCTTGAGGCGCGCCGCCTCAACCAATCAAGTTCCAGCCAGTCAAAACACACTGAATAATACCGAGATGTCGCGCCACTTTTCACGTACAGAGGTCAAAGCCTCTTTGGCGGCGCTGGTTGCCGGTGCGCTCTTGCCGCTATCGATGGCGCCCTGGAACTGGTGGCCGATTGGCATAGTGTCGGCGGCCGGCCTGGCGTTTCTGCTAACCGGCTGTCGTCCCCGCTCGGCCTTTAACCGCAGCCTGTGGTTCGGCGTCGGGCAATTCGGCGTGGGCGCCTCCTGGGTATATGTCAGCATTAGCGGTTACGGTGAAGTTCCGGTGCCGCTGGCAATACTTATGACCACGGCCTTCGTGGTATTGCTGTCATTGGTCTTTGCCTCCCCCTTTACCGCTTTGGGGTGGCTCAAACGCCGTCACACCAAAGCGCTGCTGTTTGCCTTTCCGGCGCTTTGGGTGGTCTCGGAGTGGCTGCGAGGTTGGCTGTTCACCGGGTTTCCCTGGCTCTACCTGGGTTACGGACACGTGGATAGCTGGTACTCCCCCTGGGCGCCGCTGATCGGCGTGCAGGGTATCGGCTGGATTATTGCCTTTTTTGGTGCCGTCATCGCCTCCGCCGCCAGCTGGTTCCACAGCCGCTTAACCCTGGGACTGGGTGTGCTGATATCCGTCGTAATAGGCTTGTGCACCCAACTCCTGGAAAATCGAGACTGGACGGAACAAGCGGGTGAACCCTTGTCCGTTGGTATGATTCAACCGGCGCTGACACTGGAGCAAAAGTGGGATGCCGATGAAATCATCGACATCCTTGCGCTCTATCGCACCATGAACAACTCGTTGCTGCACAACGATATTATTGTCTGGCCGGAATCCGCGATTCCGGTACTGAAACATTACGTCAACAGCTTTCTGGACGAAACTGCCGGAACGGTAGCGGCGAGTGACGCAGCGCTTATCCTCGGCATTCCCACCATGAACCTGGATACCCGCCAGTACTACAACTCCATTATCGCTATCGGCCTTGGGCAGGGCATCTACCACAAGCAGCGGTTGGTCCCGTTTGGTGAATATGTGCCGCTGGAAGCATTGATTCGCGGCTCGATGCGCTTTTTTGACCTGCCCATGTCCAGTTTCAGCTGGGGGCTTCCCGATCAGGCGCTGCTGACCGCCAAGGGCTACGGCATAGGCGCCTATATTTGCTACGAAATAGCCTACCCCAGCCTGGTGGCAAAAACCGCCGATCGGGCAAACCTGTTGCTAACCGTCAGCAACGACACCTGGTTCGGGTCATCGATCGGCCCCGACCAACATTTGCAAATTGCGCAGATGCGCGCCCTGGAAAACGGCAAGCCACTTATCCGGGCAACCAACGACGGCTTTTCCGCACTGGTCGATCATCGAGGCCGCGCGGTAACCATCGCGCCGCAGTTTGAACGCACCACAGTCGAAGGAACGCTGACGCCCCGAATGGGCAGCACGCCGTTTAACCGTTACGGTAACTGGCCCATCTATCTGCTGGCCTTGGTGACATTATTTCCCGGATTTTGGCACATCTTGACAGGCAGCAACTTATTCACTCGGCAGCGGAACACACAATGAGTGCGGCATTTAGCGAGCGGGCGATGCAGGCCGAGTCGGCGGCAGCCTATACACCGCCCTACCCGTTCAGATCCGAATCGACACCTCCGCTATGGGAGCTAATCGGCACCGCCCGGAAAAACTTTCTGGCGATATGGGCCACGTCGGACTTTTCCAACAAAACCATGAATCACAAAATCCTGACGCGGCAGATTTTTATTTGCAACAGTCCGGAATCCGTGAAGGAAGCTTTCGTCACCAAACACGACATTTACCAGCGCAAGAGTCCGCAAATGCGCCACGCCCTCGAGCCGTTACTGGGAGACGGCCTGTTTATTTCCGACGGCGAGATTTGGCAACAGCGGCGAAAAATTGTCGCGCCAATTGTGCACGCCTCCCGGTTGCCGCAGTTTTCCCCGATCATGGTCGATACCGCCCGAGCCATGAGCAGCGCCTGGCGCGAGCTGGGAGATGGCGCGGAAATTGACGCGCTTACGCAAATGGCGCATTTGACCGCCGAAATCATATCGCGGACCATTTTTGGCCAACAACTCGGCCACGATTACGCCGACACTATCGTCAAGGGTTTTACCGACTATCAAAAAGCCATTGATCAGATGGATATCACATCCCTGCTCGGGCTGCCCGACTGGCTGCCCCGCTTTCGGCGACCGTCGATTAAGCAAAAGGTGAAGGCGATTCGCGACATACTGGATGACATTATCGACAGCCATCAGTCGCAGCAGCCGACCGAAGAGTCAGTACTGTCCAGGCTGCTCGACGCCAAGGATCCCGATGGCAAGCCGCTCAGTCGGGATGCTATCGCCAACGAAGCGGCGGTGATCTTTATGGCCGGCCATGAAACCACCGCCAACACACTTGCCTGGGCCTGGTATATTCTTTCCCAGGCGCCCTGGGCAGCGGAGCTGCTGCACGATGAAATAACCACCGCGCTGTCCGGGCAACCCCCTACCATCAAAGACGTACCACGGCTTCCCTATACCCGTGCGATTATCGAGGAGACACTGCGTCTCTATCCGCCGGTGCCAATCCTCGCCCGCGAGGCGCTCAATGACAGCACGATTATGGATCGCCCAGTTAAGAAAAAGGCGCTGCTGATGGCGGTACCCTGGCTGTTGCACCGCAACCCCGAGTACTGGGACTACGCAGACGAATTCCGGCCATCGCGATTTCTCCCCGAAAGCAAGGCCCGACCTTCGAAACACGGCTATATCCCCTTTGCCGTGGGCCCAAGAGTCTGCGCCGGTCTGGCCTTCGGCTTGACCGAGGCAATCCTGTGCCTGGCGGTGTTGGCTCGGGAGTTCCGCCTGGAACTGGCGTCGGACGCCGACATTAAGCCGGTATGCCGGCTGACCTTGAGACCGGGCAATGCACTGCCGATGATAGTGCGGCCCAGTGTCCTGCCTGGTTAATTCGCATAATTTCAGAGCCAACAAAAACCGTCGATACGAGGCGCGTTACGCAGGTAATATTGAATATATTGGCAAGGGCGACGGCCCTTACCAGCGAGTCACGCCTCGCCAGAAACCTTGCAGGACACGCTGAATTTATGCGAATTAACCAGACAGGACACTAGATGAAATTTGAGGACATTGACCCGGCGGATACCCGCCCGGTGCTCCAGCCGGCGCCCCCGCTTTCGTGGCTATTTGGCGGTCCGGCTGAGCGTAAATCCTGGCGGCGATATTGGATCAGCGACAGCATCCAGGGTTTCGCCAACTACCTGACACATTTTGCGCTAAGGGCGTTACCCAACAGCTGGGCATCAAGCACTGGCGCCTGGTTAGCCAGGCTGGCGCGAATCCGTTTTCGCAACGGGCCTTTCGCCAAACGGATTGAACGGAATCTGGCCTGGCTGAGGCCGGATATAGCCGCCAGCGAGACGCGCGGGGAGGAATTCCTGCGGCAGTGGTGGCAAAACCATGGGCGCGTTTACGCCGAATTCTCCATTATCGACCGTCTGGGTCAGGCACCGCATCTGACACTCTCGGGCCTGGAGCACCTCGAGGCGGCGCGTGCCACCGGCAGGACAATCATCCTGCCGTCCGTACATTTGGCCACCTGGGAAATCTTTGCCAGCCTGACCAGCAGCTGCCTCAACAAAACCTTTGGCGTTTTCCAGCAGCAAGCCGACCGTTTCACCAATCGCATCGTGGAACATGTGCGCCGGCGAACCGGTGCTATCGCCTTCTCACCCAATTTGCGCACGACGAAAATTATCCGAGAACTTTTAGTATCCGGTGAGGCCAGCCTGCTGATGTTTATCGACGAGGTTAGCAATAACCAGATCCATATGCCGTTGTTCGGCAGGCCCGCACCCAATCACGGCAATGTGGTAAATATTTTGAAACTCGCCAAAGCCAGCAATGCGCTGCTGGTGCCTGTCTATGTAAGGCGAATAGATGGAACACTATTCGAGGTGGTTTTTAATACGCCATTGGAGGTTAACCATTTATCGAATAAAGAAGGCATTGCCGTTATCAACGATTTCTTTGAACCGCTTGTGCTGGACAATCTGCAACACTGGTATATGTTGGGTGAGCTTAGAAGATGAAAGCTGTTTTGTGCCACCATCTCGCGGCCATCTGGGAACCTTGTTTGAGACTCGCTGTGAATACGTCCCTGTAAGCCCCGCGTCGACATCCCTGTCGACGAGGGTCTCAAACAAGGTTCCCACACACCCGCTTACGTCGTACTACTTGTGACGCCCTGAGTCCCGACAGGGGAGGTTTATCCGGGACCAACCAGGCCGTGTTGTAAGTTTGCCAAATTGTCGGGGGTGTCGCGAGGACTGTTTGAGCGACAGCGAGTTACCGCAGCGCCGGCAATTTGGCAAACTTAACG
>JANQKW010000118.1 GCA_028280905.1 Porticoccaceae bacterium
TCGCCGCCGCATTTGCCTTCGCCGCACTTGCCTTCGCCTTCAGCCTTGTCGCCGCCGCATTTACCTTCACCACACTTACCTTCGCCACATTTGCCTTCACCGCATTTGCCTTCACCAGCCAGCTTATAGCCTGAAGACAGCTCCGTGGTCTGAAAGGGATTCTCGACCGCAGAAGCCACTGGAGCAATCGCAACGGAAGCCATAAACGCTGCTCCCACAGCCGCCGCCAATGGTTTCATTTTCTGTTTAGCCATGGATGTATCTCCTTTGATAAATTCTAGGTATGTTTTATAGCCTGTCTGTCAGACATCAGCTGCAAATTATGACTAGACAGCCCTCATTTAGTTTCCAGAAAAGCGGCCGATTTGCAAGATAAATTATAATCCGCATTTAAAACAATCAGTTAGTAGCTGCAAATATTAGAACAAGCAGTCAAATACGACCGTGAAAGAGATGGATTAGCTCAGCTGTTTCGCAACCTTCTGAATAACCGCCAGTTGCTTATTCAGTCGCTGCGGTGAAACCGGCAGCCGGGTACCGAGTTGCTGCGCGAAAACCGACACCCGGTACTCTTCCAGCATAAAACGGTATTGCAAAATTTCAGCCTGCAGCGCCTGGGGTTGATCCTGCCAGTCCCGACCCAGAGTGTCCAACGCTTGCTGGGCCCCGAAAAGCCGAGCTCTGGCCTCCTCATCTTTCCGTTGCTGGCCCGGCAGGCGTTCCAGCCTGAACACTGCTGCTTTGATATATCTGGGATACTCATTTAGCCATTGCACGGGAGTAGCCATCAGAAAGCCGGGCGCAAACAGTCGCTGTAGCTGTCCTTCCAGATCGGCCACCGCCCCGGCAAAACCGGCGCGGCGTTCGCCGATCCGCCGTCGCACCTCTACCAGGTTTTCCAGGCAACCCACAAGGATGCGCTCCAGATCATTGGCGTTTGTGATTATATTGCCCTTGCCTTTGTCGAGGTTTTCGCGAAAAGCGTCCGCGCTTCTGGGAAGTTGGCATTCCCGCACCAACGCCTGTGCATAACTGGCGTTAACGGCGTCTTCGACTAGCATTTTTTTGTCCGGCAAGCCCGCCGCGGCCAGTTTCAGTTGAGCGCCCTTGAACAGCTGCTTTGCCAGGTATTTGGCCGGCTGGGAGTGGACCTTAGTATACAGCTGCACCAGTGCGCGGCGGGTATGGTTTTCAGCGGAGATGGGAGAATCCAGCGCTCGCCGATGCACCCGTCCGCCCTCTAACACCAGCGCCGGGTAGGTGGTAATCCGCAATCCGGCGCGCTCGACAACCCGGGTTTCAGGCAGCTCACCGAAATTCCAATCGGTGATTTGCTCCGAATCGAACGCATTCCCTGTATCCGTGTCCAGCACATCCTTGAACTGTTGGCGGTAGCGGGTTTTCAACGCTTCCAGGTCACGGCCGGATGCAACCAATTTGCCTCGCTCGTCAACTAACCGGAAATTCATCCTGTAGTAAGGGTCCAGTTGTTCATCGCGCCATTCCCGCTCGGGCACCTCCACCCCTGAAATATGTTTGAGCCGCTGCGCCAAAATCTCGGTAAGCGCTACATCGTCCTCTTCCACGCCGGACAAGGCGCGGTCGACATAATCCGGCACCGGCACAAACCGGCGCCTGGTGCCTTTGGGCAGGCCTTTGACCATCGCGATACATTTTTCCCGCAGCAGTCCCGGCACCAGCCACTCGAACCGGTGGCGCGGCACCTGGTGCAGAATTGACAGGGGTATGGTCAGCGAGACACCATCATCGTCCGCGCCGGGCCGAAAAACGTAACTCAAAGGGTAATCCACACCCTGCCAATGCAGCCGGCTGGGGAACTGCGCCGCCTCCGCGAGGCCCGCGGTATTCTGAATCAGTCGCTCCCGGCCGATATACAAGAATTCGGGGTTGGTCGTTTCCGCCTTTTTACGCCAGTGCTCGAACCCGGCCAGGTTGACGATATGCTCCGGCACCTTTTCGCCATAAAAATCATAGAGCACCTGGTCGTCGGCCAGAATATCCCGCCGCCTCACCCTGGACTCTATATCTTCCAACTCTTTAACCAATCGCCGGTTGTGATCAAAAAATTTGCCCTTTCCACGATAGCGCCCCTCCACCAGCGCGCCCCTGATAAACAACTCGCGGGAGACTGCCGAATTTATCTTGCCATAGGAACAGCGGCGTTTTTCAACAATCACCAAGCCGTAGAGGGTTTGCTTTTGGTAGGCGATTACCTGACCACTGCGGGCATCGTAGTGGGGCTCGCTATACTGCTTTTTCACCAGATGTTCGGCCAGCGGCGGCACCCACTCGGATTCGATACGCGCGTTAGTATGGCCAAACAACCGGGTTGTTTCGATAAGCTCGCTAGCCATCACCCACAAGGGCGGTTTCTTAAACAGCGCGGATGCGGGAAACAGGTGGAACCGCCGGTTGCGCGCGCCCAGGTATTCCTTTGCTTGGTGGCGATAACCGATATGCCCCAATAAACCGGCCAGCAACGCCCTGTGAATGTCATCATCGGCGGCGGGTTGCGCGTTTTCCTGCAAGCGCAGTTGCCGGCAGTAACCGTGCAACTGCCGGTGCATATCCCGCCACTCGCGCATACGCAACGGAGACATAAACTGGCGGCGGCAATAGTTGTCGAACTGGTTGCGGGTCAATTGCTGCCGCTGTTCTTCAAAGTGGTTCCAGATATTTAACAGGGTGACAAAGTCGGAGTCCTTGTCGCGCCACTGGAAATGCTTTTCGTCCGCCGCCTGTTGCTTGTCCGCCGGTCTGTCGCGGGGGTCCTGGATGCTCAGCACGGCGACTATGATCAACACTTCTCGCAGTGATCCCCGCTTCGCCGAAGCCAGCAGCATGGCCGCCAGTCTCGGGTCTACCGGAATGCGAGACAAGAGTGCCCCCGTGTTGGTCAATTGGCCTTTGGCATTAACGGCGTTCAACTCCTTGAGCAGGTTAAAGCCGTCATTGATCAAGCGATTATCGGGTTTATCTACAAAGGGAAAATCCCGAATATCGCCCAGTTGCAAGCGCAGCATCTGCAAGATGACCGCGGCCAAATTGGTCCTGACGATTTCCGGATCCGTGTATTCCTGCCGCGCGTTAAAATCCTCCTCGCTGTAAAGCCGGTAGCAGATGCCCTCGCTGACGCGCCCGCAGCGCCCCTTGCGCTGGTTGGCGCTGGCCTGGGAGACGGGCTCTATCGGCAAGCGCTGCACCTTGCTGCGGTAACTGTAGCGGCTGACCCTCGCCATACCCGGATCTATAACATAGCGGATGCCGGGAACCGTCAGCGACGTCTCCGCCACATTAGTCGCCAACACCACGCGAACACCCCGGTGGGGCTGAAATACTTTATTTTGCTCGGCGAGACTCAGCCTGGCGTACAGGGGCAACACCGACACATGGGGAAAATTGGCGTCGCGAACGACCTTGGCGGTTTCCCTTATCTCGCGCTCGCCGCTGAGAAAAACCAGCACATCGCCGCGTTTGGGCAGCGCCAGGATATCGCCCAGCACCCGGACAATTTGCTCGGGCTGGCCACCCCCGGTCGACGGCTGTTCGGCATCCTGGGAAACATGCACAACCTCCACCGGGTAGGTTCGGCCGGACACCTCGATTACCGGCGCATTGTCAAAATGGCGGGAAAACTTTTCAACGTCTATGGTCGCGGAGGTGATTATGACCTTCAAGTCGGGACGGGCGGGCAGTAACCGCTTCAAATAACCCAGCAGAAAATCAATGTTCAGACTGCGCTCGTGGGCCTCGTCGATAATCAAGGTGTCGTAGCGCGACAGCGAAGGATCGCTTTGTATTTCCGCCAGCAGCACGCCGTCCGTCATCAGCTTGACCAGTGTGGCGTCGGTCAGCTGTTCGTGAAACCTAACCTGGTAGCCCACCTGCCGACCCAAGGTCACCTTAAGTTCTTCGGCGATGCGGCTGGCTACCGTTCGCGCGGCTATTCGCCTGGGTTGGGTGTGGCCGATCAAACCCTGGCTGCCGCGACCCAGCTGCAGGCAGATCTTTGGCAGTTGCGTGGTTTTGCCGGAGCCCGTTTCGCCCGCAATAACCACTACCAGTTTGGCCGCGATAGCCCGTTTGATTTCCTCTCGCCGCGCTGACACAGGCAGCTGTTCGGGGTAATCGAAGGCCGGGATAGCGTCGCGGCGCCGTCTCACCTTCTCGAACGACTCGGCTACACCCTGGCGATAGCGGGCGATCAACCTGTCAGCCGGCTTGCCCTCGCGGCGGCGGCGCTGGATTCTTTCAAGAAGCGCGCCCAAGCCCGGGCGGTCTTTGCAGAGGCAACCGGCCAAAAGTTCCTGCAACTCGGAAATGGGCACACTACTCGCCTGCGGTTAAATCTATGAGACTAGTACTCCTTCAAGGTAATTAAGACGGCGTACTAGTGCTTCCTTGACAGCAGCGACATACCGGCCTCAAGGCCGCCGATAGTCATCGGAAACATGCGATCCTCGATAAGCTGTCTGCACATATCTATGGTGGGCGTGTATTGCCAGTATTTTTCCTGTACCGGATTGAGCCAGATGACATCGTCGAAAGTATCGGTAAGGCGCCGCATCCAGGTCTGGCCGGATTCTTCGTTAAAATACTCTATACTGCCGCCAGGAGAGCTGATCTCGTATGGCGCCATTGAGGCGTCGCCGACAAAGATAATCTTATAGTCACGATGATAAGTGTGCAGTAAATCAAAAGTGGCAATCTTGTTGTCGTGGCGACGCCGGTTGTCTTTCCAGACGAAATCGTACAAAAAGTTATGGAAATAAAAATACTCCATGTGCTTGAACTCGGTGCGCGCCGCGGAAAACAGCTCCTCACACAGCTTGACATGGGGGTCCATCGAACCACCGACATCGAAAAACAACAACACCTTTATCGCGTTGTGGCGCTCCGGCACCATCTTGATATCCAGCAGCCCCGCATTGCGGGCGGTGGAACTGATAGTGTCGTCGAGATCCAGTTCCTCGGCGGCGCCCGTCCTGGCAAATTTCCGCAACCGCCGCAGCGCAATTTTTATGTTGCGCGTGCCGAGTTCGACGGAA
>JANQKW010000308.1 GCA_028280905.1 Porticoccaceae bacterium
GATCCATATGTCGAGTCTATTTGTCGAGCAGCCGATTCAGCTTTTTGATCAGTGAGGTGACATCGCCTTGCTCCGGGTCTTCAACACCCGTGCTGATTCCGCGAAAGATCAGTTCGGTAAGCTGTTCGGATATTCGTTCCACATTTATCGGCTTGCGTTCGGTTAGAAGATTCCACAATACATGCTCGAGATTTCCGTAAACCGTGTTACGCACCAGCGTCGGAGAGCAGTCTTCGCGTATCTCCCCGAACTCGATGCCGTCCTTGATAACCTTGATCAGGCAATTTGTATAGCTGCGGTTTAGCTGGTGAGTCTCGTTGGCAAACTCCATCTCGACGCCGCGTGACTCACGCAGGATTACTGCGCAGAGCGCGGCGTTGCTATTAAGGACGTTTAAATGGTATCTGATAATGTAATGCAGGCGATTGCGGGTTCCCTTGATGCCCTTAATACCTTCGTTCACCTCCCCGGTAATCTGGTCGTAGAAGCGCTCGATCACTTTTAGCATCAATACACGCTTGCTGTTGAAGTAGTGGAACACCGTGCCTTCCACAACATCGACCCTCTCGGCAATTTCCGTTACCTTGGCTTTCTCGTAGCCCTGCTCCTCAAAAACCTGTCGTGCGGCTTCAAGGATAGCCTCCGTGCGCACTTCTTTGGAGAGACGAGGCGATTTTTTTCGTTGATTCGAGCTTGTCATAATCTACTTGGCCCGCGGGGGGCAATGGTCGATATAGCCGGCCATTTTATCGGACTATCCTTCAAAAAGGGCAAGCCGCGGCGCAACTATTGGTTATTTATTGTTTTGTCTGATGCGCATCAGGCCTTCCTGGGCGCTAGAGGCGATAAGCTGCCCTTGGCGGTTAAAGAAACGGCCGAAGTTAAGGCCGCGGCCCCCGCAGGCGGATGGACCCTCCAGATCATAGTAAATCCAGTCGTCCGCTTTGATAGGGCGGTGAATCCATAGCGCGTGGTCCAGGCTGGCGGCTTGCAGGTGAGGGTGATTGAAGGTAATGCCGTGGGGTAACATCGCGGTATTCATCAAGCGGAAGTCTGAAGCGTAAGCCAATATCACCTGGTGGATAATCTGGTCCTCGGCAAGCGGGTCTTTGGTCTTAAACCAAAAGCCTTGCACTGGCTTGGCGTCTTTTTGGGCGACCGACGGCAAGCTGCCGTAGGTTCTGCGGTCGAAAGCGTCAAAGCTGTCAGCTCTCGGCAGGTGTTTGAAAGCGGGATCGGCCTGTTTCTCCAGCGCCGCCTGCTGCGCGTCTGTGGGCAATGATTCCGGTGGCGGAAGGTCCGGCATTGCAACCTGATGTTCGAAGCCTTCCTCGTATAAGTTGAAGGAGATTGCGGTATTGAAGATGGCTTTGCCATGCTGCTTGGCAACTACCCGCCTGGTAGTGAAGGTGCCGCCGTCGCGAATTGGGTCGACTTCGTAAATGATGGGGGCGTGAATATCCCCAGGTCGAAGAAAGTAGGCGTGCATGGAGTGCATCAGCCGTTCTCGGGCAACCGTTTTTATAGCACAGTCGAGGGATTGGGATAACACCTGGCCGCCGAACACCTGCGACAGCTCAGTGGTGGTTGGTTGGCTGCGAAACAGATAGCGGTCTAGCTGTTCGGTATTCAGGAGATCGCAGAGTTTTTGCGTGGAGGACTTCATGCTATTGAGCATAACTCATCAAAAGGTTCCGAGGCAATGCTTGATCGAACCACTTGCTGAAAGCCAGAGACTCATCAGGCTTATGCAGAGGTTCCTTAACAATAATATAGAGAAGTTCGTTGGCCGCAAAGTGACCTGCAGTCCAAGTGTTTATCAGTTAGCGATAAATTGTTTAACGTTAATTGAGTCTAATTTAACTGCGCCCGTGCCGCACCATGCGTATCAATTGCAATACGCATCAGTCTATCCTGATTTAGGCGCCAAAATTCTTAGTTCACAGCATTTGGATTCGCTTGTCCGGCCTGTTTTGCTTTAATCCAGATCAACTGTTGGTAGGTGTTTGACGTGGAATTAAGAGCAGATTAGCGCCTATACTTCCTAAATAGCGGCCGTGCAGTCAGCGCTGGCGGGATGGGCGCGGAAATGCTGTGGCCACAAGCGCCGTTCGGGCGATGCCAATATAAACATTATAACCAACGTGCAACAAATATTATGAAACAGCTCAACAGTACCGACGGACAATTGATCTTTGTTGAAACAGCCGACGCGCCGGAGCAGATCGGCAGCTTGACCCTCTATGACCAGAGCACCGCTGAAGGGGGTGTGGTTCGTTTCAAGGATATTTTGCGAACCTTCGAGACGCGTCTGGATCGTTCGCCGATCTTTACCCACAAGATTGCCAGGGTGCCCCTGAACCTGGATCATCCCTTTTGGGTCAAGGATCCCCGCTTTGATCTGGAGTATCACCTGCGTCATATCGCTCTGCCGAAACCCGGCGACTGGCGGCAGTTGTGTATCCAAGTGGCCCGCCTGCACGCCCAGCAGATAGATTTGTCCCGGCCGCTGTGGCAGGCCTATATTATTGAAGGGCTGGACAATGTGGAGGGCATCCCTGCCGGCGCATTTGCCCTGTATCTGAAAATTCACCACGCCGCGGCCGACGGGATGGCGTCGGCCGACATGTATACCGCGTTGCACGACCTCAAGCCAGTCTCGCCAAAGGGGGAGTATGGTTCCACCGTCAGCGAGTGGGATATTCCGAAGGAGCCGACCGGCCTGGAGTTATTGACCGGGGCCTCCAGGCACCTGGCGCAGCTGCCGTTTGAGATGGCGAGGGAGTTCGCCGAGGTGATTCCGGAGATTTCCAAGAGCAGGGCGTTTAAGCGGGAGCACGACTACGAAGCCGCGCACGCCAAGCCGCAAACGCGATTTGATACCCAAATATCGCGCAACAGGGTGTTCAATGCCTTGCAGTTTCCGCTGGCGGATATCAAGGCGATGCGCGCTGTGGTGCGCGGCGCAACCATTAACGATACCGCGGTCGCCATAGTGTCTCTGGCGCTGAGGAATTACCTGGAAAGCAAGCAGGACCTGCCGGAAAAGTCTCTGATAGGCTGGATTCCGGTCAATATTCGCTCCGAGGGGGAGCGGCAAAAATCCGGCAATGCGTTTGTCACCCTCACCACGCCGATCCACACCGACATCGCCAATCCGAAAAAACTGTTGACCGAAATAGCCAAAACAACGCGGAACGCGAAAGCTTACCGGGAGAATGTCGGCGATGATCTTTTTATACGCTTGACGCGTTTTATACCCGCGCCTTTCCAGCGCTATCTGGCTAATGTTTCGTCGATTACCGCGAAAATGGGTAGCTCGGCGATACCGGCCAATGTGTCTATCAGCAATGTGCCAGGCCCCACCGTCCCCGTTTATCTGGCGGGCGCCAAGGCGGTTCGGGTGCAGGGTATCGGTTTGATCCAGCATGGGCAGGGGTTGTTCCATGTTATCAGCAGCTATTGCGACGATTTTATGATCAGCTTCCTCGCCTGTCGCGATCAGATGCCGGATCCGCAGTTTTATCTGGAGTGCCTGCAGAAGAGTATTGATGCCTTTAGGGCAATGGTGCAGAAAGAAGAAGCCGAGAAAGTCCAGCCGTTGGCGGCCAAGCGTAAACGCGGGGTTGCTCCCAGGAAAAGGAAAACAGCTTAGCGCTTTCTTGTCGGCCTCGTCCCGAAACCTTCCGCCTAGGTCTTATTCAAGATCTCAAATCGCGCCGGCCCCACAGGCATCTTCCGAAAGGAAATTGGCGCTTTTGGATAACAAAATTGACGCATTTGGACAATCGTGTGGCACGCTTTTCCGTTACTCTTTTCCGATGATGCCATTGCTGGCTATGTCCAGCTAGGTGTGGGCCGGGTGTGAGATTTCATCGCAGAAATGGTCCGCGTTCGTCTGCAAGTTAGCAATTACTCAATAAATACAATCGTGGGGGATATATCATGTCGAAACATGTTCACGTATATAAATCGTCTCTTTCAATAGCCATTGCTTCGGTGTTGTTGGGCGCCGTCGCCACTGGGGATGCCCGCGCCGAAGGGCTTGCGCTGGAGGAAGTGGTGGTGACCGCAACGCGATCCCAGGCCAGCCTGCTGGATGTGCCGGTGGCGGTAAGCGCGATGAGTGGAGAAGAGCTGGAGGCGGCCGGTGCCGGCGATCTGATGGATTTGACACTGGTCAGTCCGAGTATGTATGCCTACTCAACGTCGGATCCGATGGCGACGCCACTGAAACTCCGCGGCATAGGAACCTCCTCGGGCAATCCCGGTTTTGAAAGTTCGGTCGGCTTGTACGTGGATGATGTCTACCGCTCTCGAGCCGGCGCCGCGCTAACCACCTTCTTCGATATGGCCGGTGTCGAGGTGCTGCGCGGGCCGCAGGGAACATTGTTCGGTAAAAACACCTCCGCGGGCGCTATTCTGCAAAAAACAGCACCGGCGGAGATCGGCGAGCAGTCGGCGAGCATCTCCGGTGAAGCGGGCAACTACAATAGCTACCAGGTAAGTGGGCATGTCAATGTTCCGCTGGGCGATTCGGTGGCCTTCCGGTTGTCGGGACTGACCAGCGATACCGACGGTTTTTTCGAGAACCCGGCAACAGATGACGATGAGATTGCCTCTACGGATGTCGATGCTATTCGGGCGCAAATATCCTTCGAGGGCAATAACTTCGATGGCCGCCTGGTCTATGACTATAGTGAAATGGAAACCTTTACCCACCGCGGTCGTAGCGTGCGCGCCGACAACCGCGGAGGCGTGGACGCAACCGGAACGGGAACCGGCGTGAACGCGTTATTTGTTGCCGCAGCGCTGGATACGTCAACCGGCGGTCTCGGCGCCTGGTATTGGCCTGTGGAACCGATATTTGTCGGTGGCGCCTTTGCCGGGTTTGATACGTTGGGGCCCGCCAAACCCTATGATCGAGAGGTGTTAACGGATCTCGATGAGCCTTCCAATATGAGGCAGCAGGGCGTCACCCTGCACCTGAATACCGAGTTGTCCGACAGTATATCGCTGCGTTCAATTACCGGTTGGCGGCAGCTGGATAACACCGCCGGCGGCGATGCCGACTTTGGTCCTGTGGCGCTGAGCGGCGGTTTTAATGTCGGCTACGATTTCGAGACTTTATCCCAGGAGTTTATCTTCTCCGGCACTACCGATAGGCTCAGTTGGGTCGCCGGCGCGAACTACTTCCGCGAAACCATCGGTTATACCCAGGATACCGACCTAGGGCCTCAGCTGTTGACAACCTGGGGCCCGATCACAACGGCGTTGCTGGCGCCGGCCGGTCTGGATGCCTTGGTTGATCCGGCAAGTTTTGCCCGCACCGATGGCACCTATCTGCAGGACTCACGGTTTACCCAGGAGGAGGATTCCTATGGGATTTTCGGCCAGGTAACCTTTGACCTGACCGACCAGTTTTCCCTGATCGTAGGCGCGCGCTACAACAGCATCGAAAAGGAAGGTGCCCACAATAACCTTCTGGATGGCGGCGCAACCGACCGGCAAGAAGGCATGAACAACTATTTCGATTTGTTGTTCAATAACGCGCGGATGTTTTATCTGCTCGGCGGGTTGGCGGCCATCAGTCCCGATTGGGAAAACAGCATTGACGAGGAAGAGGTAACCTGGGATGCGGCGCTACAATGGCGGCCCACGGATGAGCTGCAGGTTTACGCCAAATACGCTTTCGGATTTAAGTCCGGCGGTATCAACCTCAATATCGACGCGATTGGCGGGCAACCTTCCAGCGCGCCGCTGGGCGCCTGGGCTGCAACCGGCTTCGACCCGGCGGCCCTGGCTACCATCGACGGCGTTTTTGAGTTTACCGGCCCGGCGGAGACCTTCGGTATTCGCACTTTCGAAGCCATCGACGAATCGGGAAACACCTACGAGCCGGAAGAAGTCGACTCCTACGAGATAGGCGTCAGGTGGGAGTATATGGACGGCCGCGGCCGTGTTAGCACCAATGTGTTTTATGCGGATTACCAAAACCTGCAGGTGGCGATTTTCTCCGGCACCCAGTTTTTCGTGGTCAACGCGGGGTCCTCTGAATCGCAGGGTGTTGAAGTGGAGAACACCTTTCAAGCGACGGATGATCTAACGCTTATCTCCAATATCGCCTATCTCGACGCCACCTATGGCAATGACGTGACCTTCCTGGCCGCCGGTCGCGATCGGGGTCAATCGCCGAGCTGGTCGGTGGTGCTGGGTGGAAGGTACAACCGTCCGATTTCCGAAGCGCTAAGTCTCTATGCCAATGCCAATTACTCCTGGTATTCCGAAATGTTTATCTCAGAGGAGGGCCAGGAGCCGCTGGTATCGGAAAAACAGGATGCCTATGGGGTATTCGGGCTAACCGTTGGGCTTCGCTCTGAAGAGGGTTGGAACCTATCTGTCTTCTGTCAAAACTGTTTTGACGAAGAGTATGCCGATCACGCGTTCAACCAAACCTTTTTCCTGGGTGGTTCGCCAATGATCAACCCGGGTGCGCCAAGAGAGTACGGTCTGAGGGCAAGTTACAATTTTGAATAACCGATTGGTGGGTAGATAAATCATGATCGAATTTACGCTTAACGGGCAGATCGTCAGAACTGACGATGACCCCAACACCCCGTTGCTCTGGGTGGTGAGGGACACGTTTAAGTTGAAAGGTTCCAAGTTTGGCTGCGGAGCAGGCCTGTGCGGGGCCTGCACCATGCATGTCGATGGCCAAGCCGTAAGAACCTGCGTGCTGCCTGTCTTCAGGGTCGAAGGCAAGCAAATCACCACCATCGAGGGGCTGGGAAGCCCCGATAGTATGCACCCGTTGCAGGCCGCATGGACTGAGCAGAGTGTTCCTCAGTGCGGATACTGCCAGTCCGGCCAGATCATGTCCGCGGCTGCGTTATTGGAGGACAACCCCAGCCCGACCGAGCAGGAAGTCGATCAGGCGATGGCGGGCAATATCTGCCGCTGCGGATGCTATGTGCGCATTAAGCGGGCTATTCTGTCGGTTGCCGAGAATGCCGCTGTTGAGGATAACGGGCTCGCTTACAATGCAGCGGCTGTCATGCCGGAGGTGCAATCATGAGTGGCGTTAATGTTTCCCGCCGCAACTTCCTGAAAGCCTCCGGTGTAGTTGGCGGCGGTCTGGTATTGGGTTTTTCATTGACGGGCTGCAGTTCCAGGCCAGTTCCCGTTGAACCGGTCGCCGGTGCCTTCGTTCCGAACGCCTTTATCCAGATTACCCCAGATAACCGCGTCCGCTTCTATTGCCCCAGGGACGAAATGGGGCAGGGTGTGACAACCGGCTTGGGGACATTAATCGCCGAGGAACTGGATATTGATCCCCAGTCGCTTGACGTTGTATTCGCCGGCGTGCACGCCGACTACAACAACCCGGATTTTGGGACGCAGGGCACCGGGGGCAGTTCCTCCTTGCGGGTTCATTACCGCCAGCTGCGCCAGGTGGCCGCGAATGTCAGGGACATCATCCTGGAGGCCGCCGCGCGGGATCTCGGTGCGGCCAAGGGTGATTTGAAAACCGACAGCGGCAGCGTAATCGCCGACGGCGAGCGCCACCCCTACGGGAAGTTTGCGGCCACCGCGCAAACCCTCACCGCGCCTGAGTCGGCGCCGTTAAAAAGCCGTGGCGATTTCAAGTATATCGGCAAGGATTTTGTGCGGCTGGACGCGCTGGAAAAATCCACCGGCACAGCGGTATACGGCATTGATATCGATGTTCCCGGTATGCACCATGCCGCGGTTCGCCGCTCGCCGGTTGCCGGAGCAAAGCTAGTATCCGTTGACAAATCGGCCGCCGCCGGCATTCAGGGGGTGACCGATATTGTCGAGATAAGCAGCGGTGTGGCGGTCGTTGCGGAAAAATACTGGCAAGCCAAGCAGGCGGTAGCGGCGCTGAATCCAACCTGGGAAATTGTTGAACTGGGCTCGGTTAACACAGACAAAATCCGTGAAGACTACTTGCGCGCCATAGATGCCGAAGAGGGCATCGTGGAAACCGAGGGCGAGATTGCCCCGGCTTTCTCGAATGCCGCCAAGGTGCTGGAAAATGAGTATTGGGCGCCCTATCTGGCGCATGCTCCTCTCGAACCCATGAATGCGGTGTTGCGAATTGAAAACGGGCAGGCCGACCTTTGGACCGGCACCCAGGGCCCGGCGGCCGCCGAGGGGCTGGTTTCCAGGTTTTCCGGTATTGCCCCTGAAAACATCCGGGTTCACAGCACCTACCTGGGCGGCGGGTTCGGTCGCCGCGGCGTTTTGACCCACGTGATTGAAATTACCGAAATCGCAGTGGCCACCGGCAAGCCGATAAAGCTGCTCTGGTCCCGCGAAGACGACATTAAGCACGGCGTATATCGTCCCGCGTCACTAATGAAGATCAAGGCCGGGGTGGATGAAGCCGGCCAGGTTACGGCCTGGCAGGCCAAGCGGGTAGGCGGCAACATTATGCCTCAGACGCTAAAGAATATGCTTCCGGGCCTGTTGCCCGGGGTGCCCGCGTCAATCATTAATGCGGCGGTGGGGTTGTCAAATCGGGCGTTTGGCAGCTGGACTATCGACGAGTCCAGCATTGAAGGCTTATTCGAAGACTATGATTTCCCGAATCGGGAGGTCAGCCATGTTACCGTTGAACACCAGGTGCCGCTGTGTTTTTGGCGTTCGGTCGGCCATTCATACACCTCCTTTGCGAAGGAGACCATGATGGACGAGCTGGCCGAGCAGGCCGGCTTGGGTAGCGTGGAATTTCGGCTCCGGAATACCAAAAACAAGCCCCGCCTGAACAATGTGATCAAGGTTGCGGGGGAGCATATGAAGCAAATGCGGCCCGCCGAAGGTCGCTATCTTGGATTCGCGGCGCACAACTGCTTTCAAACGGATGTCGCGCAGGTTGCGGAGGTCAGCGTCGAGCGCGGGCAAATCCGAGTTCACAAGGTTACCTGTGTTGTGGATTGCGGGGTCGCCGTCAATCCGGATATCGTGAAGGCGCAAATGGAAGGGGCTATTATGTACGGCCTGACCGCGGCTTTACACGGCAACCTCAGTCACAGAGACGGCACTATCCAGGAGAGTAACTTTCACGATTATCCGATCCTGCGGATGAACGAATCGCCCGATGTGGAAGTGGTGATTATCGATAGCGAAGAAGAACCGACCGGCGTCGGTGAGCCGGGACTGCCACCGATCGCGCCGGCGGTCGCCAATGCCGTTTACGCGGCCACCGGCCAGCGGCTGAGATCGCTGCCTCTAACCCTTGCCTGACAGCGGTTCCGGGCCTGGTCCGTTGGCCTGGCCCAGAGCCGCCCCCACAGTCCATCATACTGCTACTGGTAGGCTTGTTGCCGACCTGAGCTTCAAGACGTTCCCTGGGGCAATATCAGAAATTTGTTGCCGGTAGCAGGGCGTGCGTATCCCTTAAACGTATCGACTGACAACGCCTCGGCAAAGGTAATCTGGTGCGAGTAGTTGCTGGCAAAGATGGTGCGAATATCCTTTGCCACCCGAGCGCGCATCCTGGCCGCTGTCTCCGGGGATGCTTTCTGCAGGAAATAGGTAAGCGTATAGCCTGCAATACTCCAGTTGAAACCGAAACCGGGTTGTATTTCCACGGTGCGATTGTTGAGGCCGCCGTAAACATAAACCTGTTTGTGAACGTCTGAGCCGCGATAACCGGCGTAAGAGCTGCTGGAGCGCAACGCTGCCGCTTCCATACAATTCAAGATATCGCTAATCAGCGAGCCGCCGAATGTGGCGTCGAACGCCAATGACGCGCCGGTTTTCTCGATGGCTTCGGTAAGCTCCTCGTGAAAAGACTCGGACGACGAGTTAACCACATATTCGGCGCCCTGCGACCTAAGGAGTTCCTCCTGCTCCTCCCGTCTTACCACATTCACCAGCCCGATACCCTCGGCTAGGCACAGCCGATTCAGCATCTGGCCCAAACTGGATGCGGCCGTGGTGTGAACCAGCGCCTTGTGGTCCGAAGCCCACAAGGTTTCCACCATCGACAAGGCCGTCATCGGGTTGACGTAGGAAGACGCCGCCTCGACGGGCGTAACGCCTTCCTCCATGCCCAGGCACTGGCGAACGTCGATTAAACGGTACTGGCTGTACATCTCGCCGCCCGCCATGCCCACTGTCTTGTCCAACAGCGATTGCGCGGCCTCCGAAGAACCCGCCGCCACCACCACGCCGGCGCCCTCGTTGCCCAGGGCTATCGCATTCCCCACCCTGGCCTTGATGTCGCCACCGGGTTTTGCCGGAAGGTCCAGGCTTAATGCAGGGCGATCGGCTGTGCCTGTCTGCTTTGCCGTGTCCGGGTTGCAGGTGGAAAACATATGAAACATATCCGAAGGGTTTATCGGCGCGGCCTCCACGCGCACCACGACCTGGTCGGGACCCGGTTCGGGCAGCTCCATTTCTCCCAGATACAATTCCAGGCAGTGATCTTGCGTCACCGTCGACAGCATTTGTAGTCCTTTGTAGCTCATATGGTTTCCCCCGTTTTAGGTTTTTTTTCAGTAGTGTTTTTAATGGCCCCCGGCGACCTGTTGTTCCCGGTAGGTCTCCGGTGTCTGCCCGGTCCACTGAGAGAAGGCCCGGTAGAACGACGTGGTTTCGTGAAACCCCAACAGAAAAGAAACTTCCGCCGGACTAATGCTTGAGTTAGAAAGATAATGCTCCGCCAGCTCGTGACGGGTAGCATTCAGGATGCTCTGGTACTTGATATCTTCTTCGCTGAGTTTGCGTTGCAACGTGCGTTTGCTCATGGCCAGTTGGCTCGCAACATTATCGATGGAGGCCCGGCCGCTAGGGATAAGCTCCAGCAGCGCGCTTTTTACCCGCTGTTTGGTGCTGGTATGACCGGTAAGCCGGGACAGCCGTTTTTGCAGATCCGGCTCAAAGAAATTCCACATCTCGTGATTTTCCGTCAGGAAAGGCTGTACTGCGTCCTTTGCGGAAAACACCACTTTTACAGCGTCGGCTTTGGTTACCGGCACGCCAAAATATTCCGCGTAGGGTTTCGGATTATTGAGCTCAATGGGGCACAGCACCTCAAGCGGCTCGATCCGCTTGTGGGTCGAAAAACGCAGCAACTGGGTGAAAAAGACTAACTCTATCAGCATCAGCGAGCGCGGCTGGGAAGTATCACACTCAACGCAGTGAACCGTCATGCCAGTGATGGTTTCAGTGAATTCGAGATCCAACCACATAGGCGCAATCAGCGGCTTAAAGTGCTTAAGCCTTTTCAGCGCGGTATTGAGGTCGGGGCTGCACAGGCAGGCAAAAACCGGCGGGCTAAACGCCTCCATAGAGAAGGAATCGGCAAATCGGAGCGGCAGCTGCTCCACTTCTTCGAGTTGATCCAGCGCGAAGAAAAAGCGCAAATACTCTTCCGCGCTGACATGGGCGTCACTGCGGGAAAACAGATCCTTCGGTAGTTGAGCTGCAACTAACACCTCCGTTGGGTCTACACCCATATCCAGCAGCAGCAGCTGCCAAGCCTTGTAAACCGGAAATCTGGATGCGAATTTCACTTCAACCCCCCCTTTGTCTTTAGAAGTTTATACGCGTAGTTTCAACAGGCGCAACTGCAGTATTTAGGGCCTATTGCTTTTCCATAAATTGGCGGGACGTTTTCAACACCGCTTTGCGCGGCAGAAAAGGCACAACCCAATTCAGCGTAAAACCCAGGCCGCGCTCGTTGAAAGCGACCAGTTCGCCTTTTTCCATCGCGGCGTAACCGCATCTCGCCACCGACTCCGGCGTGGCCGCTTTATCCCATGCGGCGACGCCCTCCAGGTTACCCGCTTTCACAAAGCCCGTCTTAACGGTGCCGGGGCACAGTGCCGTCACCGTAACGCCTTTGTCAGCCAGTTCGTTGGCTATAGCCTGTGAGAAGGAGGTGACGTAAGCCTTGGTCGCATAGTAAACAGCTTGCAATGGCCCCGGCATAAAGGACGCGGTGGACGAAATATTCAAAATTCTGCCGTGGCCGCGCTCCACCATGCCTTGTACGTACAGGTGAGTCATATTGGTCAGGGTTACCATGTTAACCTGCATCATTGCTTGGTCAGCAGCCAAGTCACGCCGGTAGAATTCTCCGTGCCCGCCGAAGCCGGCGTTGTTAATTAGGATATCGACGCTGACGCCCAGCGACTCTGTCGTGTCAAAAACCTGCTGCGCTGCGTCGGATTGGGACAAGTCTTTTGCGATCACGGTGACGGCAACCTTGTGGCGTGATTCCAACTCATCCTTAAGTTCTTCAAGGCGGTCTTGGCTGCGTGCCACGATCACCAGATCGCCGCCCTTCGATGCGTGAATGCGCGCTAGCTCCATGCCGATGCCGCTGGACGCGCCGGTGATCAGCGCTACATTGGATTGGGTAGTTTGGTTCATTTCAGATCCGGATTTTCTCTTATGACTTGGTGGAGACAGAATAACCGAAAACCGACCTATATTATTGTCGGAACGCGCCAATCTTTTTCCAAAAGGTGTCAGCGCCGGATAGGTCTTTAGCGCGGCGGGCATCGCACTCCGAAGGCATGGGATCTGGGCTTGAAATAGATGGCTAAATAATTACCGGAAGACGGCAGCAAAAATAAGCAGCGGGCTATCGGATCATATTAAAATATCAACCCTATAAAAAAATTGGAGGTATCCAGATGTCTGACGGTTATCGTGTTTACTGGGCTCCCGGCTGCTCCTCCTGCCTGCGCACCAAGGAGTTTTTGGCTAGCCGCAATATTCCCTTTCAGTCCGTCAACATCCACGAGGAACCGGAAGCCTTGCAGGATCTGGCAAAACTGGGGTTTCGTTCAATTCCGGTGGTGGCGAAAGGCGACCGGGGCGTGCTTTGCCAGGAACTGTCCCAGGTTGCCGAGTTCGTCGGTGTTCCTTTGGCGCAGTTGGATCAAACGCAATTGAGCCCTGATGAGTTTTTCACCAAGATTGATCTAGTACTTCACGCCGCGGCACGGTTTTCCAAGCAGCTCAGCGACGAACAGCTTGCCCGCAACTTCTCTGGACGTAAGAATCGCAACTTTCGCGGTTTGGCGGCGCATATCGCGATCGTGGTCGAAGGCTTCCTCAATGCCTGCCGCGGCGGGACATTGGATTTTGAATACTACATCCACGAGCCGCCGGAAGATGTGGTCAGCGGCGCGCAACTGGCCGAGTTTATCAACGGCATTCGCCTGCAAGTAAAAGCCTGGTGGGAAGAAAACGGTGAATTGCCGGAAACCCTAAAGACCTACTGGGGCGAGCGGCCGCATATCGGCGTTATTGAAAGAACCACCTGGCATTCCGCACAGCACTGCCGTCAGCTCCAGTCTGCCCTCGAGCTGCTGGGCGTGACGCCCGACGGCCCGCTGGGTGATGCCGAACTGGCGGGACTGCCGTTGCCTGAGAATATTTTCGACAATGAATTAGCAATGGGCACTGAAGCGAGTGCGGAAGCTGAGGCCAAAGCGAAAATGAAGGAACTGATGGAGCAGACACCGCGTATAGACCCGTCAGGCGATCAATAAGCATTCAGAGAATGGCCCACAAACTTGGGCGGAAGATTTCTGTAAAAATCAGAATTTTTCTATGCGACTTGTAGGTCTGTACTACAGTTAAGAGTGCAGTAGCAGTATAAAAACCCGTTTTCAAAATTAACCTTTTCTCTCCACCTTTGTGTCTTCGTTGAAAGAAAAAAAATAACAATGCATCTCTTGCAGCGGACCGCAAGGGGCGAGAGTGTACAGGGAGGATATTCCAATGAAAGTGAGAATGATAAGCTTTTTATTTAAGGTCATGATTTTGATGTTTGGTAGTGTCGGGGCTGCTCAGGCCGATAATGGGTTTAGCGAAGACACCATTGTCGGTACTTGGGCAATCAATGGTCCTGGGTTTTTTATTTCAAGTGCGCCACCGCCGTTTACAGGAGGCGCACCTGCAAACGGTATAGCACGCTTTGTATTCAACGAAGATGGCACCTGCGATGCGCAATTTATCACCAACTTTGATGGTACTGTTGTAGTTAGCACACCTATTATCAGTTGCAATTTTTTCGTCACTCCTGATGGTTTTGGACAGTTCACTGCGTTTAACTCAAGCCCGCTGAGTCCATTTACCGTAAATTTCATCATCGTTAATAAAGATGAGATCTTCGGTATTCTCGAAGGCACAACGATTGCGCAATTTACTTTCAAACGACAGGATAGCGGTGATGACGACGATGACGATGACTAAACTGTAAGAGGCTAATATTTATAGGGTTTAGGCTTGTGTAACCCACCTCAAGGCGTGCGCCTTGCGGCGCACGTCGCGTATAGGCCCCACATCCGTTGGTTTCGGCAGTAAGCTGCTGCTGGATGCGCGCAATCTCGGGTAAAACTATTGCAAAAGTTGCCAACCTGCGTATACATTTGCATCGTTGTAGATAAACGAAAGCGCATTGGGTGGATGGCATGAAAAACAGCGAGCAGGTACGGCTATTTAATAGCTGGCGCCAAGTATTGGTATTCTTATCCGGTTTCGTCATGACGACAATGGTTATCGGCGATGAGGCGTCCGATCAGGACACCGCCAATACCCCGACGCCGGCGGAAAACTACCAGATGTACTGCGCGGCCTGCCATGGCAAGAATTTGCAGGGGACCTCGGCAACGGCCTTGATCAAGAATGATTGGCAGTACGGGCGTTCAAGCTCCAACATCGCCTTGATTATTGCGCACGGTGTTGAAGGCAAGGACATGCCGGCGTGGAAGACTATCATCCCGATTCAGCAGATATTCGCGCTGGCTCAGTACATTGTCGATGCTCAGGAATCATTCGAAGCTATTGCGACGCGGATTCCGGAACGTATCCAAACCCAGGACTATGGCCTTCAGGTAGATGTGCTCGGCAAAGGGCAGCTGGAGGTGCCCTGGAGCATTGAGTTCGTCAACGACAAGCTGGCGTTGGTTACTGAGCGCAGTGGCCGACTGCGCTGGATGCGGGACGGCGTGGTTGACCCCAAGCCCATAGACGGTATTCCCACCGCCCACTTGGGTTCGCCCACCGCGGGGTTGATGGATATCGCGCTCGATCCGGATTATCGTCGCAACGGCTGGGTTTACCTGGCGGTCAGCCACTCGGATGGCGACAAGAGTGACGCGAAAGCACCCGGGATGACCCGTATCGTCCGGGGTCGCATCGACGGCTACCGGTGGCGTGACCAGCAGGTGATTTTTGATGTTGGCGAACAGTTGCGGGTGGTCGGCGGCGACCGTTGGGGAAGTCGATTGCTGTTTGACGATCAGGGGTACCTGCTGTTTAGCATCGGCGATATGAATAACTGGGATTACTCCCAGGATCTGGCCGCTGCCGCCGGCAAGATTTACCGCGTCCATCCCGATGGCCGGATTCCGAAGGACAACCCTTTTGTCGGTGACCCGACCGCGCTGCCGGCCATTTTTGCCTACGGCGTCAGAAATTCCCAGGGAATCGCCACGCACCCGCAAACCGGGGTAACCTGGTTTACCGATCATGGCCCCAAGGGCGGTGACGAACTGAATATCCTAAGGGTCGGCACCAACTACGGCTGGCCGCGGATCACCTACGGCCTTGATTACACGGGTGAGGTTATCTCCGAGCAGACCCACGCCGAGGGTATGGCCCAGCCGATCGTCCAGTGGACGCCTTCAAAGGCGGTGGCGCCGGCGGAGTTTGTCTCAGGCGCGCATTTTTCACGGTGGAACGGCAACCTGCTGGTGGGTTCGCTGGCGTTCGAGGAGCTTTGGCGCTACCAACTGGATGGGGATCAGGTGGTGGGTGAAGAGCTGTTGTTTGAAAACTACGGACGGATCAGGGATCTAAAGGTCGGCCCTGACGGGGCGATCTATGCGGTGATGAACGACCCGCACCTGATCCTGAGATTAACGCCCGCCAAAGAAAACGTAGCCGGAGGTTGAAGCGTAATGGATCTAGGTATCCGCGGTAAAACAGCATTAGTGAACGGCGGGAGCGCCGGGTTGGGAAAAGGGGCGGCGAGGGCGCTGGCTGCTGAAGGCGTGGTGCTTTTTATCGCGGCGCGCGGCGAAGACCGCCTACTGAAAACCTGCCGGGAAATAAGCACCGAAACCGGCGCCAGCGTGACGCCAATTGTCGCTGATCATTCCACGGAAGCGGGCAGGGATAGCATATTATCCGATTGTTCCAATCCGGATATTTTTATTGCGACAAGCTCGCCCGCACCTGTTGTGGATGACTTTCGCGATGTTACCCCCGGCGACTGGCAAAACTACCTGGCCTCCGGGTTGGTTAGCCCGATTGAATTTATTCGCGCTGTTATTGATGGCATGTGCGAACGAGGCTTCGGGCGCATTCTGAACATATCAACCGTCGGCGCTAAATTCCCGGTAGAGCGGCGGTTACTTTCCGGTGGGCCCCGCGCGGCGCTCTCCAATTACACGGCGGCAATTTCCAGGAAAGTGGCCAGGCATAATGTGACCATCAATAACTTACTGCCGGGTTTACACGACACGGACGGCCTGCGAACGGGCTTTACTGATGACGCATCGAAGGCCGGAATCGCCGTGGAAGAGGCCATAGCCGCCTACGTTAAGCGACGCAAAACACCCGCCGGCAGATTGGGTACGTTGGAGGAATTCGGCGCCATCTGTGCAATGTTCTGCAGCGCGCATGCTGGCTTTATTACCGGCCAGAACCTGGTTGTTGATGGCGGAGCCACAAGTTCAACCTTCTAAAGAATAATAGGTAAAAACAGCATGAGAATAATAACTAAGATTCACCTCCGGTTGGCGATAGCATGCCTGCTCTCACTGGGCTTCACTCATAGCTGCCTGGCTGAGGCGCGCGAGGATTCGGCCGCCAAGTCGTGGTTGCTACCCCCCCGGGAAGTCCCTATCCCGGATGCGTCCGGAGAGGTGTTGCGAAAATGGATAATCGAGAGGGGGCAGCCCAATATCAGTGACAGATTAAATCGCAAGCGGGCAAACACCGAGCAGCTCATGGCGGCGCTTAGCGCCGGAACCCAACAAAGGGCCACCACGGCGGAGAGGCTGATTAGGGAACTGCCTATCAAGGTCGAACAAGAAATGCTTGCCGGCGTACCTGTCTATTGGACTAAACCCCAAAAAGCGGCGAAAGATCTCGCCGATAAAATCTATATCAATATCCACGGTGGCGCCCATGTTCAAAACTGGGGTATTGCCTCTACCGTGGAGGGAAACTTGATGGCTGCTCGCATCAATATCCCGGTCGTATCTATCGACTATCGGATGCCGCCAAAACACCAGTATCCCGCGGGCCTAAACGATATCTTAGCCGTCTATCAAGCGTTGTTGAAGCGCTACCCCAGTGAGAAGATTGCGCTCGGGGGTACTTCTTCAGGCGCTAACCTGGTTATCGCTACAATCCAAAAACTGAAGGAATTGAAAATTGACATGCCTGCCTCACTTTACCTGGCCACGCCCTGGTCCGACCTGAGTAAAACCGGTGATACGCTATACACCTTGGAGGGTTTGGACCTGACGCTGATATCCTACGAGGGTGGTTTGGGGCGCGCGGCGAGACTCTACGCCGGTGATAGAGATCTCAAGGACCCGTTGATGTCACCATTGTATGGGGATTTTTCGGGCTTTCCACCCACTTTACTGATCAGTGGAACGCGGGATCTGTTTCTAAGCGATACTGCGCGAACCCACAGGAAGTTGCGCGCCGCGGGGGTGGAAGCGGATTTGCATATCTTCGAAGGCTTGTCACACGGGGAGCATCAACGCGTGGAGAAGTCCGCTGAGTCCCTCGAGGTATACAGGGAGTGGGGAGATTTTATGCGCGGTCATTTTTAAGCTGGTTTTGGCACACTGCGATACCCCCCATGCGGTGCGGCTAATACAGAAAGCGGCGCGGCTAATACGGAAAAAAGGGAAGCCAGATTTCAAAGGCGAGTCACTGACTTCCTTAGCGCTTGGGGGTTATGAGAAAGCCACCAGTAGCAACCAGGTGACTAGAGGCGCGGTCGCTATCAGCAAGATAGCGTACTTCAGCATCTTGGGAAACAGCGCTTTTCTGTCAGCCGGATCCGCCGAGGCGAGCACCATGGCGCCCCAGGGCGAGAGTGGCGAAATGTCGGTATAAGCGGCTGAAATTGCCATCGCGGCCATAAAGGCGCTGGCCTCCACCGCGCCGCTTTCCACAATAGGCGCTGACATGGGGATCAAAATGCCGAAGGTCGCGAATGTGGACGCCACGGCGGTGACGGCCGCCGACAAATAGAGAAGGAACAGGGATACCACTTTCGTAGAGCCAATCGCTTGGGATTGCTCAATCAGCCACAAGAATGCTTTCGCCTCTTGCGCCACGTTTACATACATCAACACGCCGGCAATAATCAGCAGAATGTTCCAGGGTACCTTGCTGATTGCCGTCTCGCGGTCTTTCCTCTCGCCTATCATCATCAGCACCGTGGCGATCACAATAGCCCACAAGCCAATATTCATGTTAAAGAAAGCCACACCGATAACCAGGGCCGCTAGGCCTAGCAGAGTGGCGGCTCTGGCTCGGTTTAGCGGCCCCGCGTCCTTAATCACCCCGTCGATTTCATCCTGGGTAATACGCAGCCCCGCCACGCGTTTTCCACCAAACGCAAAGAAGGCTATCACCGCCAGCGCGATATGAAACACCACTACCCAGAAAAACAATGTCATCGCGTCGATGGAAAACCCCGATGTCATGCTCAGTTCCGAAAACAGAATGCCATAGGGCGCAATGGGCGAGAACAGCCCGCCCTGTGAACCGTGCACCGCCAGGGCGCCAATCAGCAGCGGGTTCATGCCGTATTTAGCCGCGAAACTTAAGCCGACGACCAGCAGGATCGGTGCCGTGGAGGTGCCGAATGCGCTGGTTATCATGGCGATAAAGAATATCGCCCAGAGCAGCAGTGCAAGCCGGCCTCCTGTATAGTGCAGCAGCTTGCCAACCAGCCACTCCATGGCGCCATTGGCATTTATCACCGCGACTAATAGTGTGATCCCCAGTAGCAGCAGCACGATACTATCGGGAAAGCCCTCAATGATCTGCCCGGCATTCATATCGACCAGCAAAACACCCGCGCCATAGGCCGCGAGCATAGCGACAAGTCCAATATTGATTTCGAGGCTGATCGCGAGGACGAATACCGCCACAAGTATTAACAGTAAAGTAAGTTCCACTCCCATAAAGCACCGCCATATTTATTAGTTACTTGCTTTTTTTCACGGTATCCGCTGTTCAACTTACTGGAGATAGTTGCGAATAAACCCGAGTAAATCGTTCGACCAGCATAAGCGCCCAGAGAAGAGATAATCGAAATTCCAAAACTGATCTTCCACCTTTCATAAATATCACATCCTTACCAACCTTTTTGCGGCGGATCGACGGAGAAGAATAAACACTCCTTTTCCATTAAACAACCGTTGATTGCCCGACTATGATTTGGGTGTTGGCGCGTTTGGCTATTCGAGCTAGCATATGCTAATCGCCAGGATGACAACGACTTGTGAAAACGCCAAATAAAACTCAACTCAAAGCACTCCTTAAAGAGTGGATTTGCGCCCTTGGTTGTTGCCAGCCGGTGGCGCGCTGGAAGGCAAAAGGCTCGGACATTTTGGGCGTTAGTTTTTCAGGTGATGTGGAAACGCGCATAAACAAAATAGGTGCCTATTATCTCGTTGTCACCGATGGCGGCGGTGTCAATCCCGGTGTGGCGTCGTACAACTCATTTTTAGACCTGGCTACAGCGATAAAACGGGAATCTCGCAACGGTTATCCACCAGACGGCTGGGAATTCTCGCTAAAAGAATTTAACCGGCTGCAGGACCAATATGAACTGCTGCCGGGACAGGTAAAAAACCTGGTATCACCCGGTGACATTGTTCGCCTGTTAACGGAGGAACGAGACGAAGATATAGCTGCCTGGCTATTTAACGAATATCAGGCCTGATTTTTTATCCTTGTCTTGACCCCGCGCTTGTAAACCGGCTGATCATTCCGGCATTACCACCACCGGTTTGATAACGTCGCCTTTCTCGCTGTCTTCGATTGCCTTGTTGATATCGGCAAAGTCGTAGTAGGTAATAAGCTTTTCAATGGGTAGGGTTCCGTCGGCTACCATTTCAAGTACAGCGCCAACGGTTTTTTGGGGGTCTGTGTGGCCCATACGTGCGCCCTGTATATGTCGATTCATAAGCAGATTAAACGGTCGGAATTCGGCTTTAGCTTCCGGATCCGGCACGCCGCCAACCAGCACGCAGTGGCCGTTTACAGCAAGCGCATCAATGGCTTGTGACATAACAGCGGGGATTCCCGTCGCCTCGAAAGCGTAGTTAACGCCGTCGGGGAATTCGGCCATTAATTGTTCAATGGTGTCGCCCTTGCCCGGATCGATAACGTGGGTTGCTCCCAGTTCCCTGGCCAACTCTCGGCGGTTTTGGTGCAGATCGACGCCGATAATGGTGTCGCAACGGCTTTTCTTCGCGGCGCAGAGCGCCGCCAAACCCACTGCGCCCAGGCCAAAGACGATCAGGCTGGAACCCGGCTCCGGACGCAGCACATTTAGCACCGCCCCTGTGCCTGTCATAAAACCGCAACCCACCGGGCCGAGGGCCTTCAGCGGGAGATTTTCAGGCACGCGATGCAGGTTGTTGTCGGTGGTGATGGTGTAGGTGGAAAATGAAGCCTGCTGGTGCATCACGCTGGCGGGACCCTGGATGGTGGTGTGCGTGTGAGTTCCCGCGGTATCGGTTCCGACCAGGTTTAGCTGCATATAGTTGTCGCAATAGGGGTTCAGGTTTGCTTTGCACGACGGACAAGAGCCGTCGTAGGCGTAACTCATAATGACGGAATCCCCTGGAGAAAGACCGGTCACCGCCGATCCGACCCGCTCCACAACTCCGGCCCCCTCATGGCCTGCAATAGCGGGTTTCGGCATAAAAGGGCCATCCTGCGGCGCATCGCGCACCAGCAGGTCGGTGTGGCAGATCCCGCTTGCCACAAGCCTGACCAACACTTCATTGGGGTTCAGGTTGTCCCGAAGCGTTACGTCTTCGATGGTTAACGGGGAGTGTGCTTGGTAACAAATTGCGGCTTGGGCTTTCATGGGGTTGCTCTCGATACTTGTTACTATAACAACATGAATGTTCGAATAGTAAATACGAGAGCGCCCGGGCGCTCTCAACGCCGGGCGCTATTGGGTCGGGTTGTAGGGTTCAATCGGATTGATTAGCTTTGGAGCCATGCGGCGATTAGTAATCTTGCATTCTCCATTTTTTATCTGGTAGTCGTCATAGTAAATTGCCGTCACCAGGTACTGATTGGCGACCTTGCCGCCGTCAGTTACACTGCCGTTAAATAATGCGTAAATGGTGCCCTTTGCCGTTGTATCGGAAAGCGGCTCGATCAGCGCAGATGTCATGTGGTGAAAAAGCACACGGTTTTCTGGCCTGGCCTTAAAATAATCGCGCATCTCCCGGTGACCTTTCAACTTAGTGCCGGCGAGATCGAGTGATGCGTCTTGGGTAAAAGCGCTGACAAAACTGTCCATGTCGGCATTGTCCAACGCAATAAAATACTTGGCCGCGGTTCTCAAACAAGCTGCCTCCATCCCGGATTTGTCGGGGCCGGAAGCGAGCGTTGCGGATCCCGCTAACAAAAAAGCCCATACGCTTACACTAAAAATGCATTTGATGACTGTCACAATTTTCCCTCCTATCTGAACGCTTGCCTAAATTAGCTCAATTCAACCCTCGGTTGCAACAGCATATGCTCTGCGCGGGTAGGGATAACCATTGTAACCGAACTATATCTTATAATTAGGAAACAGCGAGCTAACCAGGTAACAGCCATGCAAACCGCCACGATCGATCCGCAAATTGTTAAACGAATCATGGAAGGTGCTGTGTTGATGGGCCACCAAGCGGAAGATATTTTGAAAAGCTACGGTATTCCCGTTCAGGTTCTTACCAACCCCAAGCTGAGAATCCCATGCGGCAAATTTTCAGAACTTACAGAAGGTTTGTGGGAGCTGCTGGCCGACGAGGCATATGGTATGTTGGAAAAGCCCATGCCGGCCGGCAGCTGGGCGCTGCTTTCCAAAGCTTGCTTGAGCGGGAGCAACCTGGAGGAGTCCCTCAGAACCTGGGCCGATGGGTGCAACCTGATGAATCACAGTATCTCGGCGGAGTTTCGGCGAGATGAGCAAGGCGGTACTCTAATTATCAATTGCCAAAAGAAGGCGGGTATTACCGGTAATGCGATAGTGGAATGCGTATTGATGGGCTTACACAGGTTTAACTGCTGGCTTGCAGGGGAGTTGATACCGATTGAACAAATCGAACTGTCTTATCCTAAGCCGGACTTCGCCAAGGAGTTCTGGTTTGCCTTTTTCGGTGCGCCGGTGCTTTTTAACCGGAAAGTCAACGCGATCACCTTTAGCAATGAGAGCCTCAATCTCGAGTGTCGTAGGGACAAGCGTGCGTTGGAGGATTGGCTCGATGCACCGCATTTCAATGCGCTGGTTGAGTCGGTGCGCTATGCCTCGCTGGGTGTCAGGCTGCGTTTATGGATGGAAAAAGTGCTCCAGGAAGGTGTCGACAAAATCCAATTGGAGAGCGCGGCGTGTCATTTCGGAATATCACCCCAGTCACTGTGGCGGTCATTGAAAGAAGAGGGTTTCTCCTATGCCAGTTTAAAGGAGGAGGTGCGCAGGGACGTCGCTATCCACCTCCTCAAATCAAGGGATATTAGTGTGGAGGAGGTGGCGTATCGCGTTGGATATTCGGAGGCAAGCACGTTTATCCGCGCGTTTAAGCGCTGGACTGGTCGAACACCCCTGACGTACCGAAGCCTATAGAGGTGCCCTATAGCTTATTGTTGCTGAATTTGATCGAGTATCGGCAACAGGTATTCAATAAACTTCTGCGGATCTTCCGACATGGGGAAATGACCCAGGCCATTCATTCCCGTCCAGGTCGATCCCTCGATGGTTTCGTGCGCCTGCTTGCCCAACTCAATCGAACCGCTGTGATCGTATTCGCCGTTCACAATGTGCACCGCCACCTTGCCGGTATCAATATCCTGGGCCTTGCCGCGCAGATCGTATTCGCCGTGGTAGTAGTTAAGGTCACCGATAAAAACCGGTGGCCAGCCCGCGGCATAGACTTGGCTGGTCTCCTTTCGATAAGCCTTGGGAGCCGTCGGTGACATCAGGCTGTCCATAAGCCGCGCCTTGAATTCGTTGCTGACCTGCGGGTGCCACAGATGATCAAGCACATTGTCGGGGCCCTGCTCCATGTTTAAGCCGCCCTCCAGCGAGATGACGGCGCGGAACTCATCGGGGTGATGATAGGCCAGATCAAGAGCCAGGCAACCGCCGACGGAACAACCCATAAAGACCGGTCTGTCCAACTCCAGAGCCTGGGATAGGGCAACTGGAACCGAGCGAACGAAACTGCCGGTCAACAGGTATTCTTCCTCCCACCAATCTTTACCCACGGGCGGCAGTGACTTGCCGTGGTAGGGTAGGTCGTAGGCGATCAACCGAAACCTGGAGGTGATCTCGGGCATTTCAAAAAGGTGCCGATACTGAGCGCCGTGACAACCGGCGGTGTGCTGCATGATAAGAGGAATCCCCTGACCCGCCTCTTCAAAGTAAATGCGGTAGTCATGTTCCTCGAGGTTTAAATGAACGTATCGGCCTACCGGGGCATCGAATCTTGGCGTGTGGCCGGCTTCGCTTACCGGACGATTATCCGCGGCGGGGCGCAGTAGCTCGACGGAACGCATGATCGCCGCGTAATACTGAGAAAAGGTGGTATCGTCGCCGTCCTTCACCATACCCATTGCCATTAGCGGCGCGATATCGTTTTGGAACCTCGGCGGGACTTTTGAAAGTAGCGGGCCCCAGAGTTGGTTTGTGGCGGACAGCTGGATGACGCCTTCCGCTGAGGTTGGCGTCGCGGCGCTCGCAACGCCATCGGATAAACTCAGGGCCAGGGTTCGGTCGTCCATAACCAGTTTCAGTCCGCCGTTCCAGAATCTGGCGGCGATTCTAAATTCGCCGTCTTTGTTGCAGCGACTTGCCCACTCTTCGTTGCTAACCAGGTGATCGAGAGCCATTCTCCTTCTCCTTTTCAATGTTCCCTTTTGTGGAGGGTTAGTCCATGTCAACCGAAGCTGTTTGCCTGCTTTTCAGTCACAGGCTGCCGGTTAGGCGATTGCGGATAATGCTCTCCGCTTCAGACATAATGCGGTCGATCAGCTCCTTACAGCTTGGAATATCGTTGATCAGGCCCGCAACCATACCGCAGGACCAGGCGCCCAAGTCCATCTCGCCTTCCATCAGGATTCTGGGATAGACGCCCGCCACTTCCGGCGCGATATCTTCAAACTTGATATCGCTGCCCAACGTTTTTTCTTTTTCAAGAATTCGCTCGACGCCCTCGTTGGTCAATACCCGTTCAGTATTACGCAGCGGGCGCATTATCAGCCTTGTATCAAGCTCCGACGCCTTGAGTATCGCCTGCTTGACGTTTTCATGGACTGGCGCTTCCTCGGTGGCGATAAACCGGGTTCCCATGTTCATGCCGTCGGCGCCCAGCGCCAACGAGGCGACCAGGGATCGGGCGTCCGCCATGCCGCCCGAGGCCACAAAAGGCACTTCCAGCTCATCGGCTGCCCGGGGCAGCAGGATCATGTTTGGAATGTCGTCCTCACCCGGGTGGCCGCCGCACTCAAAGCCGTCAACCGACACCGCGTCGCAGCCGATAGATTGCGCTTTGAGCGAGTGCCTTACCGAAGTACATTTGTGAATGACATTGATGCCGGCGTCTTTCAATGCCGGCATATATTGCTCCGGGCTTCTTCCGGCAGTTTCGACAATCTTAACACCGCCATCGATGATCGCCTTGATATAGGCAGGGTAGTCCGGCGGGCTGAGCATTGGCAAAAAGGTCAGGTTGACGCCGAAGGGTTTGTCGGTCATGTCCTTGCATTTGGCGATCTCGTTGGCAAGGTCGGCGGCTGATTTTTGCGTCAAGCCGGTAATAATTCCCAAGCCTCCGGCATTGGAAACGGCGGCAGCCAGTTCGGCAAAGCCTACATAGTGCATGCCGCCCTGAATAATCGGATGTTGAATGTTAAATAGTTCGGTGATTCGTGTCTGCATAAATATTTCCTTCGAATTATCTTCTGTCAATTTATAAAAATTATTTAGCGGCGCAGCCTTTGCGTCCATTGGGCCGGGCCGTTATATCTGCGCTTAGGCCGATAACGCCGGTCTATTCGATTCTTCACTGTGATGGTGTTTCACTGGATAACCTGCTAGGGGCGCCCCTTCGTTAATTGCTCAGCTGCGTCGTATAAACAGATTTAACCAGCCTGCGAACCGGCCCCATGTCGATATCCTTAGGGTTGATAAAGTACTGTATAGCGATGCCGCGAAGCAACCCGACGTAAATGACAGAAAACGCCTTGGGGTTTAGCTTCTTACCGACCTTGCCATTTTTTTGGTCAACTTTCACGGCGTCCTGAATTATCTTTCGAACTGAAGCATCAAATTTTTGAAAGTAGGGCAGTAACTCCGGGCAGGAAGTATAACTTTCCTGCATCAATCTGAAGATAGCGCGCATCATCACCGTATTGCTCTCGGCGGCTTTTAAGTAAGCCTCGGCGCTGTCCATAAATCGTTTCATACCCTTATCGTCTATTTCCGGAACCACCCGGGTGGACCACAACTGCAGAATACGATCCGTGACCTGCTCCAATAATCCCTGTTTAGAGCCGAATCTGTAGGCCACCAGGCCGGCGCTATAGCCCGCTCGCTTGCCGACCATGGCCATGGTCATATCGTGAGGGCCGATCTCGGCGATCAAGCTGATTGCAGCTTTGTATATTGCCAGCTCCGACTCTTCGGACCTTTCAGCGTTTGTCCGCCTCTTTCTGATTGTTTGATTCACGCGGCTTCAGTGTCTTGCCATTGGATTGAAGTTAACAGTTGCGGGATGTTAGCAATCTTATTCTTTGCAGACAACCATCGGGAAAAAGTACTTTAGGTGCAAAGAATTAACTTGCTAATGCGCCGCCAGAGGCTACCAATTGCATAGGCCAGTATATATAAACAAATTGATTATTCAAAATATAAAATGATACACTAATGTGCTACCCAAAATACCAACAAAAAAGAAAACGGCCAACGTTGCCACGGATAAATCAAGCTTGTAGAGAATTGATAATTTTTTGTAAAAAATTATCAATTTCCTAGCTGGGCCTGCCGTTACGGCATGCGGCGATAAACAGGAGGATGCAAAGTGTCAGACATAGAAAATTCCTTGCCGGAATTTATGCAAAAGGCTGTTTTGTGGGGAAAAGGTAATGTCATAGCCGACTTTGCGGAGGGAAAAGAGTTTTACCACCACTGGGGTAGAACCATAAATTCCGGCGATAACAGTCTCTATACCACACTGACGCAAATGTACAACCCGCTCTATTTTAACGAGGGTTACGCAAAGTCCCACGGGCACGAGAAAATCCTTGTCAATCCGTTTCTTGTATTCAACACAATTCTTGGTTTATCCGTTGAAGACTTAAGCGAGGGCGGCAGCGGCCCATTTGTCGGAATCAATGACTGTAAGTTTCATGCAACGGTTTACGAAGGCGATACACTGACTGCCCGTAGCATTGTGATCGGCACCCGCGCTTCGGAGAGCAGGCCGGGTTCTGCGATCGTAACCTGGAAAACCGAAGGTTATAACCAGCACGACGATCTGGTTTTGGAGTTTGTTCGCTCCAACTTGCTTTCCAAATAACAATTGCGTCCCTTGACCGGGGTGCAATGCGCATCGTCTTTTACCTGGGTAAAACATTATGAGCAACGACTACTTAACCGGAAACAGCAATTATTTTGAGGACTTCAAAGTCGGTACTGTAATAAAGCATTTTCGCGGTAAAACAGTTACCGAAAATGAAGCCGTGACTATTTGTCATATGGTTATGAATACCGCATCCGGTCATTTCAACGACCACCAGATGGCCGAAGCTCACCGT
>JANQKW010000371.1 GCA_028280905.1 Porticoccaceae bacterium
AGACCCCCTGTAACGGGGGTGCTGGGCAATCTTGCCGCAAGACCGTATTTGTCCAGAATACGATACAGCGTACCGTCCTCCTGTATCTCCTTAAGACCCTCATTTAACGTTTCAACTTTCATTTCTGCGCCCGGCACGGCCTTGGACATCATCAGGTAAACAAGTTGCCCTTCGTCCAGCGCTGGTGGCAATATTTCAAAATGCTCCCGCTGTTGGGGAATATATTTGGTAATAAAATAGTGCGCGACTGCCGGATCCATAGGGGTCAGGTCAATCCGGTTGGACAACAATTTCTTTAGGTTCTGTATTTCGCTGTTGGTCTCGTACTTGTTCAAAAAACTGGCGGCGCTGAATTCCGGCGTGTAAGCACTGCCTCGAAGGACTCCAATCCGGTAACCACTCAGGTCCGACAAGGTTTTCCACGGCCCTATGTCAGCCCCTTTTTTCTTATAGAACGCCAGCGCCCCACCCAACATGACAGGGTTTGAAAACAAATACCGTTCGTTACGCTCGTCAGTGAAATAGGCACATGCAGCCGCATCCAGCTTCCCTTCTTCCAGTTCCACCATTACACGCGCCCAGGGTTTATCCGTGTACGTTACTGAGTATCCCTTGCGGGCGTAGGCTTCCTTCACTATCTCGGAGAAAATGCCTCCGTGCTCCAGCTCCTGGCCACAATAGGGTTGCCAGGGCGAACTGGACATCTCTATGTGCCTCTCTTGCGCGTTAGCGGATGACCCGGCCAGGCCGACTCCGAGAAAGAGCACCAAGGCGGGTAGCCAGTTCGTCGAGCATCCATTGACCATGATCTCCATCTTACCAAAAGCTGTACACGGAGTTCACCTTTCGATACTTTGATGTGGTCTCACAATAGGTTTTGTCGCGGATATCGTCTGATACTGGGTTATGCCGAGCCTTCTACGGAGTGCCTTCCGGCATAAATCAGGATCCTTGAGTTAAACGGTTGCCATTTTTGTTCAGCTGTAGTACAAAAAGCGTTAAAAATGAACGACTGGGCCTATGCAGCCTGCCGATAATGATAACTTAGCGCCCTGGCGCCAAGCGGCTGTTTTTTTTATGAGCAATCTCGCCAGTCTTTATAAGAACATGGACTATATCTGTATAGGACGTTCTGTCCTGCCTTTGGAAGAGGGTCCACTGATCGTGATTGGCGTAATGTAGTTGAACCGGAGCACAAGTAGGATAGTCAGCGTACTATCCGTGGCTTCCGGCAGCAGCCCCTTATTAACAGGATTGTGTAGATATTACATAATGTTGAGTGGCAATACCAATGAGTAACTAAAAGCGAAGTATAAAAAGTTAAACGACTCGGCACGGCAGTCCAAACCAAGGGTGACTTATGAAAATAAGCCTCAATAATTCAATAGGCCTGCGCTTACTCAGGGTTGTATTCGGTTGTTATCTGGTTCTTACCGTTGTTGTCACCGGTGTGCAGCTCTACCTTGAGTACCACGATATTGAAACCAGCCTTTTAACGGAGCTCAACAACGTCAGCCACTCTTTCGAAAACGGACTTGCCACCGGTTTATGGAATGTTGATGTCGAGTCCATAGAGTCGATAGTCGCGGGTATTTCCAAGACCAATATTATCACCGGAGTTCTTGTCACCGATCACGACGGCAACGCCCAGGCGGTTTACGGGACTCAAACTGAACGGGCAAGAAAGTCTGAAAGCCTCCGCATTATCCCCTTTAATAACCGACAAGCCCGGGAAATTGCACTGCAGTTTGGCCAAGAGACGGAGACCCTATATGAGTTTACCCTCGGCATCACCTATTTGGCATATGAAGATACAAAACCAGAGCTCGTCGGAAAATTATATCTTTATGCCTCAAAGAATACCGTTATCAGCCAGTTCGCTGACAGTTTCATAATTATTATCGCAAATGCGTTGATTAAAACGTTAGGCCTTTGGATTATTTTCCTCATCGCCGCAAATAAAATGGTGGCTACCCCCCTTGCCAAGCTCACCGCGGCGACAAGGGACCTTGACGATAACCATGACAAAGACTCCCGAGTCGGAGTGATCTTACAGGATATATCCGAATCAAAGCATGGCGACGAACTGCATCAGCTGGCGAGCAGCTTTTTGAAGATGCATGATTCCATTCTGCGGAAAATGGACAATCTAAACACGCTCAACAACTTTGCGCTTGTGCTGACGCAAGCGAAATCCAGAACAACTGTGTTTGAAAGTATCGCGCACCTGGTAAAAGAAAAGTTTGGTTTGCGGTGGGCAAGAGCTTTTGCCGCCGATGGGTCCATATGCTGGGCAGATTCCGTTGCGGATAGCGATGAGACGGTATCGACGCTGCCTCGCTTGCGAGATTACGATCTGGATTTTGTCCGTGGTCGCAAATCAGTCACTTATCAACTGTTCGAAGCGGGTATGGACAAGGGTTTCGCGGCAAAGCCCATCGCCGACCCTTATGGAAGGGCGTTTCTCTATTTACCTTTTCATGAGCGCGATGAAAATTGCGCGGAGATGTGGTTCTTCGGCGATATGGATAAAGCCTACCTGGACAACGGTTTGTCCCTTTCGAGGGAGTCACTCAGCTTTCTCAATATACTTTGCAGGATGACCAGTGAAACGCTCAAAAGCCTTAAACAGAGTCATCTCATTAGAAAACATAACCAAATGCTTGAACAGAGAGTGGCTGCCAGGACGAAGGCGCTGGAGAAGTTAAACCGTGAGTTGGAACACCTGGCCGTCCATGATCCGCTGACGGGGTTAGCCAATAGAATCTTGTTTCAAGATCGTTTAAGCCATCTAATTAACGCCGCCGTTCGCGAAAAAAGGTGTTTTGCCGTTGCCACAATAGACCTGACGAACTTTAAAAAAATAAATGACGAGTATGGTCATGACGCGGGCGACACCATTTTAAAAGAAGTGGGCCGGAGATTTTCCCGAGTCTTACGGAAAAGCGACACCCTGGCGAGAATGGGAGGCGATGAGTTTGCAGCTATCATTATCGGCGACAGCGAAACGGACTACCTCGCAAGGGTTATCGAAAGATTCAGCGACGCCTTGAGCGAGGAGATCCAGATCACTGAAGACGCCGCTACCTTGGTAGCAGCGAATATTGGCATAGCCCTATTTCCCGATCATACCACCGATGCTGAACTACTGATTAAGTACTCGGATATCGCTATGTATAAGGCAAAGCGATTAAGCGACGGTTGCACGATTTTTGATCCGGACAAAAATCAACAAGAAATAGAGCACTTGCAGTTCATGTATGAACTCGAACACGCAATTGATAGAGAGCAACTTGAACTCCACTACCAGCCCATTGTTGATCTCAAGACAAAAAATACCGTATCGCTGGAAGCACTGATTCGCTGGAATCACCCTGAAAAAGGCATGGTGCCGCCAGATGACTTTATCCCTCACGCCGAGAGAAACGGATTAATCATGCAGCTAACGGAATGGGTTGTGGAAGAAGCCAGTAAACAGTGCGTTAAATGGCGAAACAGCGGTTACGACATTGTGGTTTCGGTGAATATTTCACAGCGGCTATTGGGTTCTAAGAAGCTCGCTGGTCGGCTGAGAGCGCTAGTGGTAAAAAATCAACTTGACCCGGGTAAAATAAAGCTGGAGATCACTGAAACAGCGGCTATGGAGCATCCGGAGAAAGGCATGGAGGTGCTTTCTCAGCTCAGGGAGGCTGGGTTTCTTATCTCCATCGATGATTTTGGGACGGGGCACTCGTCGTTATGCTATTTGACCAGGTTTCCTCTCAATGAGCTTAAGATCGATCGCAGCTTTTTGCTGAATGAAGCACCCAATAACCTTATTGTCGTTCAGACTATTATTGAACTCGCGCATGCGTTGGAACTCTATGTGGTCGCCGAGGGAATAGAAAACGAAGAAGCGTTGAGGATAATCAGTGACAAAGGAGGTGACGCGGTGCAGGGCTATCATTTATGCAAACCAAACCGGGCCGCCGTCATTGACAAGTGGTTGGCGGAGTCTGCTCCCAGGTTATAGGTGTCTACCTGATCTGGGATTATGGATTTCTGAGGTAGAGCTCTAAGGAAGCTTGATTGCGCCTAATAGAGCGCTTGAAACCGTGTCCCAGGCACCGGTATCAGGGAGATGATTGAACAATGGGCAGTATAGTGGGCATTTATATTGCTGACAAAGGCAAGCCGCCTAAACAGCAGCCGTCTGTTTGCGTACAGGCCAATAGAGGCATTTGGTAAATCGCGCCGGCTTGCGCGCCGCTATATTGACTGACGGCACCATCGAGATTGGCAGTGAAATTCACAGCTGACTAACAGGCCCTGGTTAAAACAGTGGAAAGCTAAATGCATATACATACGCTGGACAACTGGCGCCACAGCCACGAATTTTCCGTTAAAAACGAGCAGGGGGAGCGACGCACGCAGTATGTGCTGATACTCACGGCCTTGACAATGGTTGTGGAAATCATCGCCGGCAGCGTCTACGGCTCCATGGCGTTGCTGGCGGACGGCTGGCACATGGGCACGCATGTTGCCGCGTTCATGATCGCGCTTTTCGCGTATCGCTATGCGCGAAAACATGCGGATAATCCCGCCTATGCGTTCGGTACCGGCAAGGTTAACGTGCTCGGCGGTTTTGCCAGCGCAATTGCGTTGGCCGTGGTTGCGCTGGTTATGCTGTTGGAGTCGTTGCAGAGGGTGGCAGAGCCTCAGGTTATCCATTTTAATGAAGCCATTATCGTGGCGACCATCGGTTTGCTCGTTAATCTGTTAAGCGAGTTTGATAAGTTGTCTCATATCACGGTAGAAGTCAATTCGTGCAAGGAGCCCCCCTGTATCGAGCAGAGCCGTGAGTAACCCAATCGACATATTCAAAGACAATTGGCGGCAAGCCAAGGCATTAAATGATGCGAACGCGCATTATTGTTCGTTGGCAACGGTTTCAAAAACCGGGCAGGTATCGGTGCGAACCCTGGTGTTGCGGGAAGTCACGGTGGATTCGTTTGTGATATTTATCAACGGCACTTCACCGAAATGGCGGCAACTGCAGGATTCAAAGCAGTTTGAATTGCTGGTATTTTGGCCCACCTTAATGCAGCAATACAGAATTCGCGGCGACTGCAGCGAGGTTGCGGTTGAAGCCATGAAGGCCCATTGGGCCAGCAAGCCCTACGAATCGAAAATTATCGACCACTACTATGCGGAGCATCAGCCGCAAACCAGCGCCCTAGACTCGAGGGAAACGCTGCTTGCCGGCGTCAATGCGCTGAAAGAACGCTATCCGGTCGATGCCGATATTCCTTTCCCGGAAAATGCCAAGGGCGTTGCCGTAAAGGCCTCCTATATCGAAGTATGGCGGGGTTCGGATGTCGACCGATTGCATGAAAGGCACCTCTATCTGTTATCGGGTAACACATGGGAAACGCGGGTTTTGGTGCCTTGATGGGTGCATCACAATAGCGTGCCGGTAGGGGATAGGGGCTTGAGGAAAATACTAATATTCGGAAATTCCGGCGCGGGAAAAACCACGCTAGCCAAACGGCTGTGCAATTCCGACGGCTTGGCGCATATGGATTTGGATATGCTCGCCTGGGCGCCGGCTTCTCCACCAAAACGAAAACCCTTGCCGGAAGTAAAAAGGGAAATGGACGCGTTCATCAATGCAAATCGCGGCTGGGTTATCGAAGGCTGTTATACGGACTTGCTGGAGTTGGCGGCGCCGCGGTCTGATGAAATCATCTTTTTGAATATCCCGGTTGAAACCTGTATCGCCAATGCCAGGAAACGGCCATGGGAGCCCAACAAGTATGCATCCAAGGAAGCGCAGGATGCCAATCTGGCGATGCTTGTGGATTGGATAGCGCAGTATTCCGGCCGGTCGGATACCTTTTCAGAAACTGCCCACAGAGCTTTTTACCAAAAATATCAGGGGAAAAAGCGTGTGTTCACAGATGTCTCGGTATTGTGAATCGAGAATGACCTGCCGTGCGATCGTTGCCTTTTCTATTGCCCAGTCCCCTGTGCTTGACAAGTTGTTTTGTGTACAATTCGCGCCTTCCTGTTTTTACCCTTTATTGCAGATAACGGTAGCCGATAGCCATGTTTGACAAAGACCAGACCATTGCCAGTTTTGACCCGGAAGTATGGAGCGCGATTGAAAGTGAGGCGCGCCGCCAGGAGGAACATATCGAGCTGATAGCCTCCGAGAATTACGCCAGCCCCATGGTGATGGCGGCCCAGGGTACAAAGCTGACCAATAAGTACGCGGAGGGTTATCCACACAAGCGCTATTACGGCGGTTGCGAGTATGTGGACAAGGCAGAGGAGCTGGCAATTGAACGGATAAAGTCGCT
>JANQKW010000404.1 GCA_028280905.1 Porticoccaceae bacterium
CTTGCCGATGCTGAGTGCCATATTACAGACGGCGTTGCGGATTAGCTCGCCCGCGAGAATGGCGCCCTGCAGATCGGCGTGGGGTAATACCACCAGAAACTCTTCACCGCCGTAGCGAAACAGTAAATCCGAAAAACGAATATTTTGTCGGATTACGCCAATCACCTGGCGCAGCACTTCATCGCCGCCCAGGTGGCCAACCCTGTCATTGCAAGCCTTGAAGTGGTCGAGGTCTATCATCAGTAGCGACAGCGGGCTGTTGTGACGTTCCGCCCGTTCGATTTCCCTGGGCAACAGATCGTCGAGAGCCGTGCGATTCATCGCGCCGGTCAAGCTGTCGGTAAAAGCCGTCTTCGTCAGGCGATAATGTCCGAGTGCATTTTTCAAGTGGTGGGTAAGCAATCCGATAGCCTGTTCTAGCAATAGCAACTCGTTATCTGAGAACCTCTGATTACGTGTCAGCGTCAGTTCACCCAGGTCCGTACCTTGGAGATTCAGGAAAAAGCGGCTTTTGTGTTTCGCTGGTGGTTGCTTCGCCAGGGCAATATTCAGATCCGGGTGTCGGAATTCAACACTGTCAATTTGAAAATACTCCGCCAGTAAGCCGGCGAACAAATTGATCAGTTGATTGATGTCCAACGTGGTTTGCAACCGGCGATGGAATGCCAACTGCTCGTCGCTGTTAAGCGCCAGCTTCAACTGGTTGACCGCAGCGACCTCGATACGAGGGCTGTTTGCCGCGGTTTTTGCCTTCATCGCTTTTTCCATAGGGGCAGCCTGTTTAACTACTAACCGTTAAAGCAAGTGCTATGCCACAGAAAAATATTAATTAAATCAAACAGGTAGTATTTAGCGTGCTGCTGTGAGTCAAAAATCCGACGCAAAACTCCGGGCGCAGAGCGGCTAGTTCTCGGGACGGACTCTGAGGGCCAGCCGCTCAACTTCCATGATACAGGCACGCAATGCTTGTTCTTCACTCGATTTTAATTCGATAAATTCCAAGCCGCCGCGCCAGTCGCCGGACTGGGAGCTGTAGTGGTAATAGTGGACTATCGCTTTGCAGGTGATGGTTGAGCCGGAAAATAACTCGATCGAGCAATCCTCAAAGCAGTCACCCGCTTCCAGCGAGAGATCTTTGGTGGTGGAAAATCCGGCGCCCCCCATCGACAGGTTGACGATACGCCCCTGAATTTCAGCGCCAGATTCCGTGTGCATGACAATATCCATGGTGTTGCTGAGGCTGATGTAAACGCGATAATTCTTACGCTGCTGCGCGTACTCGACCAATTCCGGGACTGCCGCCGTGTAGTAGGGCAGGCCGGAATCGTCCACAACTTCCAGAATTTCGGATGCGAAACGGGCCAGCACATTGCGCACCTGGCCTTCGATATTAATTCGAACTTGAGGTTTCAGCAGCGAATTGCCCTCCGCGGGAATCAACTCGTCGAAGGCGAGGGTGCGGCTTTCGACGTCTATTTGCAGCAGGGTGCTGGTATAAACCCCCGGACTGCCCTGGATTGAAACGGTAATGCCGACGCGTTTTTTGCTGAGTTCCTTCAGCAGAAGGTCGATGCGGGTGGTGGTTGTGATTTTCTCAATTGAAGGCGCTGACATAGGCAAACCCAAGCGCGATTAAGCCTTGCCCAGCGTGCGCGTACCATGTTCCGTGTAGGGCGTTCCCTGCTGCGTGTAAGTATCGGTAGGCAGTTCGTTTTGGCTCTGCAAAATGTGAAGGGCATTGCGGCTGAACTGGTGACGCTGCTGTACTAGCCTGCCGTTTATACTGTTCGTGGCCTGACAGCTCTGCGCGGTCTCAATAAGTTGGTTCAGCAGGTTGTTGGCCTTGCCCGGGGTTTCCAGCGAGGCGATACAGAGTTCTAAGCCCGCCAAGCTTGCATCATAGCCGCTTTGGGCCTGCAACTGCTCCCGCTGCCGCGAAGTCGCCTGCAGGGACGCAATCTGCCGGTTCTTCTGCTCAACGACTGGCTGGAGATTGTCTATATCACCGTCGCTGAGAAGTTCGTGCTCACGTTCCACCAGGCTGAGAAGTTGCTTTGCGCATTCAAGCTCGCTGAGCAGAAGTTGTTCCAAGGCGGCCGCGGATACTGCGCGGGACTGGCTGGTCATGCAAGGCCTCCGATTGGCAGGTGGTTTGCCGCTAACTTATAACAGGAGTGGATGGGTTCTACAACAGGTCCTGTTCAAGTTTGAGAAGCTTTGTAGCAATCCGATCCGCGTCCACCTGGTAGCTGCCGTCGGCAATGGCTTGCCTGATGGCCTGCACGCGAGCGCTGTCGACGTCGGGGAGCGAGGAGAGGCTGGCTTCCAGTTGGCGAATGCGGGCCGCCGTGTCGGTTACGGTAACCGTGTCGGTCGTTGTGGCAGAATCAGAGTCGCTGGCGTTGCGCTGTGCGGCATCCACCTGCTCTTTGAGCGGGCGATTTGGCTCCAGGCCGTTGTCTAGGTTTTGTCTGGTTGGTTTAATGTCCATGCTCTTTGGACGCCCTCTGAAAAATGTAAATTGTCGCTCGCAGGTTAGTTATCGGCATCGGCCGCAAAACCTTTAATCCACGCTAATGGTGCCATCCCGATTGATCGTGCCTTCCACCAGTTTCCCGGAACTGAGATTCTTTACTGAAATCCGGTCACCCGCGGCACCGTTGCCCATGGCTTTGCCGGACATTTGCACCTGCAGCGCGCCTGATTGCTTGACCAGCAGTATCTGCTGGCCTCTGCGGACAATCTTTGGCGCCTCCAGCATGTAGTGGCTCAGTGTAGCACCTTCCGTCGCCGGGCGCCTGAGTTGCATGCCGACAATGAGATTTGCGTCGGAAATAATCTGTTGGCTGCCCTGGTTTAAGGTTAGGTCGACAAACCTGAGATCCGATGCGCGGATAATGGTGCCTCTTGGGAGGGACGCGGCTAACACGGGGATTTCGCGGCTGGCTGTGGTTGTCACGCCCACGTAGAGTGTCCAGGGCTTGTCGCCGGATGAACAGCGTACCCCCACCGTGGAATTGCCCAAAATGCGCTGCGGTTGTGACGCGAAGGTTTCCAACTGTTCCGGGCAAAGTGGCAGTCTGAGCCGGCTATCCAGGCGGCGGGCTTTTGCCGTGACTTTTTGGTAACCGGCGCGTTGGGCTTTATCGACGGCAAAACCCGTGGCGGCGTCGGTAATCGCGGTCAATGGCTGAATGGGGGCGTCAGTGGCGTAACAATAGGTGGAAGCTGTGACCAGTGCCGCGGTCAGATATCGCGATAGTCTCACGGTAACCCGCCTTTGTGCCAATTTTTTGTCGATTTCCCCATTAGGATTGCCTTTTTCCAGCGCTTTGTCGGGTTTAACGAGTAACTATGCGCTGATCAAGCAGGAACCGTGCCATGAGCAGCGCGACAAACCCCTTGCCGCCACGGCGGCAAGGTTTGCCCCCCACAACGGATAACCTTTGCCACAAGCCGTCGCAAAAAAGCGCACCTATACATATAACCAATTGATTTTAAATGAAAATATAAGTTGGCATAGGGTTTGCTGATCCGCTGCAAGGTAAAAGTTTTTGTCAGGGTCTCACAGTTGAACTGACGACACCGAAGATAGGCGTACAACCGGGAAGCGAACTATGGGTTTTATTGATAATGCGTTGGGAACCTCGCCACATGTATTGGCCATACGCGGCCGTCGAGCGGAGCTGTTGGCGGCCAATATCGCCAATGCCGATACCCCGGGTTACAAGGCGCGGGATATCGATTTCGCGGCCGCCCTGTCCAGGGCGGTAGCGGATCAACGGGGCCTGGCCATGGCAACGACGGCGAAAACTCACCCCAAGCATCTCGAGCTGGGTGGTTTCCAGGCAATGATGTACCGAGTGCCGCTGCAGCCGTCGGTGGACGGCAATACGGTGGAAGCCCATATCGAGCAGGGCGCTTTTATGGACAATGCCATTCGCTACCAGGCGTCGGTCAATTTTCTGGACCGCAAAATCCGTTCCTTGATAAGCGTGTTAAAGGGTGAATAGCAAACAGCAGCGGAGCAACATGTTATGAGTCTATTTGGTGTTTTTGACATAGCCGGTTCGTCGCTATCGGCCCATACCGTGAGGTTGAATACCGTCGCCAGTAATATCGCCAATGCCGGCGTGGTAAGCGGCAGTGAGCAGGGCGTCTACCGAGCCAGGTACCCGGTTTTCGCCACCGCGTTCGAAGCCGCGAAACAACAGGGAGTCGCGGGCGTGCGCGTGGAGGGCATTACGGAGGCGCGAGGCGCGCCGCGCAAGGAATATATGCCGAGCCATCCGTTGGCGGATGACCAGGGTTACATCTTTACGCCCGATGTCAGCGTGGTATCGGAGATGGCCAATATGATTTCGGCTTCCCGCTCCTACCAGAGCAGTATCGAAGCTATGAACACCACCAAGCAACTGTTGTTGCGAACCATCAACATCGGCCGCTAATGACTAGCGATTAGCGACAGGGGCCAAACCAGGGGTAAAGGGTTATGCAAGACGTCCAGTTATTGAGTGAACTGTTTCCGACGACCAGCAGCAGCCAGCGGGGAACCAATAATCCCTCCGAACTGGGGCAGGAAGACTTCCTGACCCTGCTGGTGGCCCAGTTGGAAAACCAAAACCCCACCCAGCCGACCGATAATATGGAGTTTATTTCACAGATTGCACAGTTTGGCACCGTGAGCGGCGTCCAGGATCTGAATGAAAGTTTCGACGGCTTTTCCAGCACTCTGTTCGGGGCGCAGGGACTGCAGGCAGCTGGCCTGGTCGGTTCGGGGGTAATCAGCGGCAGCAACCTGGGGGCGCTTGAGGCCGACCAGACACTGGCCGGCACGGTGCAGCTGCCGCAGAGCACCGGCAATATCAACCTGCTGATTCAGGACGGCAGTGGTCGATTGGTTAGGTCCATAGCGCTCGGTAGCGCGGCGGCGGGCGACTTCCGCTTTGAGTGGGACGGCACCGATGGCGACGGCAATCTATTGCCGCCCGGCAATTACAGTTTTTCAGCTGAAGCGGTGATTGGGTCAGAAGCCCAGGCTTTACAGGTCAATGTGCACAACCGGGTCGACTCGGTAACGGTGGACAGGAACGGCGCCAGCATTCTGCTTAACCTGGATACCGGAGAGCAGATCAATATCGCCGAAGTGCGGGGATTCTTGTAAGTATCCACAGTGATGCTTGGAGCAGATTGCTGTTTGACAGCGACTTATAAGTAAAACGATTTCAGAGAAACAGGAGAAAAACCATGGGATTCGATACAGCGGTTTCAGGGATCAAGGCGGCAACCGCCGATTTGGACGTAATCGGTAACAATATTGCCAATGGCTCTACCACCGGTTTCAAGACGTCCCGAGCGGAGTTTGCCGACGTGTACGCTACTAGTCTGCTGGGAGCAGGCGGTAACGCCATAGGCCGCGGCGTCAGCCTGGCCGGTGTTTCTCAGGAATTTACCCAGGGAAATATCAGCTTTACTAATAATGCGCTGGATCTGGCGGTCAGCGGCGGAGGTTTTTTCTTACTCAGTGATGACGGCGCGTCCCTCTATACGCGGGCGGGAAATTTCCAGGTCGACCGAGAGGGCTTCATAGTGAATAATCAGGGTCACAGGCTGCAAGCATTCCAGCCGGACACAGTTGGTAATATCACGGGGACATTAGGGGATTTGCAGTTGGATACCTCGCTAATCGACCCCAATCCAACTTCGCTGGTGGATGTCACTGCCAACCTGGATTCTCGAGAAGTGCCGCCGCTGGTGCCATTTGGCGGGCCCTTCGATGCCTTTGCCACGCCGCCGACTGTTCCAGACGCCGACTCCTATAACGCCTCATCCTCAACAACTATTTACGACAGTCTGGGTAATCCCCACGTACTGAGCACATTCTTCGTTAAATCGGCTACGGCGAATGAGTGGGAGGTTCATACCATGATAGATGGGGTGACCACATCCGGTCCCGATACCTTGACCTTCCAGGACAATGGCCAGTTCGATCCTTTGACGCTGCCAATTGAGCTTTCCATCACAGGTTGGACACCATTGAATGAAGGTGGTCTACCGACTGGCGCCACCGTCCAATCCTTTACCGTTTCATTATCCCGCAGCACCCAGTTCGGTACAGAATTTGCCGTTAGCACCGTGATCCAGGACGGTTTTACCACCGGTCAGTTGCGCGGAGTGGAGATTGACGATACCGGGGTTGCGTTTGCCCGTTACACCAATGGCCAAGCCCGGGCTTTGGGGCAGGTCGCTTTGGTGGGCTTTCCCAACCCCAACGGTTTGCAACCGCTAGGTGACACCTCTTGGGCGGAAACTTTTTCTTCCGGAGCCGGGACGATTAGCCAGCCTGGGACGGCCGGGCTGGGTGTAGTGCAATCCGGTGCGCTTGAAGATTCTAATGTGGAGATAACGGAACAACTGGTCAATATGATTCTCGCCCAGCGTAATTTCCAGGCGAACGCTCAGGTCATCCAGACCCAGGACACGGTTACCCAAACCATTATTAATATTCGGTAACGAATAACTATCATGCTCGCCTGTAACGTCTTGAGGAATGACTGATGGATCGCATGCTCTATGTGGCCGCTGCCGGCGCCAGGGAAACCATGATGGCCCAGGCCATCAACAGCCATAACCTGGCCAATGCTTCCACCGCCGGTTTTCGAGCCGACCTGGCCACTGCCGCCAGCGCCTATGTGATCGGTGACGGCTATGACAGCAGAGTTTACGCACAAACCCGCGCCGGCGGCGTCGACCTGCGCAGCGGCGCGGTGACCACCACCGGCCGTTCGTTGGATGTGGCGATTAACGGTGAAGGCTGGCTGGCGGTGCAGGCGCCCGACGGCA
>JANQKW010000417.1 GCA_028280905.1 Porticoccaceae bacterium
GCTCGGACCTTCCGACACTTTCAGATTTGTAAGCGTTCAGGTTGTTCCAGACTCAAGTCTGGGCATTGTTGATCTTGCTACGCGAGCTCTAGACCTTCCGGCACCCACTTTATCAAAGGCATTGCGCTCACAAAGCCTCAGTACCTCTCTTGCCATAAAAGTAAAAGCTGTATTAATTATGGTTCTGCGGCATTTATTCTTAGTGATTTTCCATGATAATAGATGTCCAAATAACAAGTGGGGAATGACGTGGCAGGAAAATTTGAAATTTATAAAGACAAGGCTGGCGAGTTCCGCTTCCGGCTGAAGGCCGGCAATGGTGAAACCATTCTCACCGGCGAAGGCTACAAAGCTAAAAGCGGTGTGTTAAATGGTGTTGAAAGTGTACGTAAGAATGCGGCTGACCCTGCACGGTACGAGGTTAAGGAAGCTAAAAACGGCAATCCGTATTTTGTGCTTAAGGCGGCCAATCATCAGGTTATTGGGCAGAGTGAAATCTATAATTCGAATTCAGCCTGTGACAATGGCATGAATTCGGTAGCGAAGAATGCCTCTGATGCCAAGCTGGATGACCAGACCGGCTAATGGACATACTTAATCTCATAAAAGGTGCGCCTGAATTACTTGAGTCAATTCAGGCCGCGGGTATTTCCGAAGACAAGATTAATCCATTGGGCGATGCCATTACCTCTCAATTGGGTGGTTCGGACGGCTTTGATCTGGGTGATCTGCTGGGCGCTTTGGATGCTGAATCATTCTTATCCAAGGTAGACCCTCAGGCCGTGGCGGATATGGTAGGCATTCAACCCGAGCTGGTCACCAAGGCTTTGGACTTGATCAGTCCGTTCGTCGCTGACTTTTCCCCGGAGGGGTTGGGCAAGCTGGGTTCGCTGGCGGGAAAACTGTTCAACTAGTACCGTTATGTTTCCGGGACAAAGGCGAAGCCAAACTGCTTCGCCCCAGAGCTGCGGAACGCGAATACCTTGCCGAACAACTTGAAATAACCGGCCATGCCTACAATTCTGTTGCCGTTTCGGCGTGAGCGTTTCATGGATGAATAGTTGTGAGTTTCTATAAAACCAAGGGACTGATTGAATCCTTTTGACCGGCAAATAGGATCTGCGATGCTGGCGTCGAATAATCTCTGTCCACGGTATTCCGGGTGAGTGAACGCTTTGTAGCCATATCGGTAGGGTTTGTTCACGTGAATATATATCCCTGGCTCGTGCTGGGCTTTTGAATAACAGCGGAAGGTAAAAGCTACCAGCCGGTCACCATCAAATGCGCCCAGACAGACATCCCCCTGATCAAACACACGGTGAATCTCTTCTTCGTTTAACTGATCGGGAAAATCCGGCACCGCTGCAAGCATATCCTCCCGGCTGGCGAGCTTCATGCGATAACACCCCTCATCCCATGTTTTTTTACGGTACATGCGCGCTTTTTTATAACCCAGGGGGCGGGTAGTCACATAGACCAGAAACAAGTGGTTGCGCAGCCGCGCCATCAGGAAGCGATACGCCCTTTGGTGCATTGCAAGCTGGGGGGGTTGTGAAGATTGCTGCTGAGGGGTCGTCAACTTTTGGGGTACCTGGATTCTACTTTATACCAACAATGGAATGGCTTGATTTATCGATGTGACAGTATAATGTACACGCCCTTCCCAAACATGCCTCCAGTCACATTGTGAGTCATTGCCCGGGTGGTGAAATTGGTAGACACAAGGGACTTAAAATCCCTCGGCTGTAAGGCCGTGCCGGTTCGAGTCCGGCTCCGGGCACCAATAAAGGCGAACCGAACGGATAAAGTTGACCAAGAACCCGCAATGTCCCCAGGACTCGAACCCTGCTCGCTTTATCAAAATCGCTAATACGCGATTTTGCGCTCACACCGCCCAAGCTTGCGCTTGTGCGTGAGTCCGGCTCCGGGCACCAACAAAAGCGAACCGAACGGATAAAGTTAACCAAGGACCCGCAATGTCCTGGGACTCGAACCCTGCTCGCTTTATCAAAATCGCTAATACGCGATTTTGCGCTCACACCGCCCAAGCTCACGCTTGTGCGTGAGTCCGGCTCCAAGAACCGATATAAATCAAACACTTACTGCAACTTCTTGACTTAGGCTTCACTCATTCCCCGTTCAAAAGTGTACAAAAGTAAACGGGGAGGGATTGAAATGAACCACTTCAACACCACCCCCTTCATCGCTCCGGAGAACGCGGACGAAACTGTCGTATTCATTGTCCAATGTCTCGCAACGCTTTGGCACTCGATGGCCTTAACATAGGGATCTACAACGACTACTCTGGTGGGAGACCTTGCGGTGTGAAATCGGATCAAACGGACGCTACGAATGGGTACATCTATCCTTGACGAGCTAACAGGGCCACGTTATAAAACACCCGTTAGGCCAGGTCTAGACACGATGAGGTGTGATTGGTAGTACCTTATGTCAAACTACAATTAACCTCAAAAAACAGTAGGATAGAGGCAGAGTTTCTAAATAATTTCGTGAACCAAGGTGTACGTTTGTGAATCTAAAGAGCTAAACTTTCCATTAATACGCCCCCTGCATTAAGCCTATCCGCTCCATTTTGGATAGGCCGAACCATGGGGCTTTCTTTTTGGGGGATTGAAAATTAGATGAAAACGGCCATTTTGGTAGATTTTGATTTTTACGTCCGCCGTCGTCGGGTCCACCTATCGACATTTCTTGCAGAGGACGAACAGCTACCGCTAGACGACCCGGAGCAAGTCGCGACAGACTTGTGGAATCACTGCATCAGGCACATAAACAGGGAGCGTCGAGAAACCGATCTATATAGAATCTTGGTGTACGACTGCCCGCCCCTAAGCAAAAAAGTATTCAACCCGGTAAGTCAAAAACAGCTCGATCTAACGCAAACCATCCAATTCGGTTTTCGGACACAGGTACACAAAGCGCTGGTACAAAAACGTTCGATAGCTCTTCGACTGGGGTCTTTGTCAAAAATTGGGCGCTGGGTTTTGCGCGACGAGAAAAAGCAAAAACAACTACTCTCTGGAAAAATCAGAGCCAACGAATTGCATGAGTATGATGTGAGGTTTCAAACGCCGCAAAAAGGTGTTGATATGAAAATTGGTTTGGATATAGCAAGCCTGGCCTACAAACGCCTCGTTGATAGGATAGTGCTAGTGTCGGGTGACGCCGACTTCGTTCCAGCGGCAAAATTAGCTAGGCGCGAAGGGATCGATGTTGTTCTTGACCCCATGGGGCAGCACATTGGAGAGGATTTGGCAGAGCACGTAGATGGGGTCAATACAACATTAAACGCCTTTAAGCCACCTCAGAAGCCCAGCCCGTCTCTTTATACGCTGGAGTAAAAAACACTTCGTCAGGCAGTGGCCCAAAGCCCCCGCATGCGGCCAGGATAAATTTGCACTGGCGCAAAACTCACTACTTCCCAGGACTTGAATATTGCTTCGGCTTATCAAATCGCTAGTCCGCGATTTGTCCGGCAAAGCGCCCGTTCTCACCATCAACACACCACGCTTAGAGTTTGTCTCGTTTCCTGGTAACGTGGGTGCCCTCTTAACTGTGTCATAAGGATGCCGTGGATTAATGAATCGTGCTTTCCTGGTGCTTGCTCGAAGCACAATACCCATCATGCGGTGGCTGATACGCCACAACACAACGCGCCGCTGGGTGAATGACTTTTTTAACGGTCTCAGTTGGCGTGGGCGGTATAAGTTCAGGCGCATCTATGCAAAAGCTTTTGCTCGGCATGGTTGCTTGCCCGGTGATGCGGTGTGGCAGGTAAAGTTCTCCGGGCGGCACCTGAGTGTGCCACTGCGTAACAATACGCTGAATCTCGACTGGCGAAGTGCGCTTTCTATCTGTGGGCACGATGTGGAAGTGAAACAAGCCTACGAACAACTGGTGCTGGGCGAAAACCCGGTTGATCTATTTATTGATGTGGGTGCCAACTTCGGCACCCATACGCTGCTGTTTTTACACGCAGGTATTGAGTGTTTGTCGTTTGAGCCCAATCCGGAATGCAGCCCTCGATTTCAAGATATGTGCCGCCTCAACGACGTACAAGGCACCCTTGTGATGAAAGCCTTGGGTGCAACCCCGGGAGAGATAACCCTCTACGTCCCAAACGGCGAGACCTGGCGCGGTTCCATAAACCGGCTGCCCAATAAAGGAGAATTAACGGAATTAACCGTGCAAATGACCACGTTAGACGATGTGTTAGCAGGTGTTCAAGCTCATCGCCCGTTGCTGAAGATTGACGCGGAAGGTGCAGAATTGGACATTCTGCAGGGCGGTGTCAGAACCTTCGCGGAACTGCGTCCGCTGACCATATTTGAAACTTTGCCCAGCGGACCCGCCCGCCGGGAATTGTTCACCTATTTCGACAGCCGGGGCTACGAAATATTTGACCTGTTTAAACCCGATTCAACCCCTTTGACCATCCATGACTTTGAGGCGGGTAACGGCACAAATTTTATTGCCCGGCCCCGCGGGGTTTGTGGTGAACAGGGAAATTCATAACGGGGTGTACCCGGTGATTACGGCGCTAGCTAAAGAGCAGAACAAGCCAGACAACCAGCAGCGCCACCGGCACTAACCAATAAGGCACCTGACCCACGCGGTGTCTTGGCGATTCCTGATCTACGGTTATCTTCAGATCCGGCCTGCCATATTTGCTCAATATCTTCTGTTCAAATTCGGCGCGAGAGGCTTTTCGCGTCTCAACCACGTGCCAGCCCGCCGCCATACTCGATAGAGACACACCACATAGCAGTATGCCCAGCCCGGGTATCCATTCCAAAAGTCGTACAAGTATGATGTGTGGACTAGATGCCACATTGGCCGCACTCAGAGCCAGAGCGGTAAAGAGAAATGCGCTGCCCGTGACTAACCAGTTCATGCGTTGATTCAGCAAATCAAATTCACGGTCTATTTGATCGGACAGCGCCTCGTATATCCAGATATCCATCTGATCGACATCGGGTTTATAGATAATAAACTCCTCAGCGCCAAACTAGCGCAACTAACAAAGTCAAAAGAATACTTCACACATAATTGACTATCCATCGATGCGAACGGTGTCTGGTGCTGAGACCATTTTGCTATTCGATGCAGTCTTTTTTGACCCAAAAGACAGCAACAAGGGAATTAAGATCAACGTAATTGGGGTCGCAAACAGTTCACCAAAAACCAGGGACACTGCCGCAGGTTTTAAATACTGAGCTTGTTCGCTGGTTTCGCTCAATAACGGTAACAGGCCGCAAGTTGTGGTCACTGTTGTTAAGAAAATTGCCCTCACCCGGCTTTTTCCCGCTTCAAGAAGTGCAGCCTTCACCGGCATACCCGAGGCGCACAGCTGGTTAAATCGGCTCATCAATACAAGCGAATCGTTAATCACGACCCCGGTCATCGCCATCATGCCGAATAACGACAATAGACTCACAGAAAGCCCAAGCAGACCGTGGCCAATAATTGCTCCAGCAAAACCCATGGGAATGACCGACATAATAATGAAAGGTTGCCAGTAAGACCGCAAAGGTATGGCCAGCAAAATGTAAATGAGCAACAGGGTCAGCAGCATCGCTTGTTTAAACCCGGCCTGAACTTCGCCAATTTCGGCGAATTCACCCACAGCCTTAATCGTGACGTCAGGGTAAAGCTGCTCCAGGTCGTGCACGGTTGCTGCCTGCAAGCGTTCCCAGGTTTTTTCCGGTGAGCTGATGGAGCGATTTTGCCGCCAGTAAATACTCACAACCTCATCGCGGTTGCGGCGATAAACCACTTCCGGTTCCGGTTCGTATTCCAGCCGGCTGATTTCGCCCAGGCTCACATAGCTGTTGTTGCCCAGCAAGACAGGTGTTGCTTTTAGTTGTTCGAGGGTCTTGATCTGGGCTTCTGGAAAGCGGGCCAATACCAGTGTCTCTTCGCCTTTATCCAGCAATCGGTGTATTTCGATTTGCCCAAACGCACCGCCCACCAGTGTCGCCAGATGACTTTGTTCAATTCCCAGGGCGGCACCTCTGTCATTAACGGTGACTTTTAGCTGCCTTTTTACCAGTTGGCTGTCGTCATACACATCGTTCACCCCGGGTAACTTTGTTAACGCCGCTTTAATACGATTTGCAACTTGCCTGGCTAGATCTCGATTGCGCGCTGATACCGCAATGGCCGTGCCCCCCGCAGGCTCTTCAGCAAGCGCAAACTTCGTTGCATAACTGCCTTCAAGGGTGCCTGTTTGTCGGCGGAGTTCATCCAGAAAGCGGTCGCTTGGCACCCGGGCCAACGCGCCGGGTGTGAGTTCCGCTGTTAACTCAATATTTTCCGCATCTTCTTTTGCCACAATGTATTTACTCACCGGCGATTGCGCGAGCCCATACGCGTTCTGCAGTTCATCCGCGGTGCGTTTGATCGCCCGCTCCAGCGCACCGGTATTACGTTCGGTTAAGGTGTTGGCAACGCCATGCTCCATCGTTACCTTAACCGTCGCATAACGCCCGGGGATTTCCGGAAAAAAAACTGAACCAATTTGCCCTTTCATCAGTGCGCCATAAGCGAACAGAACAAAGGTGATAAACAGCACAATACTCGTCTTACGATTGGCCAAACTCACAGACAACAAGGGCAAATAGATATGCTGTGTAAAGTAATCCAGTGCGCGGTTACAGGTGTCTGTGGCCTTAACAAGCCATTGCCCGGCCTTGCTGCTGGCGGTTTGACGAGGGGTATAACTTAAATGGGTTGGCAAAATAAACTTGCTTTCAATCAGCGAAAAGATCAGCGCAAAAATCACCACCGCGGAAAATCCCGCCAACACCTTTGCCAGTTCATTTTCAATCCAGAGCATGGGTGAGAATGCAGCGATGGTGGTTAACACACCAAATATGGTTGGTACTGCAACAGCTTCTACCCCTTGCCAGGCGGCTTCTTTGCCGTCTTTTTGGCCGCCTTTGTTGTCCTGTCTGGCTTGATGAATACTTTCACCCACCACCACGGCATCGTCCACCAGAATGCCTAAAACCAGAATCATGCCAAACAAAGTGATGTCGTTAATGCTGTAATTCAGCGACGGCAACCCCATCAAGGCAACTGCACCCGCCAGCGATATGGGAATACCCAGCGCAACCCAAAACGCCAATCGCACCTCTAAAAACAGCGCCAGTAACAATAGAACAATCAATAGTCCCTGCCACGCGTTGGTGCCTAACAGGTCCAGCTGTTCGGTAATGTAGGGTGACATATCCGCCATTACATCCAGTTGAATGCTCTGCGGTAGCGTCGGCTTAAGCGCAGTCAATACTGATTGAGTGGCTTCGCTGATATGAAACAAATTGTCTTTTTGACTGGTGGATACCATGAGTGCAACCGCCGGTAACCCCTGATACCGTACGATGCTATCGGTTTGCTCATAATCCCGCCGGACCGTAGCGACATCACCCAGCGTTACCCGAGCGTACCGGGTTGTGATAATGGGAATATCTTCCAACTCACGCAGATTGTCTGCCAGGGAACTGCCCTGCAACAGAATATTGCCGCGGGCAGTTCTCAGCTCACCGCTGCGATATTCCACCGACCACTGACGCAGGCGATCAGCCAGTGCCTGCAGTGAAAGGCCGTAGTGTTGTAACTGTTCAGTATTGGGCTCCACGGCTAACAGTTGTTTTCTTTTGCCCAGGTTAGTTACCTTGGAGATGCTGGGGTGTTTTTTTAATGCCTGCTCAACCCGGGAAGAGGCTTGTTGCAGCAGTTCATCGCTGTCACCGCCGTAGACCATGACAAAAGACGCAAGATTTGTGTATTCATTGCGATAAATTCTCGGACGCTCAGCCAATGCCGGAAAACCCTCAATACTCTCCACTTGATTGCGAATATCGTCAATCAGCCGATCCAGTTCGACGCCGGTATTTTTCTTCACCACCACCGAGGCATAACCATGATGGGATTGGCTTGTCATGCGATTGATGCCGGCGACACCGCTGATTGCCGCTTCGATACGCTGGGTAATGCCCTCATCCACCTGGCGCGCGGTGCCGCCGGGATAAACCACAGAAATTTCCACTTCTGTTGGCGGAATTTGCGGAAAGCTCTCCACGCGCAGGTTTGGCACGGTTAACAATCCCGCCACGAGAACAAAGATCATCAACAGGTTGGCGGCAACCGGGTTATCTAAGAACCAGCGAGTCAGTGTTTTCATAGTGGTAAATCAAAAGGTTGTTGTGGCAACCGACTGACCCTCTAAAAAACTGCTTAAGGGGAAACGTACCAGTAGACGTTTATGTTCCGGCTGGTCCCGGTAGCGGAACAACACTGATTCCGGCTGTTCATCCAGTAATTCTATGGGTTCTAAACGTAAAGATTGGTCGACCACACTCCATACTTTACCGTCTTCGGTTAGCGCTGATGCGGGCCCCGTCACCACAAATTTGCGTGTCTCCCCCGCAAACAACACGTTGACCTGTTGTTCCGCAAGCAAAGGTTCAGCGCGTTGAAAAGGGTTGGCCACCTGTAACATTAAGCTGCGTTGCCGCGTGACCGTATCCATTACGGGGCTTATGTAGCGAATCGAAGCCGGCCACCGCTGCCCATCCGGTGTGACTATGGTTATGGCTTTTGGGGTTGGGCTGGGGGTGCTGCTGCTGGGGTTGGTGCCACTCACCTGCTGTTTACCACTGTTCAAACGTTGCCAGTTCTGTTCCGACAGCTGTACTTTAATGTCCAGAAAATCACTGGCGGCCATTTGGAACAATCTATCACCCGCGTTAACCCATTGGCCCGGATGGATCGAATCGGCGATAACAACCGCATCAAACGGCGCCCTGATTTGTGTATCCTCAAGTTGCTGTTTGGCAGACGCCAGGGCTGCCCTGACGGCATTTCGGTTTGCTTGCGCCGCTTTAACATGGGGCTCCAGTCGACCAAAAGCAGATTTTGCCTGGTTGTTTTGCTGAGCAACGTACTGACGCTTGAGCAGCTCTGCCAGATTGAGTTCCGCCGCCGATACCCTGGCTTGTGCCGCCCCTAATTCAGCCTGGTAAAAAGTATCCTGTAGCGACGCAAGCACCGCGCCCTTTTTCACCAGGCTGCCGGGGGTTGCACTGTCTGCCACGTCGAGCACGCGTCCACTCACCGACGCGGTAACTTCAGTCAGCCAGCGCGCCCGGGTTATGCCCGTAGTACTGATTTTGATCTGCGCATTCCCGGGTATCACTTCAACAACGGTAACTGATAACCCTACTTTCGTAGGTATTTCCACCATTGCAGCGGGTTGCTGCTCGTCCATGAGCCACAGCACCATTGCAACAAACAATACGGTGGCAAAAATGCCCCCGGCCCACCGTTTTAACCACTCCATTGCCATGCTCACCATCAATGACAACCGCATCTATGAAACATACTTGTACCATATCTTAAAATTAGTTATGGTACAAGCATGTTCCATACAGTCTGAGTAGATTTCCGATGGCAGAGCAAATTGATGCACGCATACAAAAGTCCCAAGCCACGATCATCAACACCGGTATGCAGCTATTAAGCAAAAACAGCGAAACCTCCCTGAGCGATATCGCCAGGAAGGCCGGGGTTGGGCGTACTACCCTATACCGCCTTTACGACACCAAGGAAAAATTGATTAAGGCAATTGCTATTCATTGTTTAGAGGTATTCGACAGCGCAACCAAACATTTGGATAGCGAAGCTACATCGGCGTTGCACGCCTTTCACTTAATGTTTAAAGCCATACTTCCATTGTCTGCTGAAATGGAGTTTTTAATGAAACTCCGTGACCTGGAAGAGAACGATCCGGAAATTGTTGCTATCTATCAAAGACAAGCCAACGATATCGCCCAGCTTGTCGAATACGCTAAAGCGGAAGGCAGCCTGTCAAAGGACATTGCGTCTGCCTGGGTGGTCAATCTGGTCGATGGTTTGTTCTACACGGCTTGGCTGACCAACACTGAATCGTCCATCGATCACGATGCGCTTGCCGACCTGGCCTTTCACACATTTTGTAACGGTGTTGCACGTTAAGTATTGGGAGGTTTACCGAATGGCACAATCAACGCCGGATATCGCAGCATCTTCAAGCAGCCAGCCAAAAAATACTACACTCTCACTAACAACCATTTTTTTGCGCTTCAAATGGCGGATTTCGCTGACTCTGTCATTGGTCATTGTGGAAACACTGCTACAGTTGCTCTATCCACTGTTCATCGGTTGGGCGATTAACGATTTACTGAACGGATCGCTGCATGGCATCTACTTGCTGGTGGGTTTAGGTGGGCTTTCGGTGCTTATAGGCAG
>JANQKW010000045.1 GCA_028280905.1 Porticoccaceae bacterium
TTGGATATCGCGATTACCACTGATCCGCTATTGGGTGGTAACGACATTATCGATGGGGGTGCCGGTGATGACCGCGTGATCGCAGGAACTGGTGCTGACGATATCAAGGGTGGCAGTGGCGAAGACATTCTTCTGGGTGACCACGGTGAGTGGAACTCAGTACTTCCGGAATTCCCACTGCCGGCCGGTCAGCAATATCGCTCAATATTTATTGGCGATGATCAAGGTGCCGGAGATGACACCATCCGTGGTAATGCGGGCGACGACTTTATTCTCGGCCAGCAAGGTGCGGACACCCTTTACGGTAACCAAGGGCAGGACGATATTATCGGCGGTCATAATGTGCTGTTTGGTGCAGATGGCGACGACACGCTGTCTGGCGGATCGGGCGCTGATGTACTGTTGGGTGATAACGGCATTATTGGCCGCGAGCGCCTACCGGATGGTACTTGGGCAACCTATCCGCAGCCATTCCCATGGGTGATCCGCGACATTCAAGCCTTTGATGATGTCGATTTTGTCGCCGGTGACGATACGCTGCACGGTGATCAGGGCGAAGATATTCTGCAAGGCCAGCGCGGTGACGACACGATTCACGGCGGCATTGGCGATGACGAGATCATCGGTGGCCTCGGCACTGACACTCTCAGCGGTGATATGGGCCGCGACATTATCCTCGGTGATGTCGGCCAGATCTTGCGTGCATTCAATGAAGACGGCACACCACAGTTAAACGCTAATGGCTCTTGGCATCGCGATATCTTGCTCGAAGAGGTGGGTGAGCTTACCGGTCGCGTTGATATGGATACAACGCCATTAAGGGTTGATGATCCAGACCTGTCGGCCAAGCTTTTCGAAACTGACTTGCTCGTGCTTGCCGGTAATCGCAATGCCGATGGCAGTAAACACCTAAATGCCGATAACCAGGCCTGGGATACCGACTTACTGTTGATTGACGTGGCCGACGCCGGCAACGACATTATTGATGGTGGTGGCGATGACGATATTCTTATTGGTCAGCGTGGTGATGACGACATCTCCGGTGGTGACGGAGCTGATTTAATCCTCGGTGACGGTGCAACTAACACGGTACCGTTCGAGAGTGATCTGCCGCAAATCGTTGAGGGTGTGCGTCTAATCGATACTCAGGATGCTGATATTCAGCTCGATTTCTACGGTTCAACCATCGTCACTGACCTTGCGCTTAAGCCGGATGAAGTTACCTCTGTTCTACACAGCGTTTCCCCGGTTACTGATGTTTCGCCAGAACTAGAAGCGATTGCCAACGATGATGCTCTTAGCACCACTGATGGTACTTTATTGGTTCCGCATATTTCGGTGATCTCCGATGTTGTTAACCATGCGCATATGTTGGATGGCAATGACACCATTGACGGCGGCGCTGGTGATGATTTGGTATTTGGTGACTCACTCAATGTGCAAGCGGCAATCGACCACGATATAAAACGTCTTGACGATGCTAGGGAAGATCTCGCCGACACCTTAATTGATGTACTTGATCATCAACGCGCTGTTGCCATCGATCACGACGTGGTAGAAGCTGCGCTGCATGGTGCGACACCTGAGCATATTGTCGAAGTGGGCAACGACAACATCTTGGGTGGTCTAGGTGCAGACACGATAGTAGGTGATCGAGCTTACTTCATTACGCCAAATGCATTGCGCGAAGATCTGCTCGATCAAGAATTTGTCGATCAGGCGATGGAGCACTATATCTTCTTGCGCGATCTTGAGTACCTAGTACTCGATTACAGCGCAGTGCTTTCTGAGGCTGAAGTTGCCCTTCTTAACGAGCTGGTTGACGACGCTATCGCAAATAACCCCGAGAAGAAAAAGCCGAAGAAGCATGAGTTGATCGACCTGAGTCTGCGTGAACTGCATATTGGCGAGGATCAGATTGAAGGTGGTGCAGGCGAAGACACAATATTTGGCGACCACGGTTTCATTGTCACCGCTGCGGTTAGCACTGAAGATTTCCTAGAGTACGCAGAGGAGGAGCAGGAACTTCCTCACCACGTGCTTCATGACCTAAATGATGATCTTCGAGACTTGGATTATGACTATGATGATCTCTTAGAAGATCACTGGGATTATGATCACTCTGATTTCAAAGACCGCATTCCGAAGAAAAAAGATCTCGATCTTATTACTTACCGCTTTGGCTACGAGTATCACGTAGGCAATGACACCCTTCTGGGAGATGAGGATGCTGATCTTCTTGTCGGTGACAGCGGTGCTGTGATTATGGGTGCTGAAATTGAAGTTCCGGATAAGAAGTCGGAGGCCTCTAAACTCACCAAGAATTTAGAAAAACTGCTCGATGAAGTTCTGAAGGATGTGGAAGATCCGTTTGCTAAGAAAAAATACCGTCACGTTTATGGTAAGCCCGGAGGCTCCGGTGGTGGTACCGATGGCGATGCTGAAATCATTGCTGGTAACGATCTAATCGAGGCCGGCAGTGGCAATGATCTGGTCTACGGCGATAAAGCGCTCATTCGTGATGAATGGTACGAGAACGATGATGATGAAATCGTTAAGGGCCAGCTTGTTGAGATTTGGGGCAAAGGCTCGGATGGTGGTTCAGATGATGATCACGGCTCCGATACTATTTACGGTGAGGACGGCGACGACAGGCTCTACGGGCAGGCGGGTGAAGATTATCTCAATGGTGGTCTTGGAGACGACGACTTGTTCGGCGGTCACGACCATGATGTATTGGATGGCGGACCCGGCGATAACATGCTCAAGCAGAGTGGTGGTGACAGCGATGGCAATGAAGTGGAAGTTCAGAACCCTTGGTTGAGAGAGTTTCTTACCAATATCGTAGATGCTGAACCTTCACTAGATGCTAAAAGCCCGGCTTGGGAGGTGTTTAAATAAAAACCCAGGCTAGCGCTTGCTTAGCGAAAAGGCTCGGTAGGTATAAGGCCGGTGTATTGTTGATGTAACAAATTTGTAGCATATGTTATATATTTTCCGTGCTTTGGTATGGGGCAATGCACTGGTTTTATTGGCGTTGTTGGGGTTCAACTTGTAGATTTCCGATAACATAATCTGTTTTTTATTTTTGGTGGCAAATATTGCTAAGTTACGACGCCATTATTCACCACCGAGACATGAATCGGGGCTTGTGTTAAAGACACGCCGTAAACCCATCCTTGGGGGCTCGATCGCGCGAATCCCGCGCGCGACGGTCTTGAACACAAGCCCCAATCCCTGTTTCTCAGCAGGGCATTCGACCTGTTACTAGGTTGGCTGGTATGCAACGAATTTGGGCTCCAACCGTTATTGCGCCCCTCAGATTATCGAGAATAGCGCTTTCCTTGATTAACACTAGAGTCGTAGATAGCGCTTTTTGCTAGTCAACGGCCCCATCAGCGAGACCAAGAGTGGATTCTATTTGCTATCTGATGCGCGGTTTACCGAGCACAGGTAAAACACACACTGCACGGCGCTTGGCTGGAGATACCGGCACAGTCTGTGAAACCGACGAATTCTTCTATACCGAGGTTGGAACTGACCCGGCTGTCTATGACTTTGATCTCGATTTAATGAGTGAGGCCAGAGCTTGGAATTTTGATCGCTTCCGGGCTGCAGTTGATAAAGGCGTAAGTCCAATCGTGGTCGATCGCGGTAATGGTTTGACGTTGGAGTCGCGGCGCTATGCCGTTTACGCGCAGGAGCGAGGTTACAAAGTTGAGTTGGCGGAACCGGATTCTAGCTGGTGGGCGGAGATCCGTGTCTTGCTTAAGTATCGACAACACACGCTACCGGTGCTGCGGGCTTGGGCAAAACGCCTGGCAGAAATGAGTATGAAAACGCATGGCGTGCCACCTGAAGAGATTTGGTCCCGAATGCAGAACTGGCGTCACGGCTTATGCATTGAAGATATTCTCAATCTTGATGAATCGGCGAGATCGCTTTCCACGGAACCTGCGGCTGATAGCGCAGCGGTAGGTACAGAAGCCAGTTCAGCGACGATCTCTCCGGCCGCGCAGGTTGAGCTCTCTATTCCGGCTACTTCGCCGCAAACTTTCAGCCGAAAACGACCCTCATCTGAAAGCTGGCTACACGATGTTTTGGTTGCCGAAGATAAAACTGACACAAATGTTAAACCCGCTGATTAAGCAAGACCCTTTTTGACAAACCGCAATATGAACCAAACCCAACCAACCATTGAACCGAGCGAAGCACAAGCGCAACACGAAGCGAACTTGTGGGCTGCTTTCGCCGATACTCAGCCGACTGCCCGCGAAGCTTTTTGCCAAAGCTGGCTGGCGCTTCAATCACATATGCTGACCGAGGTTCTCTGCGGCATGGTGTTGCTTAAAGAGCCCGAGCAAGAGGCATATATACCTGCGGCGGTTTGGCCTTCGCCGGAACAGAATATTACGCATTTAAAACCCGCTGCGGAGCGCTCTTTGGCTGAGCGCAGAGGATTATTAGAGTCGTCGCAAGGGGATGATGCCAGCGGAATTCAAATTGCTTACCCCATCGAAGTACAGGGCCAGCTCTACGGCGTTGTTGTGCTCGAATTGGCCAAGCGCTCGAAGGTTCGTTTACAAGATGCCTTTCGCAAGCTCCACTGGGGCATTGCCTGGATCGAGCTTGTTGTTCGGCGCAGTCCATCGAGTGCCTTAGGCATAGCAGCGCAAGCATCGCAAAGTCGAGGCCCTGCGCAGGAACGCCTGGAATTGATGATTGAAATGGTGGCTGCAGTTGTCGAGGAGCCCCGTTACAAAGCTGCGGTTAGGGCGCTTGCGACTGAGCTTGCGTTGGTGCTTGAGTGCGATCGTGCCTCGATTGGCCTGGTTAAAGGAAAAAAAATCAAGCTACAGGCGATTTCTCACAGTGTTCAGTTTGGCAAAAATATGAATTTGGTGCGCGCCATTGAACTGGCCATGGAAGAGGCGCTGGATCAGCAGGCCCCAGTGCGCTTTCCTGACCAGCAGGAGGGAATTCCGCTGGTAACGCAGGCTCATGAAGCACTGATTAAAGACCATGGTGGCGAGTTTCTTTGCAGCGTGCCTTTTTCTTCCGGAGGTGAGTTTGTTGGGGTGCTAACGCTAGAGCGCTCTGAAGGTCAGGCTTTTGATGACGATAGGGTTAAGCTTGCGGAGGGTGTGACGGAACTGGTCGGCCCGGTCATTATTACCAAACGCCGTGACGACAAATGGCTAATAGCTAAAGTGTTTGATTCTGCAAAAGAACAACTTAAGCGTCTGTTCGGCCCGCGCCACCTCACTTACAAATTGGTCGCGATACTTTTGGCTGCGATTGGTACCTTTTGCGTTGTTGCTGAGGGCGATTATCGTGTCGCGGCCGATGCGTTGCTGGAGGGCGAGGTGCAGCGTGTGGTGGCGGCGCCGCAAGAGGGCTTTGTTGCCACGGCTGAAGTGCGCGCTGGAGATCTGGTTGAGGCCGGGCAGGTTATGGCGCAATTGGACGATCGCGATTTGGAGCTTGAACGCTTAAAACTGGCTAGCGAGCGCGATCAGTACCAGAAAGAGTATCGCGAAGCTTTGGCGAGCGCTGATCGAGCCAAGGTCAGTATTCTTTCGGCTCAAAACCAGCAGGTCCAGGCCCAGCTGGCCTTGGTTATGGAACAGCTTTCTCGTCTCAAATTATTAGCGCCGTTTGATGGTGTGGTGGTGTCTGGCGATCTCACTCAGTCCCTTGGAGCGCCGGTTGAGCGTGGCGAAGAGCTGTTTGTGGTGGCTCCGCTAGAGAGTTATCGCGTGGTGATTAAAATAGACGAGCGTCAGATTGGTCATGTTGAAGTTGGTCAAAGTGGCCAGCTGGCTCTTACCAGTATGCCAAATGAGCCTATTGAATTAGTGGTTGAAAAGATAACGCCGGTAGCGACGACCGAAGAGGGCCGCAATTACTTTCGTGTGGAAGGGTCGTTGTCGCAGGACTCTGATGGTCTGCGGCCCGGCATGCAAGGCGTTGCCAAAGTGCATGTCGACCAGCGCAAGTTGGTTTGGATTTGGGCGCGCGAGCTGATCAACTGGGTGCAACTGACCTACTGGAAATTTGTGCCATGAGTAAGCTTGGCTTTTCCGAGACCTTAAATGGACGGAGCTTAGATGGACCGTAAACTGCGCAGCCAGCATTGGTACCGCGTGGCAGAGCTTCGTCCGCGTTTGCGCCTGCATGCGCAGATACACCGGCACGATTACCGCGGCGATATTTGGTACATCCTTCAGGATCAATCATCTGGGCGCTACCACCGTTTCTCACCGACCGCTCATTTTGTTATTGCGCGTATGGATGGCAAGCGAACGATGCAGGAAATTTGGGAGGAGGCCGAGGATCGTCTCGGCGAAGATCATCCAACGCAAGATGAGATTATCCAGTTGTTGTCGCAGCTGCATGGTTCTGATCTTTTGCAAACTGAAGGTATGCCGGATACTCATGAGTTGCAGCAGCGCTACTCCAAGCAAAAGCGCCAAAAATGGCTGAAGTACATCAGTAACCCGCTGTCGATGCGCATACCGCTTATTGATCCCGAGCGATTTTTAAATGCGACTGAGGCATGGGTGCGACCGTTGTTTAGCTTGGGCGGGTTTTTAATCTGGCTAGTTCTGGTCGCGATTGCAGCGACATTGTCGGTGTCGCATTGGCCCGAACTCACCGAAAATGTCGTCGACCGCTTGCTGGCGCCGCAGAACTTAATTGTTATGTGGCTCACGTACCCGTTAGTGAAGATGCTGCATGAACTTGGTCACGCCTATGCCGTAAAAGTATGGGGCGGTGAGGTACATGAAATGGGCGTGATGTTCCTGGTATTTATGCCGGTGCCCTATGTCGATGCCTCCGCCGCGACCGCCTTTCGCGAGCCGCATAAACGGATGTTAGTCAGTGCGATGGGCATTATGGTTGAGCTGCTGCTAGCTTCGCTGGCCTTGTTCGTATGGCTAAATGCCGAGAGCGGCACAGTGCGCCAGTTTGCCTGGAATGTGATGCTAATTGGTGGTGTTTCAACGCTGTTTTTTAATGGCAACCCGCTGTTGCGCTTCGACGGTTACCACGTCATGTGCGACTTGATTAGTATCCCCGGCTTGGGAGGTCGTGCAAACAAATATTGGAGTTACTTATTTCAGCGCCGTCTGTTTGGAATTAAAAGCTCGGAGACGCCGGTGCAGGCTAAAGGGGAAAGGGGCTGGTTCTTCTTTTACGGTGCGGCGGCGTTTGCTTACCGCATGTTTATCTCGTTTTCCATTGCCTTGTTTGTTGCCACCAAGTTTTTCATTATCGGGGTTTTGCTCGCGATTTGGGCGATGGTCAGCCAACTGCTCATTCCGCTCGGGAAGATATTAACTTTCTTGCTGGTGGGCAAAAAACTGCGGCAAAAACGCGCTCGCGCGCTCGCTTTAAGCACGGTTCTGGCATCCATTGTTGGCGGATTTATTTTTGCGTTTCCAGCGCCGCTCATGACGGTTTCTGAAGGCGTAGTGTGGTTGCCGGAACAGGCCGAGGTAAGGGCTGAGACCGAAGGCTTTGTCGAGCAAGTGATGTTTCGCAACGGCGAAAATGTTCGCAAAGGGGATGTTCTGGTGCGCTTATCGGAACCCTTTATCGACGCGAAGGAAAAGGTGCTTGAGGCGCGCAAGCAAGAATTGATTACCAATCTTAATGCAGCGCGTTTGACCGATAGGGTTCAGACCGAAATCCTGAAGGAAAAAATAGCCACGGTCTCGGCGGAATTGCAGCGCGTGGGTGAGCGCCGGGCAGCGCTGTTGGTGCGTGCTCCGCAGGATGGGCAGGTATCCTTGCCGATGGATCGCGATCTCAAAGCACGGTTTATGCGGCAGGGGCAGTTAATTGGCTATGTGATGCAACCGGGTACGCTAACAGTGCGTGCCGTGGTTGGACAAAACGAGATTGGTCTTGTACGTAGCCGCACCGAAGAGGTCGAAGTGCGCTTGTCTGAAGATATACCGCAAGTTTTCCCTGCGACGGTGTTGCGCGAAGTGCCGGCAGCTACTGACCGTTTGCCAAGTGCTGCCTTGGGTTCCGCCGGCGGTGGCAGTTTTGCGATAGACCCAAGCGATAGTGAGCGCACGCGGGTGCTTGAGCAGGCTTTTCAACTGGATTTGGCGATCGACTCCAGTGCAATTTCCGAGATGGTTGGCGGTCGCGTCTATGTTCGCTTTGATCAGGGTACCGAGCCGCTTGCGCAGCAGTGGTATCGCAGCCTAAAGCAGTTATTCCTTAGGCGCTTTGGTGTTTAAACAGACCTTACAATTACCGAGCTTAGCTTCAGCCGGCGCCTATGCTGAGCGCTCAGATAAGCTGGACGGCCGCGTTGAGCGCTTTTTCTCGCCATTTCACGGCTGGCTGTTGCGCAACGCTGCGCGGTTGCATGACGACCACCGCGCTTTTTTACGCGCAGTCCACAAACGGGCTCCCGATTTAAAAGGGTTTGACGATGGCGATCTAATCGCTGAGGCCTCACAACTGCGTTATCGACTAAAGCGCGAAAAGACCAGTCTGGTGTTAATTGCCCACTGTTTTGCGCTTGTAAGAGAGGCCTCGGGTAGACAGCTGGGCATGTTTCAGCACGATGTACAGATGCTCGGTGGCTGGACCATGCTTAAGGGCTTGCTTGCCGAGATGCAGACAGGCGAAGGCAAAACCCTTACCGCGACACTGCCGGCAGCTGCCGTCGCGCTCTCTGGTTTGCCGGTCCATGTGATCACGGTAAACGATTATCTTGCCAAGCGCGATGCGGAGTTAATGCGACCAGTTTACGAGGCGCTCGGTTTATCCGTCGGCATCATACAGGAGGGGATGGAGGACGAAGAGCGTCGATCCGCTTACCGCTGTGATGTTACCTATTGCACTAATAAGCAACTGGCTTTTGATTACTTGCGCGATCGCATGGTGCTCGGAGATAGTTCCCGGCAAATGAAGGTGCGCCTGGAGCGGCTCTATCGGGACAACCCCCGCGCCGACCGTCTCTTGCTGCGCGGACTCTGCTTTGCGATTGTCGACGAGGCGGACAGTGTCTTAATTGATGAAGCACGCACGCCGCTGATTCTCTCGGGCGAAGGCGATCAGGCCGAGCCTCGGGAAGTGTATGAACTGGCGTTAAAACTTGTCGATCAGCTGCGCCCCGGGGAACATTACAAACTTAAGCAGCGTGAGCGCAGCGTTAAGGTCACTCGCGCCGGTAAACATTATTTCGAACAGCTCGCTAAAAAAGAGAGTGCTCCGTGGAAGACTGCACGACATGGAAATGAATTGGCGGAGCAGGCTTTGATGGCTAAGTGTCTTTTTCTGCGAGATCAACACTATTTAGTGCGCGACGATAAGGTGCAAATTATTGATGAATACACCGGCCGCACGATGGCTGATCGTTCGTGGGAGCACGGTTTGCATCAAATGATTGAGACCTTGGAAGGTTGTACGCTGACTAAATCACGCCGCACCTTGGTCCGTATTAGTTATCAACGTTTTTTTCGTCGCTATTTGCTGCTTTCAGGTATGACCGGTACCGGCAGCGATGCCGTTGGAGAGTTGTGGGCTATTTATAAACTGCGTGTGGTGACTATTCCGACGCACAAGCCCTCAAAGCGTGTGCCCTTCCCGACCCAGGTCTGCCGTAATTTAGACGAAAAATGGACTCAAGTAGTGCAGCGAGTGCGCGAACTTAATCAGGCGGGTCGACCGGTGCTGGTTGGGACTCGCTCAGTTGAAGCATCGGAGCAAGTGAGTCTTCGCCTTCAGCAAGCGGGTCTTGAGCATTCCGTTCTCAACGCACGGCAGGATGAGGGCGAGGCAGAGATCGTCGCCCAGGCGGGTGGCCGCAGCCGGATTATGGTGGCGACCAATATGGCGGGTCGCGGCACCGACATCAAGTTGGGAGAGGGCGTAGCCGAACTGGGCGGATTACATGTGCTTATCACTGAGTTGCACGACGCACGCCGAATTGACCGTCAACTGCATGGCCGTTGCGGGCGCCAGGGTGACCCCGGCAGCTTCGAGACTTTTCTCAGTTTCGAAGACGATTTGATTGTTAAATGGCTTGGCAAAAAAATGGCGAGCAAACCGGTCACTAAACTTCTGAATAGCTTAGGTACAAAAGCAGCAATAGTATTTCGCGCCGCGCAGCGCACGATGGAACAAAAACACGCGCGTGTTCGTCGTGAGTTATTGCGCACCGATACCGATACGGATACCTTGCTCGCCTTTGCCGGTAAGCCTGAATAAATTTGGTTTTATTTTTTCCATAAGAATAAAAAAAAGCGGAAGCTAAGTTCCTTCCGCTTGTGTCCGTGATCATCTTCCTTTTAATTTTTGAGACTCGCTTAAGGTGCGCTTATAAAATTTACCTAGAGCCTTATCTTTCGCACGCTTTTGTGCAAGGCTCGCAGAGTTGATTGCTTCTTCCCTCATTAGTTTTTGGTAGTTTTCCAAGCGCCTGGCCTCAATCAGGCCAGCCTCTACCGCTTTAATAACAGCGCAACCTGGTTCACTTACATGTGTGCAATCGGAGAAGCGGCACTGCTCGGCTAATAACTCTATATCTGAAAAAGCCGATGAAATTCCCTCTTTGCACTGTGCAAGTTGGAGTTCCCGCATACCCGGTGTATCTAATATTAGTCCTCCCGAAGGCATTGGAATAAGCGATCTGCGAGTCGTTGTATGCCGGCCTTTGCTATCGTCCTCTCTAATGCTCGCGGTGTTCTGTCTCGCTTCCCCTAACAAGGTATTAATTAATGTAGATTTACCAACCCCTGAAGAACCGAGAACAACAACTGTATCGCTTTTACCGATCCAATCATGGAGTTTTCCGGCACTCTCAATGTCCAGGCAATTGATCGCTTCAACAGACAGTCGCGGGTCGAGGTTTTGTACTTGGGAGCTAAAATCCTCCGCGCGGTCAGTTAAATCACTTTTGCTCAAAAGAACTACTGGCTCAGCACCAGCTTCATAAACCAAAGACAAATACCGCTCAATTCTATTGAGGTTGAAGTCTTCGTTTAACGAGCAGACGATAAATGCCGTGTCGACATTTGCAGATATTAATTGCCACTTAATTTTTGTTCCGACGGCTTTCCTTTTAAAGCAGGTTTTTCGATCCAGTAAACGAACAAATTGCTTATCTTTATCTAATAAAACCCAGTCACCAACGACCATTTCTGGCATTGAATGTCGTATAGCAATATTAAAAGTAGATGCTTCTGTAGCAAAACTAACGATAGATTTATGTTGTTCAATAACTCGGGCAGGAGAGCACTCTTCCCACTCTTCAAGCGATAATTGTTGTTGAAAAAATGGCTGCCACCCCAAAGTGGCGAGCGAAAGAAAATTTGTCATAGCAAACCCTTAACAAATAACGTTAATAAGTATTAAGGGGCTGTCGCCCCGGTATTAAAAACCGGGCTATGAAGTCTAAAGATTAGCTATTGTGCCCGGTTAGATTCACTACAATCATGTAATGCCTCCTAACCAGTAATTGAAATAAGCGTTAAGAATACGCCAGTTTTACTTTATCTTCAAAGGGCGGAGCTGAAACTTCAGCGGTGTGAGGCCCAATAGATAGGAGCATCTATTGGGTTGTCGGGTTAATAGTGCAATTTAGTTGCGATTGCGGGGTATTAACTAAAGCCTAAGGCACGGTTTCATGCGATTTTTCTTTTGAAGTTTCTTCTGAATTTCCTTGCGGTTTTTCCTCTGACTTTTCTTTTAGTTTTTCTTGCCGCTGTTCTTGTAATTTTTGTTCAGGAGTTGTGTTTGCTTCTGCTGCTCCAGCACCCCCAGCTTGATAACGCTCAAACGCCTTAAACAGAAATTCGCCGCTGTATAAACCTTCGAAGAATTCCAAGGTTATTTCCCGCCTGCCGGTCATGCGATGGATAAGCCGGAACATCGAATCCCATTGTTTAGTTGTCAGTGAGTCCAGCGCATCCTTTTCCTTTAGGGCTTCGATAAATTTGGCTTCGGGAATGGCGTTGCCGGATTGAGATTTCAGCTCTTTAATAATGGTGATAAATTCTGCGAGCACTTTCTTATCGATATTGCCATCTTTGCCGAAAATTCCGGTGGATTTTTTCGGCCGTGTTTTATTTTTTCGGAAATTTGAAATTGGGATTTTGCCGCGAAAAAAACTACCGAACACCCAGGTCGACCCAAGTGTTTGAAAAATCGCGCGCAAGGTTGATTTCTCCAAGGTTTTCCAGCCCCGATAATTCTCGCCGAGTTTAATTGTTTCAATGTCGTTTGATAGGTTAAATACCAACAGATGAACTTCTAGGTCGGAGAGCTTTGCAGTAACACCGATATTCTCTTGGTCGCCTTTATATTTTTTCAACGCGTTAACTTCTTTTTGCGTGAGCAGCCAACCGCTTTTGAAATCCGGATATTTATTAGAGCGGAAACCTGGCCAAGGTTTGTCGGTTTCCGCGCAAATAGCCTTGGCAACCTCAACCAGCTGCTTCAGCGTAAGTCCCTCTGGATCTTTGTAGAGAAGATTGCGTGCATAAATGCGGCCCTTTCCTTCAACATCTGCGTGAACCGTTTCTTCGGTAATATCGACCACAAACATTCTGCCGCTGGGCTCGTGCTCGAGACGAAGCAGCTTATTCGGAACGTTTTTCTGGAAATGCTCGGGACGCCAAGCATCGCCGAGCCCAACATCGTGAATATGCTGTTCTCCCCAGGTAATTGTGCCGGTAGTTTCTAATGGGTGTTCTTCTGGAGCTTCTTTTGGCGTTGTGCCCACATATTCGTAGGTGTTGGTAACTTCACGGGATTCGAGCCACTCTCGCAGTTCGGGGCAATGCAGGTGCAGCAGTTTTTCCTTATCAATCGCTTCCACCAAATTGATCGCAGTCCAGCCGACTTCATTCGGAATCCACTTTTCAGTCAACCACGGGTTTTTGCGAATGCGGCTGGTCGCTTCTTGCACGAAGGTTTGAAAGCCTTCGTTGGTAATCGCTACACCCTCGGGGCGGTGCTCGTTCAGGATTAAACCCAAAACCGAGTCCAGCGTCTCTACGCCGCCGGGGTAAAGGCCCTTGAGTTTTTCGATTGTCGCTTGCGACTTTTCATTTTGCGGCTCGAGAAAAAGGTCCTCCCATTTTTCTATCGGCGGAATATTGTGTGAGCGCTGGTAGTTGGTGAACGACGCGTTGCCGCGTTGACGGTCCTTGCGTATCTCCTGCTCGAAGAGGTCCATCACGCCTTCTTCACTTGCCATATCGCGGAAAAAATCGGCAGTATTTCCCGGTACCGGGGCGCCGAGTCGCGTATTCATCATGTAGTAGTAAACGCTGCCAAGGCCCTCTTTTTTCAAAAAAGCATGGCCGTCGAGTTCGCGCAAATCTTTCATGTTGATTGAGCGAACATCCTCTTTCGCCTTTTCACCTATCGGTGGACACTTGAGTTGGTCAACCCATATTTGGTGGCCAAAACGGTAAGCCTTGGAAAAGTATTTTCCCTTAACCTCGGGTTTGTTTTTGGATACTTTGCCGGCGGCAATACCGTGGGCGATGGGGTCGTGGCCTTGTTCTGGGCGATAAATTTTCTTGTCAAAATGTGGAAGTTTGCGCTCGGCTCGGCCAAATAAGTTTGCATTTAGGCCTTCTACAACAGCGGGGTGAGCGAAAAGCGTATGCGTCCAGGTACCTGTATGGATTTTTACGTAGGTCATTGTGACGACGCGGCGCGCAACCTGAAAAATTTGGTTGTCCGACCAATCGGCGTGGCGTGACTTCAGCACATCACAGACCCAATTGTGGTGCCTAGCATACAAAGTGTGTTCGGCTTCGAGCGGGGCGGTCATATTGCGTCCGAACCCAGTCAATAATAACTCTCTGCCATCGGCCAGGGTTTCGAGTGGTAGCCAATCTCCGCCGTTACCGTCCTCATCCATATTTTCGAGATAGATTTTTCCACCGGGCACTTTATTGCCATTTGGGAATGAGCGAATTTTTGCCAGCGTTTCAATATCGCTGCCGTAGAGGTGGCTCATATCCCACCAAACGGTCGTGCCATGCATCGGCTGGCCGTCCTCGTGAAAGGCGTTTGGCGCATCCGAGCGACTCCAGGTATATTTTATTCCGAGCGCTGCAAGCTCTCCGTCCGGGTCGACCGGAATAGGGTGTTTCTTTTGATTGTCGGGCGCGGTTTGCGCCACGTCGTGAACCAGTTGTTGCAAGTGCGCTGCGGCGTGAAAACTTGCTGTCATCGCTTCGAGTGTCTTGCCATTGCGGTAGCCGAATAATTTCGCTACCTCTGCTTCGGAGGGTAGCTCGGGGTTATCCGATTCATCTTTTGGCCGCAAACCCTCTGGCATTCCATGATCGATAAATTCGGTGCCCACGCGCGCCTCGCCAGGCCAGCGAAAGCTGCTGTGCGCGCCGTCGGGGGAGAACCCCGAATCAGCCCAGTCTGGCCTAGGGGCGTTATTGTCTATATGGCCCGGAGCTTCGCCACGCTCGCCGGCGGGATCTCGCTCCCGCTTTTCCATCCAACCGCGGCCATAGGCGAGAGCGGCTAGTTTTAGAAAGTGGATGCGATGTTGGGTCCAACGACCTGCATTGCCAGGCTTAGCACCGCGTGAAGCGAGCCAGCCGAGTGGCAGTAAAACGCGTGAAACCAAGGACTCCTTGCTGTTTCGCAGGTGGTCCAGCAATGTGCGTTCGGGTACGACAACAGTTGGTTTTTTGAAGTCTGTACACAGCACCCAACTATCCGAGTGGTCAGCGTAGGCTTTGGCTGGGTCGGTTTCAAGGTACTCGCGTGTTAGCGTGTTTTCGCGCAGCACACCGACACCGCTTTTGCCGTCGCGCTGATTCGCGATCACTCGCTGGCGCCAAGCATCCGCTTGAGCGTGGTCTGGTTCCTTGTCGACGGCTTTTTGGAACCAATCGGCTGCCTCAGTGAAGTTACCTGTATTTCGGTGCGCATGTCCGAGCACGGCATAGTCCTCTGCGGAGGCTGTTTTGGCTTCATGACGTTTTTCAAGGATGGAAATTGCTTCAGCAAAATTTCCTGCGTTGATCTGTTCAACCGGATCGGTCGACTTCAGATCAAGATTTTGATTATGTTTTGCACCGCTGTATGGACACCCCGATATCGAACCCATCATGACCCCCTTATGAAGTTGTTAACTATATAAAGTTGTTAAATATAAAGTCGTTCACTGTTCTGCGCTTGCTCGATTGGCCGCTAAAAAGCGCTCTAAAATTATTTCCGGTGTAGCCGGAATAGTTTCGATTTGCGCACCGAGCGCGTCGTAAATCGCATTAACGACTGCACTGGGTGCAGCGACGGCACCGGCCTCTCCAACGCCTTTGGCACCGTCGGGGCCCAAGCCATAACCCGATTCCAACAGCTCAATCTCGATATTTCCCGGAACATCAAGGGCAGTTGGAACGCCGTATTCGTGTATGCCCTGGTTTTGCACAACACCGTCGCGGACATCGAGATGTTCAAGCAGTGCTTGGCCTATGCCCATCGCAATGCCACCGAGGATCTGGCCGCGAATAATGTTTTTGTCGTGCGCTTTGCCGACGTCGTGACAGGCAACGTAGCGCAGGATGCGGACTTCTCCGGTTTCTTCGTGCACTGCGACATCGCAGCCGTGAGTGCCGTCCATAAAATCGACGGGGCCGACCTGGTTGCCTGAATTGGCTAGCAGCCGTCCTTTGGGTAGATGGGCTTCGCCGACGGCTTCCAAGCGTTTATTGGGTGAACGCGATGCCAGCTCTTTCCACGAAACTCGAAGCTCGGTATTTCCGCTTATCGCAAATCCGTCTTCGACTAATTTGATTTGATCAGCAGCTACACCGAAACTCTCTGAGGTCAGCTTTATACCCAGCTGTTTAATGCGTTCGGCTGCGTCGAGTGCCGCCCGGCCAGCCATATAAAAACTTCGGCTGCCGCTGACGCGCGGAAGAAAGGTGTCGACACCGAAAGGAAATTTGCGGTTTTTAAGCCAAGTTAACGAGCCATTCGCAACAAGGAACAAAATACCGGACAGGCGAAAGCGGCGCATAACCCTCATGACGGGGTGATCGTCACGTAATATTTTGGCACCCATGCGCTGGGCTCTTTCGATCAGTTGAAAGCTTGTGCGGGATAACCAACCCGCACGTTTCCCCGAGGCTAACTTGATTCCGCTTGGGTCGTCTAAGGCATCGCGGTCGATCGTGTAGCTCGGCATCTGCGACAAGCGAAGCTGTTCGACAATTAAACGCGGCAGACCGCCGGTAAATCCTGTACCAGCATCGCCAATATCAGAGCTAACAATCCATTTCCCGCTCGCGTCAACGGAAACCTTCGCAACAAACCGGTCCACCAAACCATAGGGGTAGCCGTACTTAGCGTGGGTTGAAGCGAATCCTCGGCCAACGCGCCAACCCTCTGTACTTTCAGTGGGTCGAGAACCCAGCCGCGCCTTCACCTTTTCCAGCGATTCGGTGAGCCCCTGTTTTATTTCCGGGTGGTGTTGTTTGCTGCCGCGACCGTCAAAATGCGATTCCAAGAAGTTTCTGCGGCGCAGCTCATCCGGCTCCATACCCAATTCGGCCGCCGCCTTTTCGACCAGCGACTCAATACCGAAGGTCACCTGCTGCGAGCCGTAGCCGCGCATCGGTGCTGAGATTAAGTTATTGGTCAAAACACCGCGCGCCCAGATTTTTATATTGGGGATTTCATAAGCTCCGGCGGCTTCTACCGCGAGGAGGGAAACAATGGTGGGTGTGAGGGCTGTGTAAGCTCCGGCATCAACGAGAAGATCTGCCTCCAACGCAACCATGGTCCCGTCGCGCTTAAGCCCTAAACGATAGTTGCCGGTAAAGGTATGGCGCTTTGGCGCTCGGCTAAGGGCTTCTGCCCGCTCAAGCACAAGGCGCACGGGCTTGCGCGTTTTTTCGACCAGCAGAGCGAGATAGCCTTCAGTATTCGTCATTAGGTACTTGCCAAACGAGCCGCCCGAGCGCGGTGCCTCCACCTGCACTGAAGACTCATCTCGGCCCAGAACCCTGGCGGCGAATTTTCGCACTGTATGCGGTGTTTGCGAGGGCACGGCGAGGACGAGTTTATTTTCTTCGTCAAGCCAACCACTGCCGCCCTCGGGCTCCATGCAGGCGTGGTCGTTTGAGTTGCACCCAAACGTTCCACTGACGATTACGTCAGCGGCTTTGAATGCCTTGCCAATATCGCCGTGCTCGGTGAGAAAGTCCGAGATAACATTTTTTTTATTCGCATGTACGCGCGGAGCATCGGGTGCTAATGCCGCGCGCGGGTTGGTGACGGATTCGCGCTGCTTGTACGAAACGCGAATCCGTTTAATGGCTTCTTTGGCCGCAGCCTCCGACTGGGCGGCGACTAAGGCGATTGCGTCTGCGCGCGAACGCACAACGTGGGAAGCGAGAAGCGGTTGGTCGTCTTCAATCGTGCCGTTACCAGCGCGATTTTTCCCAGGGATATCCTTATAAGTCAGCACCGCTTCCACGCCTGGAATTGCCTTAGCCTCACTAATATCGACCGACTCAATTTCTGCAGCCGGCCATTCGCTCCAGAGTACTTTTCCGACCAGTGCTTGTTGTTTGAATCTGTCCGTTGGATAGCGAAACGTGCCATCCATTCGGCCGAGCATATCTTCTCTGGGACGTTCTGAAAAAGCCGGAGGCTCTGCCTGCATCACTGAGGAGACTGATTCAATAAAAGGCTTATACCCCGTGCAACGGCAAACGTTTCCGGATAGTGCCGAAGCAATTTCCTTCTCAGTGAGATCAGTTGCTACCGATACAAGATGCGCGGCTGAAACAGTGACTCCGCAAGCGCAATAGCCACATTGGAATGACTCTCTTGCGAGTAGCTGCTGCTTTAATGCTTCCGCTTTGTTTACGTCGATAACTGAACCGGGAGTGTCCAGTCCTGCCGCTGTGATCACCTTTTTGCCGGACGCTTGAACGGCAAGTAGCAGGCATGAACAAACGGGTTTATCGTCGAGTAAGACCGTGCATGCCCCACACACGCCTTCGCCACACCCGCGGCGTACTTCGCGAAAGCCGAGTTCTTGGTGCAACAAGCTTTGCAGGGTTGTGTCGATGGCGGTTTGCGCGCTTTGCTGCTCGCCATTAACGACCAGCTCAATGCTTATGTCGCTCTCGGCATCTTCGTTCAGAGACATACTATTTCCCTAAGTAATTCACGCACGCCTGTCCGAACTAAACTGCGTCGGTATGCCTCTTTGGGCGAAGGTCCAAAAGCACAGTTTAACTCTGTTGCGCCGACTTCTGCCGCTTTGGCAATCAGTGCTTCACTAGATCCAGATTCTTCTATTATTTGTTCGGCTTTTTGCAATCGCCGGGGTATGGCATCGATGCCACCGGCGACAATTTTTACTTGCTGTATTTTGCTTCCGTTCACTAGCCCGGAAACCGCAACATTGACAATGGTTTTCCCGGAACTCTCTCTCCAAGCAAACTTACGATAGGCTGAGCGGAAATTTTTTGGAATGGAAATAAGAATTTTGGTGATCAGGCTGTTTTGGGGCAGGCCCGTTTCCATCATTTGGTCGAAAGGCAATGTTTCAGTGCCGTCGGCACTTTCCAATTCTGCTTCTGTCGCACACGCCAACAGTGCGGTAGGTAAATCAAATACGCCAGCCGGTTCTTGCTGCGAATCGGCCTGAACAGATAGCCCCGCGGCGATATTGCCGCCAAGCGTCGCGGCCCTGCGCACCAGTGGGTTACCGATTTGTTGCGCAGCCGAGACTAGGCAGCCAAGTCTAGATTTAATTTCGTCATTGGCCGCTATTTCCGCGACAGTGATTAATGACCCGAGTTCAATGGCATTATTTTTACACTCAAATGCCTTCAGCTGATCGATATGCGAAATATCGATTAACGAGTTGGGGCGATTGGCGCGAAGTGAAATTTCTGGCACTAGGATTGTTCCACCCGCAAGTGGGACACATCCGTCGTCGATCAGCTCAAGCGCTTCCGTTGCAGAATAGGCGCGGATGTATTTCATAATTCCTTTATTCGGATTTGTCGACAAGGGCAAA
>JANQKW010000080.1 GCA_028280905.1 Porticoccaceae bacterium
GTGCTGCGCACGGTTGAACACCGGCAGGAAAACCGCTTTATCCGCCTCGACCCCGCCAACGAATTCTCCTTGGATTTGAGCATTTCCCTGGCCAAGATAGGGCCACTTAACTGGTCTGGCCTGATGACTCCCGCTGTATTCAGAGACGAAATTATGGGCGCCCGTTCATTCGGCCGCTGGCGCAACGGCATTCTCGCCAAACTGTTTAGCCCCTTTATGAGGGAACCCGTATACCGGGGCGCCGGGACCGACTGCGCCCTGGTCATTGTGGGGGATCGCGTAATCAACCGGGACGGGCTCCGCTATCCGGACGAGTTTGTCCGGCATCGGGTTATGGATGTGATCGGCGACCTGCGCCTGGCGGGGGCGGACCTGGTGTGCAAGGTCACAGGCAACAGTACCGCCCACAGCCTGAACCACGAAGTGTTGCGCAAATTATTTGCCGATCAGGCCAACTGGTGTTGGCTGTAACGCTGAACCGACAAAACGGGAAACTGGATATTGGCTGGGGAATTGTCAGTGGGGAGAGCCTTTAAGGACCGTCACCAGCAGGGAAGCTGGTGCCGAGCGTACAAGGATGTATTCACCGCGTGTCCTTAAAGGCTCTCCCCGCTGACAATGGTTCGTCAGAAGGATGACCGCCAGCCGTAATAGATTGAACGCCCCAGATTCAGTATTTTCCTGGCCAACCGCTGCCAACGCCCCGCAGAAATCTTCTGCGCCTGCTGCTTATCACGCTGACCAACCAAAGTCCGTACAGCATATTCCGGGGAGGTGAAATGCTTTTTGTCCAAATTGATATAGCGCGGATAGCGGATTAACACGCCCGCGACCAACTGCTCAAGCGTCAAGCGACGCCTGCGCCGTTCAATTTGATGGCGGTCCTTCGTCAAGCCCCAGCCCGCATAAAAAGGCAATCCATAGGTCACCACTCGTTTGCCCCGCAACAGCGCCTCAAACCCCGCCAGAGAAGTCAGGGTGTGCACCTCATCCGCCACAGCGATACAGTCATCAATCCCCACTTCAGTCACTGTTAAGTCCGCGAGCGCCGCATTGCGCCGATAATCGCCCTGCTCATTGCCGCTAACCACGTCCGGGTGAGGCTTGTAAAGAATAAACACGGAGGGCTGCGCCGCCCTTACCGCTTCCAACAACTCGCGGTCGGTGCGGATATCCGGGCAACCCGCAGCAATAGACGCATCGCTCTCCACCTGTCCCGGCACCAGAATAATGACTTGCCCGGGTCTAGTTTTCAGTGGCGGCAGCGCCGCGGCGCCCACGTTATATTTGCTCAGTTTTTGCGTTACCAGCTCGGTAATCAGCGCGCTGCTTCGATCGAGTTCCCGGCTTGAAAACTCCGCGGTATTTAACAGAATCTCCAGATCGCTGGACTGTCGCGGATCGTAGTAGATCCCCGACTTGTCTATTACCAGGGACACCGGCGGCACATAGTATTTACCCAGGCCCACTGAACGGATAAACGCGTCTTCCACCCTCCACACCGTAACGCCCTTGCCAATCAGCTGCTGGCGCTGTTCCCCGGTAGCTGTGTTGCCCCAAAACAACACCTTTTGCCCGGGCTTTGCTTCCGCCAGGACTGCATCAATGTCATTCTCAAATACCACTGCATTCCAGGGTGACTGAAGATAGCCACGCAAATACGATCGGCGCCAGGGGGGAAAGCCGCAGCAGATAAGCTGCCCGGCATTCTCTTTGAACATGCGACGCTGCAGCGCCATATAGTCCAACACCGTTTCCAACTCGCAGTGCTCGCCGGTATCCGGGTCAAAAAACCAGCAGTAATCAAAATAGGCCGCCGCAAACACTTGCTCCAGGTTGCGCCGCGGTTTTCTGCGGGGGATCGCTACTTTGTCTTCCGTCAGGCCCCAACCGGCGTAAAAAGGCGCACCGTAGCAGCGAACCGGTTTACCGGCAATCAACGCTTCGAAGCCCAGTTGCGAGCTAACCACCCACACTTCATCTACCTCCGCCAGCAGAGAATAGGGATTAACCGCCTGTGCAACCAGCGTTACCCTGGGGCTGCTCAGGGCTTCGGCAAGTTTGCCCTGATCCAGGTAACCCCGCTTCTTACCCGCCGCCACATCCGGGTGGGTCTTGATAATAATCTCGGTTTCCCCAGCCTTATTAGCAGTCTCATTAATTGCATCATCCAGCATTCGACGAAAACTGTCCTCGGATGCCAAGCCGCCCGCAACCGACAGGTCACCCAGGGTCTGATCCACCAGCAGCAATCTTTTATTCTGTTTAGAGCCCAGATTGACACCAGCCTCTTGCAACTCCGGCAGGTTGTTATATTTACTTATCCCATGCGCTCGAATGATATCCATGCAGTGCCGCGCTCGGGCCAGCACGGCATTGTCATCCAGCTGCAGGGAGTTTCTGTTTAATGCTGCAAACGGGCTTTCAGGGCGGGGCTCGCCGTTAAGCAACCGTTCCAGGCGCGACTCGCGGCTAGCGTCGTAGTAAATGCCATACTCGTCAACCACCAGTGAACAGGATTTAGCGCCCCGCACGCCAAGCCCCACGGAACGAATAAAACCATCCTCCAACCGAATAAGCGGCAAACCTGTTTGCCGCTGCAAGGTCCGTGCTTTTTCACCGCGCTTGTTGCCCCAGTCAACCAGCAGTTGATCGCGCTGCCCTCGAGGTCTATGAAAGCCGACTAACCTGGTCTTGCCAACACCCAACATTTGCTGCCAGTGTGGCGCCTTGGGAATACCATCGGCAAAGCAATAGGCGGTAAAGGTATTTTTGTCCGGAGGAAATTCTTTGTTGTGGTTCATCAGGCGCCGCGTCATTCCTTGCCGGGTTGGTTTACTGGTAAAATCCGGACTTAAAATGGCAAGGATAACAGCACTTTGAATTCTCACCCAGTCCCGCCGGGCAAACATCCGCTATGGAAATGGCCGGTCTTCCTGCTGGCGCTACTGACCGAAGCCAAGTCGTTTCGGGATAACCCGATAATCGGCAGCCGTGTGCTTAACCGCCTGGGACTGCATGTGATACGCGTAGTTATCGGCCACGGGGTACTCAGGTTTCGCTGGTTGCTATTAAGCCCATGGATTGACCGGGAAGACCGCAAATCGTTTTACCAGCAGGGTTACATCGTTAAAGAAAACATTTTAGGAGAAAAAGACCTGGCGGCCGTAAAAGAGATCTTTCAGGAAAATCTTCCCCGCTTCAGGCAGATGCGCCAAGGTGACACTATCACCCATCTGCTGTTGTTGTCGCCACAACAGCTTTGCTCAACGCCCGAGCTGAGGACGCTTATTGATAACCGTATCTATCTGCGTTTACAACGCTTTGTCTCAGGTTTTTTTCTGTTACCCTGGCTGCATTTCTTGCGCATCGAGAACGGGATTCGGAGTAACGAAACAGAAGACCCTCAGAAAGTCATTCACGCGGATACCTTTCACCCGGCAATGAAATCCTGGCTGTTCCTGGATCCGGTAACCAGTGACAAAGGGCCGTTTACCTATTTCCCGGGTTCCCACAAACTCACCTGGCACAGGCTTAAATGGGAGTACAAACGCAGCATCCAGGCAGGCAACCTGAAGGACGGGTATTCGGAAAAAGGCTCATTCCGGGCCTATCCGGAAGATATCGAGGAGCTGCAGTTGGCGGCGCCGAAGGAGTTTACCGTTCCGGCCAATACGCTGGTTATCGCCAATACGTTCGGCTTCCACTGCCGAGGCAAAGCGGAACCTGGTGCAACACGCGATGCAATATGGGGTTCTGGATGGCGAGCGCCTTTCTTGCCACTGCCGCTGCCGGATGGTAGATGGATGCGCGAACTGTTCCATTACATGATGATCAAGTTCTTAGGTAACTAGCCGCGGTGTCTCGGCAGCATATCCTTGTTACCGGCGCTTCCAGGGGAATCGGCAGGGCCATCGCCGAAGCCTATGCCGCCGAACAAGGTGACCGGGTAGTGCTGACGCTAATAGCACGCAATCTTGATTTACTGCTGGAACTAAAGCCGGCATTGGAACAATCGGGCGCGGTCGTTAGCTGTCGCGCCATCGATGTTAGCGACCATCCGGCAATCATGGCGACTATCGCCGAAATTGACCGCGAATCTCCGGTGGATATCGCCATTATTAACGCCGGCATCAGCGGCGATACCCGCAACGGCTGGGAGTCCTGGCAGCAGACTAAAAACATAGTTGACACCAATGCGCTGGGCGTTATGGCGTCGATTCAACCGCTGGTAGAAACCATGCAGCAGCGGGGACGAGGAAAGCTGGTGCTGGTAGGTTCGATCAGCGCTTACCGCGGAATGGCGATGACGCCGAGCTATTGCGCCAGCAAAGCCGCGGTCATGTCATACGGCGAAGCCCTGCGGGGCTGGCTCAAGCCAACCGGCGTAAGTGTGATCACGGTGTTGCCGGGGTTTGTAGCGTCCGATATGAGCAAGCATTTTGCGGGCCCCAAGTTGATGATGATCTCGGCTGAGCGCGCCGCGAAAAAAATAATCGCGGGCATTGCGAACAACCGCTCAGTTATCGCATTTCCCTCGCTGATGACACTTGGAATCCGGCTGCTGGCCTGGCTACCGGCCGGATTAGGGGATAAAATCCTGCAGCGTCTGGGATACGGTCGCAAACACGGGAGATAGCTGTTCTGACACCAGAAAGCCTGATAACTATTATTGCCTTGGCCGGTGCATTTGGCGGATTGCTGTTCACGCGTATAGCGCCCGATGCGATCTTGTGTGCATCGGTAGGACTGCTGCTGCTTACCGGTGTTCTAACCCCCGCGGAAGCCCTGGCCGGGATGTCCAACGAAGGCATGATGACGGTGGCGATATTCTTCATTGTTGCCAATGCGCTGACCCGCGCAGGCGTTGTCGCCTGGGCATCGGATATTATCTTGGGTCGTCCCAGGAACCGCATCTCCGCGCTGACCAGGTTGATGCTGCCGGTAGCCGGCATGAGTTCCGTCCTGAACAACACACCGGTGGTAGCTATGCTGGTACCGGCGGTGGCGAATTGGGCGAAGCGATTTCAAATTCCCGCCTCACAGTTGATGATGCCGTTGAGCTACGCGGCGATTGTAGGCGGCACCTGCACGCTGGTTGGCACCAGCACCAACCTGATAGTGAACGGCATGATGCTGGATTACAACGCCAGCGCCGGCTTCGGCTTATTCGAACTGGCTTGGATTGGCATTCCCGTCGTACTGATCACTCTTGTGTATACGCTGCTTCTCGGCAGCAAATTACTGCCCAACCGACAGGGCGCGCTAACCCGCTTCGAAAACGCCCGGCAGTATATTGTTGAAATGCATCTGGATCCGGATAGCCCGCTGGTGGGAAAGAACATTGAAGAGGCCGGACTGCGTCACCTGCAGGGTGTATACCTGGTGGAGATTAAACGCGGCGACAACCTGATCACCGCGGTTGCGCCAACCGAGCGGCTGGTGGCGGACGACCATCTGATATTTGCCGGTGATGTGGAATCCGTGGTTGATATACACAACCTGCGGGGCTTGAGACCGGCGGAACAACAGGTATTTAAATTGGATGCGGACAGGTCCTCAAGATGCCTGGTCGAAGCCGTTATATCAGACCGATTCCAGGATTCCCGCAAAACGGTTAAGGAACTGAATTTCAGAAAGCGTTACAGCGCCGCCATTATCGCGGTCTCCCGGGCGGGCGAGCAGATCAAACAGAAAATCGGCGATGTTGTGCTGCAAGCCGGCGACACTGTGTTGCTGGAAACCTACGAGGGTTTTGCCCAACAGCAGCAGTATTCACGCGACTTTCTGTTGGTCAGCACTATTGAAAACTCTAAACCTGTGCTCCATGAAAAGCGCTTTCTCGCAGTGGGCATACTTTTGGTAATGATTGCCTGTGTTTCCGCCGGTTTTATCAGCCTGTTCAAGGCTGCCGTAGCCGCGGCGGGCGCTATGATAATCACCCGCTGCATTACCGTGCACGACGCGCGGAAAAGCCTGGACTGGCAGGTGTTGATTGTCATTGCCGCGTCAATCGCGCTGGGCAATGCCGTCCGGGCGACCGGGATCGCCGATCAAATTGCCCTGAGTTTGATTAACGCCGTGGATGGAACCCCGTTGGGCGTGTTGGCTATCATCTTTTTCCTGACGGCGCTGTTTTCCGCAATTATTTCCAATGTCGCCGCGGCGGTGCTGATGTTTCCGATTGTGCTATCCACTTGCCAGGCGTTAGGCGTGGATATTCAGCCCTTTATGATTACCTTGATGATTGCAGCTTCCTGCAGTTTCGCGACACCGATTGGCTATCAAACCAACTTGATGGTGTTTGGACCCGGCGACTATCATTCGATGGATTTTTTAAAGATGGGAGGGCCGCTTACGCTGTTGATCGGCCTGGTTACCGTTTTTCTGGTGCCCTTGATTTGGTCGTTTTAAGGATGGGAGGTCGGCGGCAGAGCGTTAAGGGCACTTCAGTTTCAAACTTTCAATTCGAAGAAGTGCTTAAAGCGAACTAGTCGCCTGACCCTTCCGACTTGCCGACGCCCGGGCCAACCGAAATAGCTGCCATCGCGCTGCTGGTCTTGGCCAACATAGCCCTCTCCATCCGCTTCAAGGTAACCTCTGGCCAACGTTGCGCCGCTAATAAATGCCTGGACATTGTGCCAGAAAAGGCACTCGCCCGACGCTATTGAGAGCTTTTGCTGCGCGAGTATGGCGCCCGTATCAAATTCCTCGTCCATCCGGTGCAGGGTTACACCATAGCGGCTTTCTCCTGCTCCGATAGCCGCCAGCACCGGATCGACCCCCTTATAATCCGGCAGCAGGGACGGATGCAGGTTAATGCAACCCCTTGCCGGCAACGCCAGTACTTTTGCCGCGAGTTTTTGATTGAAGTTCACAGTAAGCAAATAGTCAGGTGATTTATCCCCAACAAAGCTCAGGCTGTCAGGGTTGTTCAGATCCAGCGTGCGCCATACCGGCAATTGGTGCCGGCGACAGAGCGCCTGCACCGTCGGCTGCGCGCAGACCCCAGACAACAGAGAGTGGCCCAGGGTAATAATGCCCTGGTAGCAGCTATAGCGCGGTCCGGATGTTCTTAGCAGCCGGGGGATATCAAACAGCAGGTTGCGATTTTTTCGCATCAGCCTGGTGGACATCACCACCCCGACTATCTTTAGCCGGGGAGAGCGCAATAACTCCGCCAGTACCAAGCTGGCGTAGAAACCCGGGTGGCAACAGAAAACGAGGCTTAGCGGTTCGCTTAACTGACGTTCCCTGTGGCTACCGGCACTCATCCAACCGCTTTTAGCGCCGCTTCCAGGTGGTCGGCGGTCTGACGCAGCTGTTGCTCAGAATGGGTGCTGCAGATAAAGAAACGCAACCGCGCTAGCTTCTCCTCGACGGCGGGGTAAATAATGGGTTGTACATTAATCCCACGCTCAAACAGCAGATTGGACAGCCGTGTCGCCTTGATGGAGCCTCCGGTAATAACCGGGATAATCGCCAGCTTGCAATTGAGCCCGGTATCGATACCTTTGGCCCTGACCAGTTCATCAAACAGCTGCCCATTGCGCCGCAGCTTGTCAACCCGCTCCGGCTCCTGCAGCATAATGCGCAGGGATTCCAAGGCCGCTGCCGCCAACACCGGCGCCAGACCGACGCTGTAGACAAACCCGGAAGCGCCGCTTTTGAGAATTTCCACCAACGCCGTGTTGCCCGCGATATAGCCGCCGCAGCTCGAGAAGGTTTTACTGAGCGTTCCCATCCAGATGTCCACCTGGCGGGGCTCAACATCGAAATGCTCGGCAATGCCTTTTCCCGTCTTGCCCAGCACGCCGATGGAGTGGGCTTCATCCACCATCAACAAGGCATTGTGGCGTTGTTTGATTTCGATAAATCGCGGCAGATCGGGGTAGTCGCCATCCATGCTGTACAGCCCTTCCAGCACGATTAAGACCCGCTGGAAATCCCTGCGGCGGCGGCGCAACAGCGCATCCAGCGCGTCCCAATCATTGTGCGGAAAGGACAGCCGGAAAGCCCGGGACAACTGGATGCCCTGCAACACGCTGTTGTGGATCAAGGCATCGTGAACCACCAGATCCTTCGGCCCGAAAAGGTGACCGATAGTATTGACATTGGTGCCGTGGCCGCTCACGAAGACTACCGCGTCATCAGCCTCGTGAAGCTCGGCGAGCGCCCGCTCCAACTCTTGCTGAATCGGCCGCTCGCCGGACACCAGCCTGCTGGCCGACGGCGAAACCCCATAGCGGTCTATCGCCTGCTTAGCGGCTTCCTGGACGCGGGGGTCGCCGTTGAGTCCCAGGTAGTTGTAGCTGGAAAAATTAAAACAGTTCTTGCCCTCGACAACCGAAGTTTCGGCAGCCACGCCATCGTGCAACTTATAAAAGGGATTCTCCAGACCGAGCTTGTCCGCTGCGGACTTTTGCAGCAGCACCTCCTGGTAACCGGGAAACCGGCGAAAATCGCAGAGGCTTTCGAACGCCTCCCCCTGCGCCGCAACTTTTGGCACAGCAACATCGCCGGCCTCCGCCTGCTGATCCGAGTGCCGCCTGATACGTCTTTTTACCGCCTGCTCAATCAGCTTTTCCTTGGCTTTGCTGCGCAAGCTCCGGCCATCTTTTTTTGCCATCCGGCCCTAACCCTGATCCGTTGTTTCCAGTAGCTGTTTTAGCTCTGAGACTTGCTCGCCGGACAACTCTCCGCCGTGTTTATCGGCCAACGCCCGAACAGTCATCTCGGCTGTATCCGCAGGCTCAGCCGCTCGCTGCATTTCCGGATCCAACTGGCTGAGAATTTTGTCGGCGACGCGGTGTAAGCTGGGGCCGTCGGCAAACGCCATCGCCGGCATATTCACGCCGAATCTGGATTCTATCGAGAGCGCCAACTCAACCCCCATTAAAGAATCCATGCCCTGTTCGAACACGGACAATCCGGGGTCCACATCTTCAACCGGTAGGCAGAGGATTTTACCGACTTCCTGTGACAGAATTTCGACAACTTTCTGCCGCGCTTCATCGGTGGGCAAGCCTTCCAGCATAGCCCTGATATCTTCGCCCTGCTGGTCTGCCTCACCCTCACTGGCTAATTCCAGATAATTAAACCGCGGTTGGGCGGCACAGGGCAGAAAGCGCTTCATCTGCGGCCAGGCGATATCGATCACCGCGCAGTCCTGCATACCTGTCTGCAGCGCCCTTTCCAGCATATCCAGTACCTGTTCGGCGCGCAGCGCAGAACCGCCCAAACGGGAAACCAGAGAATCCTTTACGTCTTCATTGCGGGCCAGGAAACCGACATCGTCTATCGCGCCCCAAGACAGGCAAACTGCCGGCAACTGCTGCGCGCGCCGCCAGCTGGCCAGCGCCTCCAGATAGCTGTTCCCCGCCACATAGTTGGCCTGGCCGGGGTTGCCAAAACTGGTGGTGGCGGATGAGTACATCACAAAGAAATCCAGCTTTCCTGAATTGGCCGGACTCTCACTGAATTGATGCAAATTCCAAGCGCCGGCAATCTTGGGGCCCAGCACGCGGTTCATCTCATCGCCGGAGATATTTCTCAGCAAGCCGTCCTCGATCACAGTTGCCGCGTGAATAATACCCCTGACCGGTGGCGATCCTTTCAGTTTGCCCGCAAGCTTGTCGGCGGCGCCCTCAGCAGCCAGGTCCAGCTTGATATCGATCACCTCCACATCCAGCTCACACCATGCCTCTACCGCATCGAAGGCCTCGTCCGACACTACACCCTTGCGACTTACCAACGCCAAATGCCTGGCGCCCCGCGTTACCAGCCACTTGGCCGTCTCCAACCCCAGGCCGCTGGTGGCGCCGGTAACCAGATAGGTGGCGTCCGCGGCTAACTGCAGCGGCGGATACACAGCCGGTTTCGATTGCGCCTGCGGCAATTCGGTGAAGTCGACCACCACTTTGCCGATCTGCCTCGATTGCTGCATGTAGCGAAACGCTTCGGCAATATTCGCGGCGTCAAACAACCGGTAGGGAATAGGCTGCAGTTCACCCTGCTCGAATAAGGCCATCATCTCGCCAAAAAGCTTTTCGGTTAACGCCGGCTGCTCGACCATCAATTGGTCGGCATCGATACCAAAGTAGGAGATATTGTTACGGAACGGCCGCAAGCCGATCGGCGTATCAGCGTAAAAATCCCGCTTGCCCAGCTCCAGGAAACGCCCAAATGGGCGCAAAATCGACAAATTGCGGTTGATTGCCTCACCCGCCAGCGAGTTCAGCACCACATCCACACCACGCCCATCTGTGATTGACATAATTTGGTCGGCGAACGCTAGGCTTCGCGAGTCGAATACCCGGTCCGCGCCGATAAGCGAGACAAACTCGCGTTTTTCGTCGGTACCGGCCGTGACAAAAACCTCGGCTTCAAGCATCCTGGCAATCTGGATCGCCGCCAGGCCTACCCCGCCGGCGCCGCCGTGAATCAACACCCGCTCGCCAGGTTGCAGGCGCGCCAAATGGACCAGCGCATAGTAGGCGGTAAAAAAGGTGGTGGGAACCGTCGCGGCGTCGGCAAAAGACCAATCCTCTGGGATGCGGCTCACCGCGGACGCCGGAGTGACAACCCTTGAGCTAAAGCATGAGGGCGCAAAGCCCATCACTCTGTCGCCCACTTCAAGGTCGGTCACCTGCTCGCCAACGGCAACGATTTCGCCCGACATTTCCATACCCAGCGTTGGCCCGGAAAATCCGTTTTCCAGCGCTTCGTCGGGCAATAGCCCCATGGCATACATAACGTCGCGGAAATTCAGGCCGGCTGCCACGGGCCTGATCGCCACCTCATCTTCGCCAATCGGCATGGCTTCACCCGCAAACCAGGTGAGATTTTTCAACGGGCCCGGCTCGGTAAAACCTAGCGTCACCGCCTGTTCCGGATTCATCTGCGCCTCCGGTAAGGGCGCGGGTTTTAGCCGGCTGACAAAGCGCCCGCCAGTCGTCAACATAACCTCGGCTTCGCCATCTTCCACCGCCAGTTCAGCCACTAGGTCGTCGCTGTCACCCCGGTCGATTAGCCTCACCCTGAACTCCGGATGCTCGTTCATCATCACCCGCGCCAGCCCCCAAAGAGCGGCCTCCGACGGCCTGGAAACCGGCCGTTCATTTACCGACACGGCACCCTGGGTCACAAACAGCAGCTGCGGACTTGTATTACTCTCAGCTACGCCGGCCAGGGATTGCGACAGGCTTAGTGCCACATTGCAGCGGCGCGCAGCGGCATCCAACTGGATTGCATCGCTGGCTTCGGGGCCGCCGAAATCAACTATTTTATCCGGCAACCGGTCCAGCGACTGCCATAGTAGCTGCCAATCTGCGCTCTGTTCCATGTTCAGGCTGTAGCGGCCAACGGCGAGTTCGGCGAATTGGTCACCCCGCTCTACCTCCACGACATTGCAGCCGGCCTGGCGGCAGGCCCCGGCCAGAGCATGCAGTTCTTTGCAGTCCTCGCCAAATATCAGTAATCGCTGCCCGTTCAGCGCGCCAGATTCGTCGGCAGCAGCATCAGCTTGCGGTTCCGCCTGCGGTGTTTCATCCGCACGCTGTGAAATAATCAGAAATGCACTTTCATCTTCCGTATCACTGCAGTCGAGGAAGCTTGTTGTCGATTGATAACCTGCCTCCGACAGGGCTTTCTGCCATTGCGACCGCGTCAGCAAGCGGGAAAGCAAGTTAGCATCGTCGGAGCGATCCCACCACTGCGGCATGGTGCCTTCAGTCAAGTCGGCAAAGCGATTGGGCGGTTGTTCCGTTAACAAAACCAGACCGCCCGGCTTCAGTTTTGCTTGAAGCGAGGCCAATATCGCAATAGGGTCATCGGCCAGGTGCAAGATATGCGGCGCGCAAATCAGGTCGAATTGGTGGTTGCCGCTGAGCGCATCCAGAGTATGTGTATCATTGATGTCGACCAACGCAGCGGAAAACCCGGCGGTCTTACCGTGAGAATTCTGTGCAGCCGCCACCAGCGAACTCTCCGTAGCGGCGTAACAGTAGGTGTCACAATCACTGATATGTGGCAATAAAACCGGCGCCAGCGTGTGGTGCTCACAACTCAGTTCCAATATTGCCAGATTCTTTTGCGCCAGCCTGGTGGACATGAGTTGCTCAAGCGTCAACTGCAACAGTTGACGGCCGCCTGCATAAGTCCCGCCGGCCAGGTAGAGCTGTTCAACGGTGTTGCCGGCCGGATTGGTCAGCGCCAGATCAGATGCCGATATTTCGCCGTTCAGTAGCGCCGGCAATTGTTTGACCAGCCTGGCCAGCAAGCTCAACTCGGGTAGATAATCCCGGTAATCCGCGGCCAGAATCTTCCAGATATCGCCGGCGGACAGCTCCTGACCGGACGCCAGCTGCGCGCAGCCGGGTTCTGCCTCGATCAGCAGCTCATCTTCCTTTAGTACAGAGATCAACCACCTGAATAGCGGCGTTTGCTCCTTTGCCAAGCGGCCGGAAGCGAGCAGCTCCTGCTCATCGAGTTCTCCGCCGCCCGCAAGCTCAATCAACGCTTGGTAGGCAAGGCTGGCAATTAAAGTATCTGACAGCGGTAAAAACTCGTTATAGTGCCTGCCGCGCTCGGCAAGTCCGGCACGTGTCGCAATTCGGGGTTGCAGTTGTTCAGTCAGGTCATCGATATTTGCGATACATGCGCTATCCCCGCTATCCGGCCTTACACAGGCGACGGCAACATCCCGGTAGGTATGAGGCAACGCCTCGGCGCGGTCGAAACGCACCGCCTTGAAGCGGCACTGGCTGGCAAGCGCCACCAACCGCCCGGCGTCGTCCAGCAATTCAAAATCAGCCACCACGGAACGCGCTATCTGACGGCTGACTCGGCAGCGCATATGGCAGATTTCGCTGGCCTCACCGACAAACTGCAGACGACCCAAGCGAACAGGGATGTACGCCAAGCTGCCGTCAATTGATTCAGAGCTCACCAACAGTGCCGCCAGCACTTGAAAACAGCCGTCCAGAATGGTTGGATGCAGCACATGGGTGGGCAATGCCGCGGCTACGCTATCCGCCAGTTGAAAATCCGCCGCTGCCTGTTGTCCATCCGCCCACAACTGCTTAACCGTTCGGAAGGTTTCTCCGTAGCTCAGACCGACTTGCTGGGTCAGCCGGTAAAGCGTATCGCCTGACATGACTTTACCGCTGCGCAAATCCGATAGCGCCACAACTGAATGCGGTAGATCTTCCACTTCCCGGCTGATCTTGCCGACGCTGTGCAGGGTCCAGCCATCACCGCTTATCCTGCGCCGGCTTTTGATGCTGAATCGCCCCAAGTCCGGCTGCAACTCGAAACGTAAGCTGCGGGCGCCATCGCCATCGAACAGCAACGGCGCGATAATCTCTATATCACCTATATCAAACCGGGATTCTTCATACCAGTCCCTCGCCGCGGCCAGCGCCATTTCGGCAAATCCCGCGCCGGGCATAATAGCGCCACCCCCCACCACATGGTCCGCCAGGTAGGGTACAAGTTGCGTGTCCAGGTGAGACTCCCAGAGCGGCAGCTCAGGCCGCAAGCGGCTTCCCAACAACGGATGAACACGCCGACGCGACACCAGGCCATAACTTTCATCGGTCTGCTCGTACCAGTGCCTGCTGCGCTGCCAAGGGTAGGACGCCACCTGGACAAAACGCCCAGGTTGGGGAAAACAGTGGCTAAAATCGATATTGGCCCCGGCTAACCAGGCACCATAATAAGCTTTGCGCAAGCTATTAACTTCGTTTCCGTCGCGGGTCAGTGTGGGCAGTACGTTTCCCTTCTGGTGGGAAGCGCGCACACACTCATTGATATAGCTGCGCATTATCGGATGGGGCCCGATATCCATAAATATCCGGCCGCCCCGTTGGATAACCGTGTCGATCGCGGCGTGGAATTGCACCGGCCTGCGGATATTCTGCCACCAGTACTCGGCACTCAGTTTACGCCCGTTCATTGGTTGGCCGGTGACAGTCGAGATGTAGCGATCCGTTTTTCTCGGTTTGAGCCCGGCCAGATTCTTGATTATGCGCTCCCGAATCGGGTTCATATAGCGGCTGTGGAAAGCATAATCCAAATCCAGCAACCGGCAGAATTTCTGCCGCGCCTCACAGTATTGCTCGACCTTGTTTAGCGCCGCCAACTGGCCGGCCAGGGTTAGGGACGCAGGGCCGTTTACGCCGGCAATTTCTACCAGTTCCGTCAACTGCTGCTTTTCAAGCAGGGTTTGCATTTCATCCAGCGGTACACCGACCGCCGCCATTCTACCGGTGCCGCGGGTCATGCCCTGGGCGGCACTGCGTTCGACAATCACCTGCGCAGCGTCACCCAGTGTCAATGCGCCGCTGGCCCAGGCGGCGCTTATCTCGCCGACACTGTGGCCCAAGACATAGTCGGGTTTCAGTCCGCGCGCGGCAAACCAGTTGGTAATGGCCACCTGAAGCGCAAATAACATCGGCTGCGCATACTCCGTTAAATGCATATGGGAGTCTTCAGGCGTCTTATTCAGCTCATCAATAACCGATAGGTCGACAAACTGCTGGAGCACCTTATCCACATCCGCGAGATAGCCGGCAAATTCGGGTACCTGAGCCAGCAATTCTACGCCCATGCCCTGCCACTGGGCGCCATTGCCGGAGTATACAAAGACAACCGGCGAGCCAACCTCCAGTAGTTTCCCCTGGAACAGTTGCTCAGCCTCCATGGCGGCCGGAAAATTATCGTCGGCAAAACTCTCCAGTTGCTCGACTGCGTCGCGGACGCTGTCCGATACCAACAAGGCGCCGTGCTTCAACCGGCTGCGCCTGTGGATATTGCGCCAGGCAATATCGTAATACTGGTCGGGATTTTCGCTAAGCTGCTCGCCGAGCGATTTGGCAACCTCCGCAAGCGCTGCCTTGTTCTGCGCAGTAAAATACAGGGGGGGTAGCGGCTCACCCTCTTCTTCGCACCATTCGCTGTCGGATTCTTCATCCGACCCAGGCGATGCATATTCCTCCAGCAACACGTGGGCATTGGCGCCGCCAAAGCCGAACGAGTTGACCCCCATATAAAGCGGACCCGGCTGACCATCCAGTTCCTGGTATTGGCTGGCGACCTTCAGGTTAAGGGAATCAAAATCAATATTGGGGTTTAGCTCGCTTAGCTGAATACTCGGCGGTATAGCGCGGTATTTAAGCGCGTGGATCACCTTGATAATCCCCGCCATACCGGACGCCGTTTCCATATGCCCCAGATTGCCTTTTATCGAACCGATGGGCAGGGTATGCTTGTGCGCGCGTTTTTGACCTAGCGTAGCACCTATGGACGCAGCTTCGACCGGGTCTCCGACAGGTGTGCCGGTGCCGTGCGCCTCGATATAGGCAATCCGGTTGATGTCGATATCCGCAACATCGTAGACTTTGTCGAGAAGTCTCGATTGGCCATGTACACAGGGCAGGCTGATGCCATTGGTTCGCCCATCGGAATTTATCGCTGAATTGACTATCACTGCGTGGATCGGGTCGCCATCCCGCTCGGCATCTTTCAGGCGCTTTAAAAACAGCACCCCCGCCCCTTCTGATCGAACATAACCGTCACCTGCGGCATCGAAGGGTCGGCAACGGCCCGTAGGCGAAAGCATCGAGGCTTTTGAAAAGCCCACAAACGGGTAGGGATGCAACAACATATTGACACCGCCGGCAATCGCCATCGGCGCTTCGCCCGCCCAGATACTCTTGCAGGCCTCGTGGATGGCAAACAGCGAGG
>JANQKW010000088.1 GCA_028280905.1 Porticoccaceae bacterium
CCCTCGTCGACAGGGATGTCGACGCGGAGCTCCCAGGGATGGGTTCACAGCGAGTCTCAAAAGTCGTTCCTAGACAGCCGCGGAATGGTGGCACCACACCAAAGCCTTCCCCCGCCAAAATAGAAGATTGTAATCAATCAGTTATCTTCCAACTGATCACTCGATGAGATACAAGCATCCAAGTCCTTCAAAATTCCGTTTTTAATATTGTATATCCAGCCGTGCACCGAAAGCTCCGCGCCTCTCGCCCAGGCGTTTTTGACAATCGTTGTACCGCAAACATTTTTGACCTGCTCCACCACGTTCAACTCACACAGCAAATCCAGCTGCTGACTTTCATCCAACCCGGCAAATTTATCCGCATTAAAACGCCTGACATCCGCGATATGACGCAGCCAGTTATCGATAAGGCCGTGGTCCTGGTCCTCCAGTGACGCCTTGACCCCGCCGCAGCCGTAGTGACCACAGATAATGACGTGTTTGACCTTCAGCACCTCCACCGCATACTGCAGCACCGATAGGCAATTCAAGTCGGTGTGGACAACCACATTGGCGATATTGCGGTGCACGAAGACTTCGCCCGGCGGCAGGTCCAATAGCTGGTTGGCCGGCACCCGGCTATCCGAGCAGCCTATCCACAGATACTCGGGCGTCTGCTGCTTGGACAGCCTGGCGAAGAACTCCGGGTCCTTGTCGTTGATGGCGGTTGCCCAGGCCCGGTTTTTATCGAAAAGATGCTGTAACGTTTTCAATTCTCTATTTCCCCCTTCACCTTCCAACCAAACTCCCGACACTCAAACTAATAAGCAGCGGCGGGCGTCGGCGTTTCGCGGCAAATAGTACCGTTAATCAACCTAAAACGCACCCGGCTAGCCGATTGTTATTGATATCGCCAACAGCAGTGGCGTCAGCAACGCGACAGCGACGTTTGCACCCATAAAGTGGGGATAACGACCGATAGATTCGCCGTATTTGACTGCGCCATACCAGGCATAGCCAGCCAGCGGCATGGTCAATAGCGCAATTAAACTCAGCGCCGGCAGGTAACCGGCGACAACGCGAGCGACTACTACGGCTGCTGCGGCCAACGCGAAAACAGCGTAAACCCGGTTGCTGGCCGCCACACCGTAAGCAATAGGAAAATGCTTGCGACCCACCTTGATATCAGCCTGGATGTCCGGGTACTGATTGAGCAACAATAGGTTATTGGTTAGGAAAAATGGCACCAGCGCGACCAGCCCGGACTGCACGGCGTATTCTCCCGTCAACACAAACTGGGTTCCGGGAACCATCAGCAGACCAAAACCGCAACCGGGCGCAACAAGACACAACAATGGGTGCCGGTTAAGCCAATGGGTGTAGGTGGTTATCAACAGCAGGCCGGCGATACCCAGCGGCAAAATGCCCGAGCCGACCCGCCACATCAGGTAGCAACCCGTTATTGCCAGCGCGATTAAACACAGTAAGCCGAAATTCAGCACCGCGCCGGCCAGTTCAGGGTGGCGGGGCAACGCGCCGCTGCCCCCGCTAAAGGGTGTTCTGGCGGTTGTTAGGTCTAGGCCACTTTTAAAGTCAAGGTATTCATTTAAGAGGTTGACACCGGCATGGGCGAGCAAGGCTGAAAACAACACTAACCCCGCCAGGAATATATCAATCGAAGATTGATTCGCCAGCACGGTGCTCGCGCCCAGAAAAACACAGATAGGAGTCAACACCAAAAACGGCGGGCGCGTCGACTGAATCACCGCGATTGAAGTCATATTGTAAGCGCCAATTCGAGATAGAGTCCGGGAATTATCGTTACCCTTGACCGGATGGTTTTCCATCGCTTGCCGCATCGCCAAACCACTGGGCCGATTTTTCCCTGGCCTTCTCTTCGTGCTCGAGCTTGATATTATTTGACAGTACTTTCAACGCTGCCAGCAAGGTGCCAAAATCATCGAAGTAACCGGCGGGGAGGAAGTCGGGGATCAGATCGGTGGGCACAATAAAATAGGCCAGCGCCCCGACAATAACCGATTTGGCCCAAGCCGGCGTGTCGCTATCTTGCAGCGCGTAGAACAGTTCCAGCGCGGTCTCGACCACATTTTGACCGGCGTTTCGGGCGTGGAGTTTAAGCTTGTTCCAGAACTTCTTTTCGGAGTATTGGTCCTGGTATTTTTGCGAGTAGTTGTTTGAAGATTTGTCTGTGCGCGCCATAACGGTAACGTTAGCAGAACACGAAAACAGATGCAGCAATATCCTTGATTGGATTTGTCTGCGCTTGTTACATATTAGACACGGGAATATGCTAATAAGAGACGCTCGCTGTGTTGGGTTGGTGCCACATTCCCGCGGTTATCTAGGAACACCTTTTGAGACGCGCTGTGAATACGTCCCTGTAAGCTCCGCGTCGACATCCGTGTCGACGAGGGTCTCAAAAGATGTTCCTAGACACCCGCTGATGCAGGTGCCAACAACTTCACGCATGACTATTTGCCAAGTTTTTCTGTAGCTAACCCTCTCGGTTTACGCACCGCCGTAAGCGGGCGTCTGGGGACAGTGTTTGAGACCCTCACCGGCAGGGATGCCGGTGCGGAGCTTACACGGACGTATTTACAGCGAGTCTCAAACACTGTCCCCAGATGGCCGCGGATTCGTGACACCAACCCAAGACGAAAAAGGTCCTTGCCTGTCAACAAGCCCTAGGTGATATTTGCCGCGATAAACGCCTGCACGTCGGCCAGGCTGTTCGGCAAGACGCTATAGCGCTCTTCCCGCTCAAACAGATCCGACATATGGTGGGGCAATGGCGGGTCCTCGGGATATCCGGCTTTCCTCACCGCTTCGGGGAATTTGGCGGGATGCGCAGTGGCTAGGCAAATCATCGGAATATCGCCGCGCACCCTGGTTCGACGCGCGGCCTCCAAACCGATCGCGGTGTGCGGGTCAAGCAGATATTCAGCGCTGCCATATAGCTCCGCGATCACCGCAGTCATCGCTTGATCATCCAGACGGTAGCTGGCGAACAAGTCGCGGGCTTTAGCAAGCGCGGCGTCACTCAGTTGCAGTTTGCCAGTATCCTTAAACTCCGCCATCAACCCGGCAATGGTCGCGCCGTCACGATCATAGAGATCGAACAACATCCGCTCAAAATTGCTGGAAACCATAATATCCATTGAGGGTGAAAGGCTGTGGATCAATTCGCCCAGGCTGTGGTCATTCTGGCTGATACACCGGTGCAGTATATCGTTGGCGTTGGTCGCTATGACTAACTGGTCGACCGGCAGACCCATCCGCTTGGCCAGGTAGCCGGCGAAAATATCGCCAAAGTTGCCGGTCGGCACGGAGAAGGACACCGGCCGCTGCGGGCCGCCCAGCGCCAACGCGGCGTAGAAGTAGTAGACAATCTGGGCCATAATGCGGGCCCAATTGATGGAATTTACGGCCACCAGTTGACGGTCTTCGGGAAGAAAAGACTGGTCGCCGAAGCTGGCTTTGACCAGGCTCTGGCAGTGGTCGAAGTTGCCCTCCAACGCTATGTTGTGCACATTGCCGTCCAACACAGTGGTCATCTGCCTGCGCTGTACATCGGAAACCCGGTTGTGGGGATGCAAAATAAAAATGTCCAGGTTTTCGCAGTGACGGCAGCCTTCGATAGCGGCGGAACCCGTGTCGCCGGACGTGGCGCCCATTATGACCACCCGCTGATTCCTTTTCTTCAGGATGTAATCGAGCAGGTTGCCGAGAAACTGCAGGGCAAAGTCTTTAAACGCCAGGGTGGGCCCCTGAAAGAGTTCCAGCACCCATTCGTTGTGGCCGGTTTGCACCAGCGGCGCTATCGCGGGGTGGCGAAAGGCGGTGTAGCTGCGCTCTATCAAATCGCGCAGTTCGTCATCCGCTATCTCTTCGGCAACAAAGGGCGCGATCACCTTGAACGCCAACTCACGGTAGGGCAACCCCGCCCAGGAGGCAATTTCATCCGCTGAAAAATGCGGCAGCGTTGCCGGCACATACAGACCGCCGTCTTCGGCGAGCCCCGCCAACACCACATCCTCAAAAGCCAGCGCCGGCGCTTGGCCCCTTGTACTAATATATTTCACTGTGCAGTACCCTTGTCAGCGTCCGTTCAGCCGAGCGTCTCCACCCGTATTCTAACAATATCGTGTTCCGTGGTCGGCAGCGCCTGAATTTTTTCCACGGCGCTGTCCAGTTGGCTTTCAATTGTCCGGCTGGTCAGAATAATTACCGGAATAAACCCGTGGCTGTGTTTCAGCGCCTCGTCCGGTTCTTTTTGAATAATGGCCTCGATACTAATGTCGTTGTCGCCGAGAATTTCGGTGATATCCGACATGACGCCCGGCTCGTCCTTGGCCGAAATGCGCAAATAATAGGATGTTTCGACTCGGCTGATAGGCAGCACATCGACGTGGTTTAGCTGGTCGGGATGGAACCCGAAATGCGGCACCCGGTGGGCGGGCTCTGCGGTAAGGGTTCTGGCTAGATCGACAATATCGGCGATCACGGCGGAGGCCGTGGGCTCGGCGCCGGCGCCCGGGCCGTAGTAAAGGGTCGCGCCAACGGCATCTCCGTTAACCAACACGGCGTTCATAACGCCGTCGACATTGGCGATTAAACGCTTTTCCGGTATTAGCGTGGGGTGCACCCGCATTTCAATACCCGCGTCTGTTTGGCGCGTGATGCCCAAGTGTTTGATGCGGTAGCCAAGTTCCTCCGCGTAGCCGACATCTACCGGCTCAATTGCGCTGATACCCTCGGTAAAAACCTTGTCGAATTGCAGCGGAATGCCGAACGCCAGGGACGCCAGGATAACCAGTTTGTGGGCGGCATCGATTCCCTCGACATCAAAGGTGGGGTCCGCCTCAGCGTAACCCAACGCCTGTGCTTCCGCCAGGACATCACCAAAGGCACGACCTTTGTCCCGCATCTCCGTCAAAATAAAGTTGCCCGTGCCATTGATTATCCCCGCCAACCACTCGATGCGGTTGGCCGCCAATCCCTCGCGAATGGATTTGATAATCGGAATACCACCGGCTACCGCGGCTTCGAACGCCACGGTGACGCCCTGCTGCCGGGCGGTGGTAAAAATCTGGTTGCCGTGTTCGGCAATAAGCGCCTTGTTGGCGGTAACCACGTGTTTACCGTTGGCGATGGCCTGCATAACCAGGTCCTTGGCCACGGTGGTGCCACCGATAAGCTCGATGACAATATCGATTTCGGGATTATTGGCCACCGCGAAGATATCCCGGTTTATCTTGATATCACCGCAATCGCAGTCGGGATTGTCGCGGCGCGCGCCAATCTCTAACAATTCGATTCGGCAACCCGCGCGAGCGCAGACCACTTCGCTGTTACGCGCCAACACGTTAACCACACCGCCGCCCACTGTGCCCAGGCCGCAAACGCCTATTTTTACTGAATTCACTTGTTTTCCAGCAGACTTATAAGAAAGACGGCAACATTAATCAGGGAAGCCGGCACTGTCAATGGAACAGTGCCCGCAGCCAGGCTAATTTACCCCGAGGATGGTTAGCAGGTCCTCCGCGGGGCGGTAGCCGGGCACCAGCGTGCCGTCAGCCATCACCAGCGCCGGCGTTCCGGTTACACCCATTTTCTTGCCCAGCGCGTATTGCGAGGCGACCGGGTTGCCTTCACATACATTTTCCTCAATGCCTTGACCATTTTTTAATTTGGTCAGCGCCTCGGGCGCGTCATCCGCGCACCATGCAGACGCTATTTTTCGGTAGGAGGGAGAACCCACACCCGCCCGCGGAAATGCCAAATAGCGAACTTCCACACCTTTTGCGGTTAGTCCGGGCAAGGATTCGTTGTGCAGTTTGCGGCAGTACCCGCAGTCGACATCGGTAAATACATACAGAACGGCTTTGGTCTGCCCGCTTTCCAACTGGCTGGGGAAGGCGATGGTTTCAGCGACGGCAATATCGGCAATCATATCCCGCCTTAAACCGGCGAGTTCCAGGTCCGCTACCGGAACCAGGCGACCCGGCAGCGCTTGGTACATATCGCCGGCAATAATATGGTTGCCGTCCTGGCTGACGTAAAGCAACTGCGTTTCGTTGAGCCTGACCTGATACAGGCCCTCTACCGGTGACTGCTTAACCGAACCGAAGGTCAGATCGGGCCGGGCGGCCGCCAACTTCTCCAGAATCATTTTGGCAACTTCCGGCTTGACCTCTTGCGCTATCGTCGCTTGACCAAACAGCGCAACTACCGCCAGCGCAAAAACTCCAATCTGCTTTACGATGTTTCCCGACATACTCATTCCTAAAACTAGCTTCAAATTGGTTACTGGTTGGAGTCTAGCGAATCCCGGAGGTTCCACTCAACCCCTGGGGTGGTGTTTTGTGTGCAGTTCCTGCATTCTGCTGGTGGCGACATGGGTATAGATCTGGGTTGTGGACAAGTCGCTGTGCCCAAGCAGAAGCTGTACCACGCGCAAATCGGCGCCGTGATTCAGCAAATGTGTGGCGAAGGCGTGGCGCAGCGTATGGGGCGATAGCTCTTTATCGATTCCGGCTTTGGTTGCCAGCTGCTTTAAACGGTGCCAGAAGGTTTGACGGGTCATCATTCTCGCCCTGGCGCTGGGAAACAGGATATCCGTCTGCACGCCATTCAATAATTCAGGCCGGCCGTCCTTGAGGTAGACGCGAATCCATTGCAGCGCCTCGTCACCCAGCGGCACCAACCGCTCCTTGCTGCCCTTACCGATAATCCGCACCACTCCCTGCCGCAGGTTGACTTGCTGCAGGGTCAGCCCCACCAATTCGGAAACCCTCAAGCCGCAGGCATAGATCACTTCCAGCATGGTGCGATCCCGCAAGCCCAGCGCGCTGTCGGTATCGGGGGCGGCCAGCAGCGCCTCCACGTCGTCTTCCGATAGTGATTTCGGCAGCGGCCTGCCCAAGCGGGGATTCTGTATCAACGCGGTGGGGTCCTGCTCTATCCGGTTTTCACGAACCTGATAGCGATAAAACCCTCTCAGGCAGGAGAGCATCCGCGCCGTAGAGCGAGGGGAAACGCCACCGTCGAACCTGTCCGCCAGATAGTTCTGAAGCTGCTCCTCAGTCACGGTCAGCAGCGACCCGCCCCGCTCGTTCAACCAGTAACCAACGGCCGCCAGATCTCGTCGATAGGACGATAGGGTGTTTTCACTCAAGCCTTTTTCCACCCAAATGGCATCCAGGTAGCGGTCGATTATCGGTGTCTGGCCATCTGTATCGCGCATAGAGGGAGTTTACCCGATGTTGCCGCAGGTCAATAGCAAACGGCTGTCACGAAACCTGATGAACGATTGACCCGACGGCGGGCATTCCCCGCGGCCAAAAAAAGGCGCTTCGAAAAGCGCCATTTCCGGTCAGTTGAGTTTTTCCTTGATGCGAGCCGCTTTACCGGTCAGTTCGCGCAAGTAATACAACTTGGCCTGGCGAACATCGCCGCGGCGCTTCACTTTGATGCTGTGGACCAGCGGGCTGTAGGTTTGGAAGGTGCGTTCCACGCCAATACCATTGGAAATTTTGCGCACCGTAAACGCGGAATTCACGCCCCTGTTGCGCTTGCCGATAACCACACCCTCAAACGCCTGCAAGCGCTCGCGGTTGCCTTCCTTAACCTTTACCTGGACCACAAGGGTATCGCCGGGCGCGAATGGCGGCACCTCCTTTGCCATTTGCTCTTTTTCAAGGGCGGCAATAATTGGATTTTTGTTGCTCATGTTTTGCTCCTCATTGGTATTCGTCGGTGGCATGCCACCTTTTCGAGTAGCGCCGCACAGAGAGGATGACGGTCAAACGCCATCGTCTGTCGACAAGTCATTTCTCTAGCGATGAAATCGCTTCCTCCAGCAATTGCCGTTGCTCTTCGGTGAGCGCCAGCTTTGCCAATAATTCCGGCCGGCGCTGCCAGGTCCTGACAAGGGACTGCTGCAATCGCCAGCGCCGAATCCTCTCGTGGTTACCGGAGAGCAATACTTCCGGAACCGATAAACCCTGATAATGTTCGGGGCGGGTATAGTGGGGACAATCCAGCAACCCGGCCGCAAACGAATCCTGCTCCGCGGAATCCTGATGCCCCAATGCGCCGGGCAATTGACGAATAATCGCGTCCATCACCACCATGGCGGGCAACTCACCGCCGCTAAGCACATAGTCCCCGACAGACAACTCTTCGTCCACGTGGCGCCGGATAAAGCGCTCGTCTACGCCCTCATAGCGGCCCGCGATCAGCACCAGATTGCCGCTGCCGGACATATCTTTCACCGACTCGGACGTCAACACCCGTCCCTGGGGTGAAAGGTAAATAACGCGGGCGCTACCCTTCTCATCAGCCCACTGTCTGGCATCTTGCAACGCCCGTTCAAGGGGCTCAATCATCATCAACATGCCCGGGCCGCCGCCGTACGGGCGGTCATCCACGGTGCGATGGCGATCTTCCGTGTATTCCCTGGGGTTGAAGCACTCGACTTCAACAATCCCCTGCTTCACCGCCCGGCCCGTTACGCCGCAATCGGTAACGGCTGAAAACATCTCCGGGAACAGTGTGACTATTCCTATCTTCACGGGGCCTATCTTCATGGCGGTTATCTTTGTGGACGCCGCACTCGCCGCCCTTACCGACCCTTGCTGTGACCTAAAAGTCGGGGTCCCAGTCGACCTCAATCAGGGAATTTTCAAGGTCGACATTGACTATCACATGATCAACGTAGGGAATTAACCGCTCCCGCTGATCCAGGCTATCTTTCGAGCCTGTTACCACCAACACATCGTTGGCGCCGGTCGCCAGCAAATCGGCGACCCTACCCAGGCTGACGGCCCGACCTTGCCAGTGGCAAAGCACCGCTAACCCCTGTAATTCATGCCAATAGTGCTCGCCTTCGTCCAGAGCAGCCAAACAGCTCTTTTCAACGGCAATATCCTGCTGGCAGATCAATTTTGCTTCGTCTCTGTCATCAAGTCCCTTCAGATGACACAACAGCCCCTTGTTAACCCAGCGGTGATGATCTACTTGCAGCGAACGCCACTCGCCTTTACGGCAAATCCACCAGGGGCGATATTCCAGTATGTTGGTTTCGGGCTGGGTGGAGGATTGCACCTTCACCCAGCCTCGCACGCCGTGGACCCCAATGATCCGGCCGACCGTAACCGGGTTTACCGGAGCGGCCATAGCGGCGTGAAAAGCCGGCTTACGCGGCTTTGGCTGACTCTTCTAACAGCTGGGCTACGCGATCGGAAATGGTCGCACCCTGGTCCGACCAGTATTCGACACGATCGGTGTCGATGCGCAAGCGCTCTTCGTTGCCACGCGCCACCGGATTAAAAAACCCTATGCGCTCTATATAACGGCCGTCTCGCGCTCTACGGCTGTCCGTTACATGGAGGTGGTAAAACGGGCGTTTTTTTGCGCCACCGCGAGCCAAACGTATTGTTACCATTGAAATTCTTCCTGTAGCTGCTGTTTTGCTGGCTAATAAACCCCGGCGCCAGCCCGAAAGGCGCGGGATTATAGCTAAATCATAAACCTATGTACAGGCTTTAAATCTGCGGTTTTCATCGCTCGGAATAGGTGTTTGCAAGGCATTTTTGGGTGCCAATAGCAGAGCTTTTGGATTGGTGCCATCCTCCCAACCGCAGGCGGGAGGGCTATTCGAATCGGTCGCAACAAAGCCGAAAAACACGACACAGAGCGAAACTACGTTGGTGCCACTATTCCGCGACCATCTGGGAACAGTGTTTGAGACTCGCTGTGAACCCATCCATGGGAGCTCCGCGTCGACTTCCCTGTCGACGAGGGTCCCAAACACTGTCCCCAGACGCCCGCTTGCGTCGGTGCTACTTGTGACGCCCTGACTCCCGACAGGGGCGGTTTGTCCGGGACCAATCAGGCCGTGCTTTGAGTTTGCAAAATTGTCGGGGGTGTCGCGAGGACTGTTTGAGCGACAGCGAGTTCCCGCAGCGCCGGCAATTTTGCAAACTTAACGGCCGGTCACGGACAAACCGCCCCTGGCGGGACGAGAACGTGGCACCAACCAAGTAGTAGCAGTCAATTCAATCCAAATCATATTTGCAGGCATCGGGCAACTGCTGGTAGTAATCCCTGCCGTCCTCGCCGCGCTTGCGGAAAATCATCTTGCGCCCCAGCAAACAATTCAGGTGAGCCAGCGTCTCCCCGGTAGCCATATTTAAGGTCTGGGGATTAATCTTGCTTTTAAATAGCGCGCCAAAGCACTCGACAGCAAGTTTCGGCACCTCCAGCAGCTCATAGAGCCGGTCCATCCCCCGTTCGTGCGACTCGATAATCTGCGTAAGCCGGGTATGCAAGCCGATAAAAGGCTCCTGGTGAGACGGCAATACCAATACATCGTCTGGCAGCAATCCGCGAATTTTGGCGCAGGATACCAACCACTCGCTGAGAGGATCGCCTTGCGGTTCCGAGGGAAACACACTGACATTCGGTGTAATTCGGGGCAACACCTGGTCGCCGGATATCATCAATCGCAGCGCGGGACAGTAGAGTGACGCATGTTCCGGCGAATGGCCGTGCCCGGTTATGATTTGCCAATAACGGCCGTTAATGGAGATGGTTTCACGATCCATCAGGCGCCTGTAGGCATCGGGCAACCGATAAATAAACCGGCCGAACCAACCAAAGCGCTTGCGGTAATGATCTATTTGCTCGTCCGTCAAACCCGCCGCCTGGTAAAAGCGGATCGCGGCGTCAGGCACCGGCTTACCCGTGTCCTGGACCAGCATCTTGCACATCAAAAACTCTTCGCGGGCCATCCACAACGGGCAGTCGAAACGCTGGCAAATCCACCCCGCCAGCCCGGTGTGGTCAGGGTGCATGTGCGTAACTATCAGTCTTTTTACCGGTTTACCGCCGCAAAACCCGGTGAACAAGTCCGTCCAGATATCCTGGATATCCTCCAGGTTCATACCGGTATCAACCAGCGTCCAACCGTCGCCGTCCTCCAGCAACCACAAATTAATGTGGTCGAGTTTCATCGGCAACGGCATGCGCAGCCAATAAACGCCGTCGGCAACTTCGAACGGCTTGCCGGGTTCCGGTGCCCAATTCAAGCCATGGGGGTAGTGCAGTCCGCCGGCGATATTTTCGTCGGATTGACTATCCATCAAATATCACTGCGCGGCAATCCGGGGAACAGTAGCGATAGGAGAGGAGCGTTTGCGCCTAAAAACCAAACGGATTCTTACCCGGAGGCATGCCGCCACCGGGAAACCCGCCGCCGGGATTCATATCACCGCCCAGCTGTTGCATCATCCGTTGCATCTTCTTGCCCTTCATCTTCTTGGTCATCTTGGCCATCTGCTTGTGCTGCTTAAGCAGCCTGTTGAGATCCTGAAGCGTGGTTCCCGATCCCTGGGTAATGCGCCGCTTTCGCGAGCCGTTGAGAATGTCGGGATTGCGCCGCTCCGCCGGGGTCATCGAATTGATAATCACCTCCATGCGACCAAACTGATTGGCCATCTTGGCCTGTTCGGCGACTTGCGCCATCCCAGCCATACCGGGCAACTTGTCGAGAATTCCCGAGAACCCCCCCAGACTGTTCATCTGCTGAAGCTGGTCACGCAAGTCTTCCAGGTCAAATTTCTTTCCCTTGACAACTTTTTGCGCCAGCTTCTCGGCTTTTTTGCGGTCGACTTTCTGCTCGACTTCCTCGATAAGCGACATGACATCGCCCATGCCCAGTATCCGCGAGGCTATCCGCTCGGGATGGAAGGGTTCCAGCGCGTCTGTCTTTTCACCGACACCGAGAAATTTGATCGGCTTACCGGTTACCTGCCGCACCGAGAGCGCCGCGCCGCCGCGAGCATCGCCATCCACTTTGGTCAACACCACGCCGGTAAGGGGCAACGCGTCGTTAAATGACTTGGCGGTATTGACCGCATCCTGACCAATCATGGCGTCAATCACAAACAGGGTTTCAACGGGCTTAACGGCTTGATGTAACTGCTGAATTTCCGTCATTAGTGTTTCGTCAATATGCAGGCGACCGGCGGTGTCCACCAGCAGCACATCGATAAACCGCTTGCGGGCTTCAGCCACTGCCGCCTCGGCGATTTTTACCGGCTGCTGGTCCGCTGAGCTGGGAAAGTAATCCACCTCGACTTCGTCCGCCAAGGTCCGCAACTGCTCAATGGCCGCGGGCCGGTAAACATCGGCGCTGACCACCATGACTTTTTTCTTTTCCTTTTCTTTGAGAAGTTTGGCCAGCTTGGCTACCGAGGTAGTTTTACCCGCACCTTGCAAACCCGCCAGCAACACTACCGCGGGAGGTTGCACCGCCAGATCTAGGCCTTGGTTTTGTTCGCCCATCACGCTTTCCAGCTCCGCCTGAACAATTTTCAGGAACTGCTGGCCGGGATTGAGGCTGCGCGCGACCTCCTGACCCAGTGCGCGGTTTTTGATCTGCTCGATAAAAACCTTGACGACAGGCAGCGCCACATCCGCTTCTAACAGCGCCATTCTGACTTCGCGAAGCGTTGCCTGGATATTGTCTTCGGTCAGGCTGGCTTTACCGGAAATTTTCTTAAGGGACTGGGTGAGCCGCTCGCTGAGGTTTTCGAACATCGCCATAATTCACTATTCCCTGGTATGTCATAAGTTTCTCGGGGAGGGCGATTATACCCCAAAAGGCTATACACCGAATGCAGGCAAGCATGCTAGGGGCCTGTGATATGTATAAACCATTAGACATTGCAGTGCGTAAATCAGTAACATTGAGTAGGATCGGACGGTTCAGTTACGCACAGCCATCGCCAGACCAGCATTGACCAGGTAACCATTAACCAGCTAGCAATGACCCTGATAACCGGCTCACTCGCCATTGCACTGTATCTCTGCATACCGCTTTACCAGTGGCTGCAGTTGCGCAACCGGCAGCCCATTAAAACCGCGGCATTTACCGGGGTTGCCGCGGCAGCCGTGGCGCTGCACGGCATTACCAGCACCAATCTGGTATTCACCCCGTCGGGTGTCGATTTCAGCCTGTTTCAGATTTCCTCCGGCATCTTCTTCGTTGTCAACCTGATTGTTCTTGTCAGCAGCCTGCGCAAGCCGGTTCAAGCGCTGTTTCTAATTCTGTTCCCGATTTCGGCGATTGAACTGCTGGTGGCCTTGTTCAGCAGCAGCACCATGTCGCCGGTCTCCAATCTGCCGCTATCCATCAGTTTGCATATCGTCACATCCATTTTGGCCTACAGCGTGCTCACTATCGCCTCAATCCAGGCGCTGTTTTTGGCTATGCAGAACTGGCGCCTAAAGCACAAACACTTGGCGGGATGGGGGCAGGCAATTCCGCCGCTGGAAGTGATGGAAATTCTGCTGTTCGAATTGCTTTGGGCCGGATTTTTGCTGTTGACCGTGTCCATCACATCCGGACTATTGTTCTTTGAAAATATCTTCGACCAGCAGCTGTCCCACAAAATGTTCTTCTCGATGGCCGCCTGGGTGTTCTACGGCATTTTATTGTGGGGCCACCAGGTTCGAGGTTGGCGAGGCAACACCGCTATTCGCTGGACGATCGGCGGTTTTGCGGCTTTGGTGCTGGCCTATTGGGGAAGTAAATTGGTTATCGAGTTCCTTTTATAGGGCACCCCTATAGCCGACTGGCGGCGCATACGGCGCCTTCGTCAGGGTTGCGCAGACTGGCAAACTCATCCAACATAGACAACCCGAAAGCTTCACGAGGTTGCAACCTCCTTGAACGACATTCCTTTATGGCTGCTTGGCTTAATACTGGGGGGATTGCTGCTGACATCTGCGTTCTTCTCCGGCTCTGAGACAGCAATGATGTCGCTTAACCGGTACCGGCTGAAGCATCTCAAGAAAAAACACCGCAGCGCCAGGCGTGTCAGCAAACTGCTCGACAGGGTGGATCGGTTGATTGGTGTTATCCTGATCGGCAACAATCTCGCCAACAACTTTGCCGCAATTATCGCCGCGGTGATCGCCGTCAGGTTATTTGGCCAGGGCTCGGAGCTCTGGGCCGGCGTGCTGTTGACGATCGTGATGTTAATCTTCGCTGAAATCACCCCGAAAACCATCTCGGCGCTGTACCCGGAAAAAATCTCGTTCCCGGCGAGTTATGTCCTTAAACCCCTGTTGAAGTTGCTTTACCCGGTGGTGTGGTCGGTCAATCATGTGTCTAACGGCATGGTCAGGCTAATGGGTTTTAATCCGCAAAAGAGCAGTGACGATAGTCTCAGCAAAGAAGAGCTACGCACCGTGGTTGACGAATCCGCTGAAGATATCGCCGGTCACCAGGACATGCTGATCAACGTGCTGGACCTGGAATCGGTGACGGTTAACGATATTATGGTCCCGCGCAATGAGATAGTCGGCATAGATTTGGATATAAACATCGCCGAACTGGTCGACCAGATAATCGCCAGCGATTTCACCCGGCTGCCGGTCTTCCAAGGCGACATCAATAATGTAGTGGGCATGCTGCATATGAAAAAGGTCAGCCGCTTGCTTCGCGGCGGCGCCGAGACCCTGACAAAAGAGGCCATCAAACGGTTTTCCAGGGAGCCCTACTTTGTTCCCGAGGGAACCCCGCTCAACCGGCAATTGTTAAACTTCCAGCACAGCAAGCGCCGGATCGGCCTGGTGGTCGATGAGTACGGGGAGATTGAAGGGCTGGTAACCCTGGACGACATTCTGGAAGAGATAGTCGGCAAATACACGACCAATGAGACGGAGGCATCGGAGGAAATTAGCTTGCAGCGGGATGGCTCTTACCTGATAGATTGCACCGCCACCATCCGCGATATTAACAAGGTCACCAACTGGTCGCTGCCGATAAACGGCCCGAAGACCCTCAACGGACTGGCGCTGGAACTGCTTGAACATATCCCGGAGGGCAATGTCGGTTTTATCCTGGACCACTATTGTTTTGAAACCGTTTCACTGGGTGAAAACATGGTGGACAAGGTTATTGTCAGAAAGCTAGCCGAGAGGCAGGGGCAACTGGACCTGGAAGACTTTTGACTTGCCGACGAGTCGCCTCGACGGTTTTTAATGAATCGGGGTTAGGAAAACGGGTTGTTCTTTGCGGCTCGCTTCGCGCACTTATCTAACACTTGTAATCTTTGCGCATCATCCATCAACAGCCACTCGCGGATCTCCCGAGCGCTGCGGTGACAGCCGATGCAAACATCCTGTTCGTCAAGCGCACAAATGGAGACGCAGGGAGACGTTACGGTACCCTTCATGGCTAATGTCCGGGACTAATCTGAGGCGCGGTATTGTAAATCAATATCCGCATTCAGTGTATCGTTCAACAAGTCTATCAACACGCCCAGGGTAAAACCCCAGATGATAAAGTCGTTGTAGGGATAACAGGCTCTGTTCAATTTATAGCCCGGACCTTCAAAGGTTTGATAGCGTATATTGGTTGGGTCTAGAAAAAAACCCAACGGCACTTCAAACACCGCGTCCAGCTCGGTACTATCGACCCGGTAATTCTGCCCCGGCTCCAGCACTCCCAGAAACGCTGCAACATTGACGTTGAACCGGGTTCGTTGGAACGGCAACTCGGTTACGATGCGAATTTCACTACTGGGAACGCCAATCTCTTCCTCCGTTTCCCGCAACGCGGTGATTAACAAATTATCGTCACCCGGCTCAAACTTGCCTCCTGGAAACGATACCTGTCCGGGGTGGGAGTTGAGGTGTCCGGCGCGCTGGGTAAGCACGATGTGCGGTTCAGAGGGATAATCCACCAGGGGCAGTAAGACGGCAGCCGTGCCATCCGTTATCTCCCGCGACCTGGGGGCAACAAAGGGTTCAAATTTTCGTTCGATAATATCCAGCATACTCGTATTTGTGTTTGACAACGCCTTTTACCGGCACGTATCCGGCCAGTAGTTATTATCCCATTTTTATATATACTGGAGGGTAGTTTTCAGAAATTAATTAATGATGAATTACTGTAGTCAATGCGGTAAACCGCTGACCGTGAGCATCCCCGAAGGAGACAATCGGGAACGGCACGTGTGTCGACACTGCGAAACCATCCACTACCAAAACCCCAGAATTATTGCCGGTTGCATCCCTACGATGGGCGAGCGAGTGCTACTGTGCAAACGGGCAATCGAACCCCGCCACGGGCTCTGGACGCTACCCGCTGGGTTTATGGAAAACGGCGAAAGCACGGTGGAAGGGGCGCTGAGGGAAAGCATCGAGGAGGCGAACGCGCAGCTGGTCAATCCGGAGCTTTCCTGCATTTTCGATATCCCACACATTAATCAGGTTTATATTTTTTACCGGGCGGAGCTAAGGGATACCAGTTTCTCACCCGGGCTGGAATCACTTGAGGTTGAGCTGTTCCGCGAGCACGAGGTGCGTTGGGATCAACTCGCCTTCCCGGTTATTGAGTTGGCGCTGGACCACTATTTTACCGATCTGAAAGCCGGCCGGCACCAGGTGCATACCGGTGAGGTGCGCCGCCCGTGGAAGTGGATTCGCTCCGGCTAACCCGCTGCTAAATCTATCTGGCCCTTTGAATCCCAAAATGAGGACAGCTATGTGCCAGTAGCCAACGTTTTGGGTTGGTGCCGTCTTCCCGTCCCGCCAGGGGAGGTTCATCCGTGACCGGCCGTTAAGTTTGCAAAATTGCCGGCGCTGCGGTAACTCGCTGGCGCTCAAACAGTCCTCGCGACACCCCCGGCAATTTGGCAAACTTACAGCACGGCCTGATTGGTCCCGGACAAACCTCCCCTGTCGGGACTCACGGCGTCACAAGTAGCACAACGTAAGCGGGCGTCTG
>JANQKW010000092.1 GCA_028280905.1 Porticoccaceae bacterium
TTGGGACATGGACTCGCTCCTTTTGATTGACGATTAACACCGCCCAATCATGGCACATTGCGATGCCGACAATGGGAGCGGGTCCATCCCATCAGATAAGACTTTTCTCATTAAGCTAGAGTCCGCCCCGACCTGTTTTTAATCGGCTAAAAATCAAAAAGCCATTTAACCTCCACACCCAAAACGTCGGCAATTTTTTCCAGGTTATCAAACTTAGGCCCAAACTTACCACGCTCCATGTTGCTAATAGATTCGACGGTTAAATCAGTTTTAGCCGCCAGTTCTTCCTGTGTAATACCTTTTTCGCTTCTTAGCTGTTTTAGCTTCTTCCCAAATTGAATCTTTAGGCTGGCCATTCATATTCTCTGGATAGGTCAAAATGGCAGCATATTGAAGTTGAACTTCTGTTAAAACGAAGTTAAACTTCGGGTTAGATGTTAGTGCCTAGATCGGCAAAGGAGAGCAAACCATGTCTAGCGAAACATTATTAACAGAAGCGTTAACCTACCTTGAGCGCGATCAAACGCTTTCATCCAGCGACGCCAATGATTGCGAATCCTCACTAAACAATGCATTAGAGAAAGTTGGCAGCCAAGCCCGCTTGCTTTATCAAGGCGACTCGCGCTTGGCGCGGGTGCAGCTGGCGCAGCAGTTTCGGGAGGTGTTAAACGATGTCGCCAGCTTTGCCGAGTTTGAGCAACAGGTGGGCGAGCTTACCGGTTACCTGGGCCATTCTGGCTATGCATTTATGGTGTGGCAAACGGACGAAGAGGGCGGCCGTGAATTTCCGAAGCAACTGTTGGGTAGCTGTTTACCGGAGGTGTTTCAGTTTAGCGCCGGCTTGTTGCAATCCGCGGTTGCCGGAACCCAAAACCGCAGTATTGCGGAGATATTCCACCATGTGGAATGCGGCAGCTATGAAGAAGGGCCGGGACTAGCCCTGGTGGATAATTGGCTCAAGCAGGAAAGCTATGTGTTGGTTACCAATGTGGGTAATTATGGGTTCGTTATACCCAACAGCGGCAATCAGGCGGGGCGGCATATGGCGCTTGCGGTGGTGTCGGAAGGCATGAACGCAGATGACTTTCGCTACCATCTGGAAACCAACCGCGTGGCGCTCAATCTGCTGGCAGGCGCGATAGACGCGGTGGGTCTGCGGCGTTTTATGGACATATTTAAGGATGGAGATGGACACTAAACCGGTTACTGATGTGGAATGGATACCAACGAGATTGCAGTCAAGGACTTGAAAAGTCCCAAAATGGGACCTATAGTACCCAAATTGGGACTTTTGGGGCTTGGTTGAAGATGTTAACAAACGGTTCGTCTATTGGTGATGCTTTATTTACCAAAACACAACAGCGGGTGCTGGGTTTGCTTTATGGCAAACCGGAGCGTAGCTTTTATCTGAACGAGATTGTTCGGCTGGCGGATGTTGGTAGGGGAGCGGTGATACGTGAACTGGAAAAACTACGCGACGCGGGTTTACTGTTTGTTACTCGCCAAGGTAACCAGAATCACTATCAAGCGAACAAAGAGAATCCTATCTTTAAAGAGTTGACGGCGATTACGCAAAAAACGTTTGGCATAGTAGATATTCTGAAAATTGCGTTGGCTCCTCTGGAACCGAAAATAGAACAAGCGTTTATCTACGGATCCATAGCAAAGGGAAGTGAACATGCCGGAAGTGATATTGATTTGATGTTGGTGGCGACTGAATTGAGCTACAGCAAGTTGATGGACACATTAGAATCGGTTGAAAAACAGTTGGCTCGAGCCGTTAACCCAACGCTTTATACGCCAACGGAATTTGCTGAGCGAGTAAAAACGAACCAGCATTTCGTTAAACGCGTGATGGAGCAGCCTAAGTTATGGCTTGTTCAAGGAACGATGAATGGAAGCGCTAGAGAATCTTGTCAAAATTAGATCCCTTAATCGTGAGCCCCCTGATCGGACCGAATTTGAAGGTATGGTTTCGGCTGCGCTTACTAAGTTGCAGGATGTCAAGCTGGAAGAGCTGTCCAAGGGCAGCCAGTTTTCGTTGGCTTACGGCGCTGCACACGCCTTGGCGCTTGCCGCGTTGCGCTGGCATGGTTATCGATCTGATAAGCGCTATATCGTTTTTCAATGTTTGCAGCATACGCTAGGTTTGGAAAATGCAAAATGGAAAGTACTGGACCAATGCCATCGCCGAAGAAATATTGCCGAGTACGAAGGGCATTTTGACGTCGAGCAACAACTGCTGGATGATCTACTTGAAATCACCACTGAACTATTGAAGAGGGTTAAGCAGCTTGGCGTGGTTAACGCCGAAGAATAAATATCAGCGGCCGAAAGTATTGGGTTCGATATTTCACCGGCGACACTTACAATTTATATATTACCGCATTAGTTTTGGTTAGAATTCACGCCCCATGACACTAAGCCTTTCCGTTCTCGACCAATCCTTCGCCCGTAACCCCGATCAACCCAACGAGGCGTTGCAGGAAACCATCGAGATGGCGCAGCACTGTGAGGCGCTGGGCTATGAGCGCTTTTGGGTTTCCGAGCACCATGCGTTTTCAGCGCTGGCCGGCAGCGCGCCGGAAGTATTGTTGGCGGCGTTGGGCGCGGCGACCAATCGTATCCGGCTGGGCTCGGGCGGCATTATGTTGCCCCACTACAGCACCTATAAGGTCGCCGAGGTATTTTCCCTGCTGGCTAATTTATATGAGCAGCGCATCGACCTGGGAGTAGGGCGTGCGCCGGGGGCGGATATGTCCACGGCCGTGGCGCTGGCGCCCGACGGCCAGCCCAGGTTTCACCGGTTTCCGGAACAGGTGGCGCAGTTAATGGACTATTTGCGCAATAACAAGGCGCGCCCGCTGGTCAGCCCGAAGCCGCCGGCGCATCTGCCGATATGGATGCTGGGTTCCAGCGCCGATAGTGCCCGGCTGGCGGCGCGGTTGGGGTTGCCCTATAACCTGGGGGTGTTTATCAACCCCCAGGCCGATCCATCGCTGATTAAAACCTACAAGCAGTTGTTCCAACCGGGGGATATTGAGCGCCCGCAGGCAACGCTTACCATGGGCGTGTTCTGCGCCGACACGGAAGCCAAGGCGCGGGCGTTGCAATTGACCTACGATATTAACTTTTACCGCTTTGTTACCGGCCAAACCACTAGCGATTTTTATACGCCACAGCAGGCGCTAGCGGTTGAAATGACACCCCAGTTGGCGGCGTTTATCGCGCAGCGGGAAGCGACCCGCGCGGTGGGCACGCCTGAACAGGTGAAGGAGAAAATCCTGCAACTGGTAAATGAGTTTGACGCCGATGCGGTGATGGCGGTAACCAATATGTATTACTTTGAAGATCGCAAGCGCTCGTTTCAGTTGTTGAAGGAGGCGTTTGAAGAGTAAGGCTATAGGTTCCCGTTTAAAGTCGGTTCCATAAGCAGCCGCTCTGCCAACAGATCAATAAAAGCACGCACTCGAGTAGCGGTATGTCGGCCCTCGCGGTGGATGATGTTGACCGGCAACGATGGGGGTTCAAATTCCTGCAGCAGATGCTGGAGGCGCCCTTGTTCGACGAGTGGAGCAGCTTGGTAGGACAGCACGCGAGTAATACCAAGCCCTTCAGCGGCGGCCTCCAAGGCTGCATCGTTAGTGGTCACAGTTAATTTGGGGTGCACGCGCAGCGGGTGATCACCTTTGCCGGGGTGAAAGCGCCATGCGTGGGAAAAGTTACCGGCGCTGGAGACAATGATGTTATGTTTGCTTAGCTCTTGTGGATGATCAGGGCAACCTCGGCTAAGCAGATACGCCGGTGACGCCACTACCACCATCCGTACTTCACCCACCTTCAATGCCCGCATACTGGAGTCTGGCAACTCACCGATGCGTACGCCCAGATCCAGCCCTTCTTCCAGTAGGTTTACCCTCCGGTCAACAAGCATGGCCTCGACCTCTGTGCCGGGATAGCGCTGCAGGTAGTCGACAATGCCGGGTATGACAAACCTGCGGCCGAACAACACGGGAGCAGTGACGGCGAGACGCCCGCGCGGGGCGGCGTTGATACCCTGGGCCGCATCGTCGGCCGCGGCCAATCGCGCAAGAATATGTCGGGCATCTTCAAGGTATCGCAGCCCGGCTTCTGTGGCTCGCACATATCGAGTTGTCCGATGAAGCAGTTTGACCCCCAAATGTTCCTCGAGGTTAGCCACCGCGCGAGTCACCGCCGGCGGCGAAATGCTTAGCCGGCGGGCAGCTGCGGCGAATCCCTGCTCTTCAACAACCGTCACATAGACTTTCAGGCTCTGGAAGCGATCCATCCATTATTCCGTTTTTGGCAATAATAAATTGCAATTATAGGCTATTCATTCCTTATAAGGAATTTGTCACAGTAACCCTACCGGAAAAGCCACGGACTCAACGTCCGGGTCGAGAACAGCAAAGGTACAGCGCCATGGCCCACAAATTTGCAGAGATTGCCTTTACACCGACGATCCGCGATATCCAGCTTGCCAATGGCAGCCGCGAATCTTATGCCCATATGGATGAGGGGGAGGATTACAACGTTATCCTGAGTGAGCGGGAGGCCGCCTTTATTTCCGCCAGAGACAGTTTCTATATGGCCAGTGTCAGCGAGACCGGCTGGCCCTATGTACAGCACCGTGGGGGCCCTGCCGGTTTTATGAAGGTGCTGGATGAGTATACGATCGGCTTCGCAGATTACTCCGGCAATCGCCAGTACATCAGCACCGGCAACCTCACCACAAACGACCGGGTTGCCCTCATTTTTATGGATTATCCTAATCGCCGGCGCCTAAAAATGCTGGGTAGAGTACGCATTGTCGGTCCTGAGCAAGCTGATATCCTCGCCCGGCTCGAAGATAGGAATTATACCGCCAAGGTAGAGCGGGCCTTCATCATCCAGGTCGAATCCTTTGATTGGAATTGTCCGCAGCATATCACCCCACGCTTCAGCGAAGCTGAAATAACAGAACTGTTGGACGTGCTGAAAAAAGAAAACCAGCAACTTCGAAACCAGCTGGAGAACAACGCGCAGATCGAACAGCAACAGCTATCAGGCCCCCCGGTATTGGGTGATGGCCCGCTGGAATTAGTCGTCAACGGCTTGCGTCAGCTCACTCCGCGGGTGCGTGCTTTTGAATTTCGCGACCCGCGGGGCGGCGACCTTCCCAAAGCGGAGCCGGGTTCGCATCTGCGCATCCCGGTGCGGCTGCCCGGGGGCGAACTCGTCGAACGGTATTACTCGATTGCCTCCAATCCCGCGCGCAGTGACCTCTACGAGATAGCCGTACAGCGTGAGGATCAGGGCAAGGGTGGTTCACGCGCAGTGCATGAGACCTTCCAAATAGGCGCCCGCGTGCGTGTTGAGTCACCCGCGAACCACTTTTCCCTACATCAAGATGAACGCCCGGCAGTGCTTATAGCGGGCGGCATAGGTATCACGCCTATCAAGCCCATGGCCCAGTCACTGGACCAACGCAAAGCAGTGTTCCAATTACATTATGCAGGACGTAGCCGGAGCGAGATGGCCTTTCACAATCATCTCGAACACCAGCTCGGTGATCGCTTGCATGTATACAGTTCTGCTGATGGACAGCGCTTAGACGTGAAGGCAACCCTGGCGGCAACCTCGGACGATGCCCTTGTTTATGCCTGTGGGCCGGCTCGGCTAATTGATGCCGTGCAGGATGCGGCCCGTGAACTCGACATTGCCCGCGATCGAATTCGGCTGGAATTATTCAGCTGATGTACCAAACCAACCACGAACCTCTAAGGAGATAGAACCATGTCAAATATTAAACTCTACCGTCACGCGCTATCCGGGCACGCGCATCGAGCTGAACTATTTCTGTCACTGCTGGGGCTGCAAGCCGAACTAGTCGATGTTGATTTGGCGGCCGGGGCCCACAAGCAGCAAGAATTTCTCAGCAAAAACCGCTTCGGCCAAGTGCCGGTGCTGGAAGATGGCGACGTGATTATTGCTGATTCCAATGCAATCCTGGTGTACCTTGCGCAACAATATGACCAAGCCGGCCGCTGGTTGCCGAATGATCCCATGGCCGCAGCCGAAGTACAGCGCTTCCTCTCGGTGGCCGCTGGCCAAATAGCTTATGGGCCGGCTACGGCGCGGTTGGTGAATGTATTCGGCGCGGCATTGGATCATGCACATGCCCAGGAGATTTCCCACGGAGTACTGGCGGTTTTGGATGAACACCTGGCCAATCGCGATTGGCTTGTCGGTGATCACCCCACTATCGCCGATGTCGCCAACTTTGCTTATGTTGCCCACGCGCCGGAAGGAGACGTATCCCTGTCCGAATACGCCAATGTGCGAGCTTGGCTGGCGCGTATTCAGGCTCTGCCGAGATTCGTGCCTATGCAAGCTACGCCGGTGGGATTAGCCGCTTAGCAAATGTTGCCGGGGGGCTAGCCCCCGGCGACATACAAAAAAAGAGGATGTGACTCATGATGAACAAACTATGTTTGATTACGGGTGTCGGTGACGGTACAGGGGCTTCGATTGCCAGGCGTTTTGCAAGCGCCGGCTACCGGGTTGTGATGTTGGCGAGAAATCAGCAGCGTTTAGTCGGTCTTGAGAACGAGTTAAATAACGCTAGGTCTTTCGCCATCGACCTTGAAAACCTTGATCACCTCCTTGAAGTTTGCCATACGGTGAAAAAAGATTTGGGCGTTCCCGATGTAATTGTCCACAACGCGGTTCGGGCGACATTTGATGGTTTTCTTGAAGGCGATGCGGAAGACCTCGAGCGTAATTTTCGCGTCAATACCACTAGCTTGCTGTATCTGGCCCGGGCCTTTGTCCCCGATATGATCAATCGAGGCGATGGCGCTATTGCGGTCACTGGCAACACCGCCGCATTTAGGGGGATACCGAATTATGCGCTATTCTCGCCGACCAAAGCGGCCCAACGCAATTTCACCCAGGCGCTTGCCCGCGACCTAGGGCCGAAAGGTATTCACGTTGCATATTTCAATATTGATGCCGTAATCGATGTCCCTTGGACGCGGGACAGGTTTCATCCCGACAAACCGGATGAGTTTTTCATAAAGCCGGTAGATATCGCCGAAGAAGTCTTCCATGTGACCCATCAATCACGATCGGCCTGGTCGTTCGATGTTGAGATAAGGCCTTTCGGAGAAAAGTGGCAGTAAGCTTGAACGTCAGGGTTAAAAAATAATCGTTACGACCCCTTTTCTCAATAAACAGGTATAAACGAATTTGACACAAAAACCAAGTTTTGGTCTTATGAGCAACGAATAACAGGGTCTTGTTTTCTCCAAAATACAATCAATAACACCTTGAAATAAAAGGATTTATAAAAACTGCATGAGTACATAGAAGTTCTTATCCCGGTCTCGTTAAACGCAATGGCTTCCTTTTCACACATGGAGCCACATAATAATAAACGTCAGTGTTTTGATAACTAATTGAATTTTTTAGAATTAAATGGAAGAAAAGTTAAAATTTAGGAAAAAGGAATGTCGGGGATATACGGAATTCCGTCTAATATACTGTTAAAGGTCTTTCGAGCATGTGGAGCAACTTCAAAGCAATGCCACTTTTTATGAAGCTTTTAACTTTACATGGTTCAATGTTCTTTGTCGGTGCTATCACGAGCCTCTTCTCAATCGGCGGCTTTAGCATTGCTGGGAAAGAGGTAACCTACAAAGAGTGGTGGTCTTCAGGCGAAGGCATAGAATTCTTTTTAGTTTCTATGGGTATGGGGCTTGGTGCAATCTGCCTTCTTTTAAAATATAGGTATGCTCGTATAGTTTATTTTGGCGCTTGGTCTGGCATCATATTTTCAATGATAATTTCTGACCCAGCATTACTAGGCAGGCCCGAGTGGGTTATAACACTAGTATTATTTCTGTCCTTAATTTACTGGTACTTTTTTCACAAGAAAACTGTCCAGTTGTATTTCGGCGCAGGCAACCTTTAACAAGTTTAGGCAGCATCGCGCCTACGGCGCTGGACAGCCAAAGCTGCGCTTCGGCTGCCGCACATTGAGGCGTTAGCCGTCATTTACCTTATAAACAGACCATCTATATATGAAAACAAAGGTATTTATCTCGTACGCAAAGGAAGACAAGGATTTTGTCAATATGCTCTATGCAGACTTGCGCGAGGGTGGCATTGAACCATGGGTTGACACCTTCGATTTGATTCCGGGCCAAGATTGGGATAAAGCCATTCGCGATGCAATAGGCCAATGTTCGTATTTTGTTGCAATACTGTCTGAACGCTCTGTCACGAAGTCTGGCTATGTTCAAACGGAGATACGAAAGGCGCTCGAAATTGCCGACAGACATCCCGAAGGAAAGATATTCATAATTCCAATTCGAATTGATAATTGTGAGCCGTCTTTTGAAAAGCTAAGGAAACTTCACCGAGCAGATTTCTTTCCCGACTACGAACAGGGGTTAAACGAACTATTGCGTGTTTTCAATTACATGCCAGAAGAGAAACCTGCTTTGATAAATATTAATGTGGAAAAACGAGATGGTTTAATTGCAAGAGTAACAGCAAGGGGCTTTGGTTTCATTGCCTATAGCCATGTCAAACCAGATATTTTTTTCCATGCAAATGAATTGCAAAATGTTATGTACGAAGAGCTAAGAGAAGGGGATATTGTCCTTTTCTCCATTGCAGAAGGACCCAAAGGACGGGTTGCCGTAGAGGTGGAACGTGCATAGCTAAATGTATGCGTTTCAAGAGGCTAAATTGCTGTCGATCTTAGCAAAGTTGTGGTTTACAAACATGATTACTGAAACCAAGCCAACGGCATAACAAAATGCTCAACACCGTTCGCTATCGCTCACTCGGACGCTCCGCAGCGTTGCCGCTCCACGCCGGTTAGCATGTCGTTAGGCAATCGAAATGATTAGCATCGACCCTTTAAGTGCATTTTTATCTATTGTTGCAATTATGGTTGCGTTATATTTAGGAATGACTGTCCGTAAAAAATCTAAGATTTACAATAGTTCAATATCATATGAGTCTGAGCCTGAAGTAGTGCTAGATTCTGTTACAAAAGGCAAGGTGAAAAGCGCTCTTGAAATATTGAAAAGTACAACTGATTTTTGGCCAAGCTTGGTAGGTGCTGATTCAAGTAAGTCCTTTAGAGTGAATATTCGGATTAGCACATGGGACAGAGTTAAGAGCGAGATAAATTTGTTGTCGTCATACAAATTGCTGAGTTACAGTAAGCCCTCTAAACTCATTTCTAAAGGGGGGTCGCCTATTGTTCAGATTGAGTTCACAATTGAGAGTAAAACCCTTCGTTTGTTAGTTCTAGAAGCTGAGGAGTTTCATGCCTAACAAGGCAATTAACTACGCGCCTACGGCGCCGGACGCTCGTACCTCGCGCCGGTTATCGCGGCGTTACGTGTCACCGAGAAATCATGTTTAACGAATATTTTGAAGAATGGGAAGTTAAGCCAGAATATTCCAAAGTGTTTATATCCCTTTGGAAAGGTTGGCTTGGTAAGGAGAATTCTCATAAGTTAGATGAAGTAACTGAAGATGAATGGGCTCGATTTAATGAGCTGCTAAGAATCCTAGCCAAAGACTTCTCCCTCAAAGCAGTAAACTGCGAAGAGCAGTCGCTCACCAAAGTGACCGATATAGAATCTGTGCTTTCAACCTATGAGCAAAGCATGAACAAAGAGTCTTCGGAATTTACAAAATTAATACTTCCAGATTTGGCGTGTGTTATAAGCGAAGAGTGGGATTACACATACATTATCTGGCACAAAAACAATGGTGCCGTGGAAGCCCTTGCACCTTATATCAAAGCTGTAGGCTTGGAGCACTTTCATGACTAAACACGTAACAAGCAAAGGCAGCATCGCCCTGCGGGCTGGACGCGCTAACGCGCGCCGCTGCTTTGGGCGTTACACATACTAACCCCCAACTCTGGAGATGCTAACAGGAGAAGAAGTAATGCAGTTGACACCATTTCACGTAGCTGTTCAAGTTCGTGATATTGATG
>JANQKW010000093.1 GCA_028280905.1 Porticoccaceae bacterium
CGGGCAATCTGTACCGTTACCATATGAACCAAGGCAGCATACATGCCGTCAGTGGGCTGCCTGAAACCAGGGTGTGGGGTCAGGGTGGTCTGATGGATATTCTGCCACATCCCGATTTCCAGCATAATCGCTGGCTGTATTTCAGCTATACCGGGTTGATGGAAAACGGCCGGGCGGCAACCCGGGTAGCCCGCGCACGCCTTTTGGAAAATCGTCTGGAAGACCTCGAAATCCTGTTCACCGCAAAGCCATCCGTTAAATCCGGAGCCCATTTTGGATCGGCGCTGATGTTTGATGGGGAGGGATTTTTATATATCACCTCCGGAGAGCGCCACGCCAGGCCATTGGTGCAGGATCTATCAACCCACCTGGGTAAGATTATCCGGCTGCGCGACGACGGCCGCATTCCCGATGACAACCCTTTCCTGGGCAGGCAAAATGCGCTGCCGGAAATCTACTCTTATGGGCATCGCAATCCGCAGGGCATTGCCGTCGACCCCCGCAGCAAAGCGATCTGGTCGGTGGAACACGGTCCCAGGGGCGGCGACGAAGTCAACATTATCCAAGCCGGGAAAAACTATGGCTGGCCGGTAATCACCTATGGCAGAGAGTACGCCGGCGGAAAGATCGGCGAAGGTACCCGCAAGCCCGGCATGGAGCAGCCCGTTTACCACTATGTGCCGTCCATAGCGCCCTCCAATATGATTTTTTACCGGGGCCAGGCATTCCCCCACTGGCGGGGAAATTTGTTGATCGGCGCGTTGGCGCTAACCCATATCAACCGGCTCGAGCTGGACGGCGGTAAAATCATACATGAAGAACGACTGTTGGATGACATGAATATTCCGATAAAATCCATCGAGGAGGGCCCGGACGGCTTGATCTATATTTTGTCCAGAGACGGCGAACTGATGCAGTTAAGGCCGGTCAGTGAAAGCCCCTAAACGCCCCGGGCGGCCTCGCTGCTTGTACGTTTACATGCGGCCTATCTGCATGAAACGCGGCCACTGCCGAGCCGGTTAGTAACAATATGGCAGCGGTTGAATGCCATTCGGCAAGCCCCTGGTGTGATGCGGCTGTCCGACGCCGGTCACTCGCAGACATTGCAGTTGAGGAAATAGCCCTGCTACCTGTTTGTCGCGATTTAAATACCGGCCGTGGTTACCCCATACGGCTACCACGAGGTCTGCCTCTTCGCCGAGCTTTAGCAGCCACTTGTCATTCTTCTTGCCGACCGGATCGACGGCTGATTTCATGACCTCCGGCCTAGTTTCTTGGTATGCAAAGAGATTGCCCACCAATATGCCGCCAAAACCCCACTGTATCGCATAGCTTATACAGCGTCGAACAGTGGGATCATCTCGCGACTCATCGGCGCTGGACGGGTTGAGCCCAATAAACATCACCTTGGGTTTTGACCTATCCCAAACCCGCCACAGAGCGTACCGATAGACTCTGCAATCAGAGAATCTTGCGCCAGCCTGCACTAACCCCCCCCCGATCGCCCGCGCGGTGCAAACCGCTACCCGGAATGCAGCGCAATGCGGTTGCCCTCACTGTCTATAACAATCGCACGCTGCCCGAATGGCGCGATATCATGCACTGGCTTCTCTACTCGACCGCCGTTCTCCGTTGCCGCATCGACTGCGGCCTGTAATCTGCCATCGACATTGAAATACAGCAGAGCACCGGATGTTGAGGGCTGTTGTTCGTCGCTGGTAAACAGGCAACCTGAAACGTCGCCGGCTTCATGGGAGATAACGGCAACGCCCGGAAATTCTTCGTTGACTTCCGCTTGCAGCACTGCCGAATAGAACCGGATTGCACGCTTGAGATCTGCGGCGGGAAGGTCGAACCAAACAATGCGGTTGGACATGACGTGGGTTCCTCTGTATCAAATTAGATGCGCTCGTTTCGACTCAACCGAGCATTATCGGCAACTACTTCCGGCACAGTCGACTGCATGGTGCTAGTAGCAGATGTTTCTTTTCTTGGATTGGTGCCATGAATCCGCGGCCATCTGGGAACAGTGTTTGAGACTCGCTGTAAATACATCCCTGTAAGCTCCGCACCGGCATCCCTGCCGGTGAGGGTCTCAAACACTGTTCCCAGACG
>JANQKW010000139.1 GCA_028280905.1 Porticoccaceae bacterium
TGCAATGCGTTGTGGCCGAGCTGGTCGCTTAGCTGTACATCAAATTTGATATTGCCGGTAACCTCAAGCGTCTCCGGCGGCGCGCCCAGCGCTGCGAAACGCTGTCTCTCCGGCTCGGTCTGCACCGCTATTTTCGACAGTTTTCGCAACATCGGCCCGGTCAGCCAGCTGACTCTGCGGTAGCCGTTAGCGGAGCGCTCCGACAATCTGGCATTGGCGACTATTACGGGTATGTCGCGACGACGGCAATGATGGATTAGATTTGGCCAGAGTTCCGTTTCCATAATCACCAGCATTGACGGTGCGACCTTGCCGATAAAGCGGTTCACGGCACCGGGCAGGTCGTAGGGCGCGTAGCTGTGATACACGCTGTCGCCGAATGCCGCCTTGACCCGGTCAGAGCCGGTCGGCGTGGTGGTAGTTACCATGATCTTGAACTCGGAATAGTGTTGCCGCAGCCCGTTGATCAACGGAATGGCGGCGAGGGTTTCACCGACGGAAACCGCGTGAACCCATATCAGATTTTCTTGATCGCCGGGCAACTCGATGGCCGGAACATAACCGAAGCGCTCGCCCCAACGCCGCAAATACCCCGGCGCTTTACGAGCGCGCCACAACAGGCGCAGCAGAATAACCGGCACCAGAACATAGTAAGCCAATGTATACAGATAACGCGGCCAGTTTTCTCTCAACGGCGGTTGTCCTTAAGCGTGGGTTGGTTGCTCGCGAAATTGCATCCTGTGCAGAGCGGCGTAGGCGCCCTGACGCGCGATTAGCTGCTGATGCGTGCCCTGTTCAACAATCCTGCCGTTGTCCATTACCAGGATTCGGTCGGCATTCTCTATGGTTGACAGGCGATGCGCGATTACCAGAGTGGTGCGGTTTTTCATCACTTCCTCCAGCGCTTGCTGAATAAACCGCTCGGATTCCGTATCCAGTGCCGATGTAGCCTCGTCCAGAATGAGGATGGGCGCGTCCTTGAGGATCGCCCTGGCGATCGCCAGGCGCTGCCGCTGACCGCCCGACAACAGGGTGCCGTCTTCGCCAATCAGGGTATCGTAACCCTCCGGCAGGCGCGCGATAAACTCGTGGGCGTGGGCGGACTTGGCCGCCGCTACTATTTTTTCCGAAGGCGCGGAAGCCAGTTCGCCGTAGGCAATATTGTTGGCAACCGTATCGTTAAACAAGGTTACCTGCTGCGTGACCAGCGCGATATTTTGGCGTAAATTTTTTAATGTATAGTCCTGAACATCGACGCCGTCGATTAACAGGCGGCCTTGGTCGTGATGATAAAAACGCGGAATCAGACTGACCAGTGTCGATTTGCCGCTGCCGGACCGCCCGACAATCGCGATGGTTTCACCTGGCTCGACGGTCAGGTTGATATCACTGAGAACCGCTTTTTCTTCATCGGCATAACGGAAACTCAGCTTGCTGATCTCAATCTTACCGGCCACCCTCGAAACCTGTTTGGTGCCGGTGTCCGTCTCGGAAGGTTGATCAATATGCTCGAAAATGGTGGCAGCGCCGGCAACGCCCTTCTGGATACGGTTGTAAACACTGGTCAGTTGTCGAATCGGTTTCGGTATCAAACCCGCGGCTACGATGTAGGCCATCAGCTCGGGAACACCTGAATCAGTGCGCCACATCAATACCAGAAGCATCACCACCGCCAGTGCCATCGCCACCAGCAGTTGCATGAGCGGCGTAAATACGCCGGAGGTTCGCTCAACCTTCAGCGATTGTTTGCGGTTCTGTTCACTGGCCCGATAAAAGCGCTGCTTCTCGTAGGCTTCTCCGCCATAACTGCGCATTTCCCGGAAACCGTTAATCGCCTCCGATGCCACGTGGGTGACATCCCCCATCGCGGATTGGATTCTGTGGCTTAATTTGCGCATCCGCCGGCCGACAAACGACATGGTCAGGCCCAGCAATGGCGCGATGGCCAGGAACACCAGCGTCAACTTCCAGTTACTCCAAAACAGGTAGCCCAGCAACGCAATAACTGTGAGGCCCTCGCGAACCAAAATGGTTATCGCCTTGCTGGCGGCGTCCGTCACCATGGTGACATTGTAGGTAATACGGCTGATCAAGTGCCCGGAATTAATACTGTCGTAATACTGGCTGGGAAATTCGAGCAGTTTGTCGAACATGTCGCAGCGCAGTCGATTGACCACCTCTTGCGCTACCACCGCAATAAAATAGCCGCCCAGGAAGAACCCCAGGCCCCGCACCGCGGCAATCGCGACCGCCAATAGCGGAACATGGTATACCGAGGTTTCAGCGCCGCTCTCCAGCGCCTCCATAAAGGGTTTCATCAAATGAGCCAGGGCCGGCTGTGAGGCGGCAAACAGCATGTTGCCAATCACACTTATCAGGAAAAAGAACCAGAGCGGTTTAACGTATTTCAGCAGCCTGAGATAAATCGCCAGGCTGGATTGCTTGTCGTTCGCCATAAATCGGGGCCTGTTCTCCCCCTCCTAGGTCAAGAAAACAGGCCTATTATCACACAATATTAATCTTGTAATAATTATTGTCTGGCTAATAGGGGGAGCCGCCGTATGCCGAGCTAAACCAGCATGCCTATATCACAATCGAGCTTGTCGATGATTTTTTCTATCGTGTTACCCCGCAGGGCAGCTCTCAGTCCGGTTCGCCGGGCGGTGCCTATCAGTAAGAGATCCGCGTTAACGGCGTCCGCCACATCCTTGATCACCTGTTCAGGCGCACCGGTTTTGATGTTCAGGTTAGCCCTCGGCACGCCGGTTTCCCTTAGTAATTGCTCCTGGTCCGGGAAGTCCATGGCGTCGTCATAGGCGTTCACCACATGCAGCTCAGCCCCATAAATCTCCGCCAACCAGCGCCCCTTATCGATCACCCGCGCATTGAGTTCATGGTATTTTTCGTTCTGGGCCTTCAAGGCCACCAGGATCGACTCGCGGGCTCCTTTGCGCTCCTGATCCTGCACCAAAGTAGTGGGAACCTGGATGTTTCGCAATAAATACCAGAGTTCATCGCTCAGCACCTTGTCGGACGAACCCCCATAGTGGGAAATCAATATTGTATCGTTTTCGTTCGTCTCAGCAGCCGATAGAATGGAATCAGCCCAGTCGTCGCTCCATGAGAATAACACCTGGTGGCTGACCGAGCCGGCCGCCAGCGGCTGCAGCAATTCATCAAGCCACGCCTTGTTTCGTTGTGGCGCGGCGCCATTCCCTCGGTTCTTGGGATCACTGCAAATCAGCAGCGTGATGTGCACCGGGTCGTCCGCGCCTCTCCCCGTCGCGTTGATAACCGCGCGGTTGAGGGCCGGCTGTACTTCCTGGGCCGGGTTAATGACCACCAATAAATTGTTTTCTCCAGACATAAGGCCAACCTTCTGTTTCGTTGCTGATGCGTGAATATTGTAGATATGCACCCTACTCGCCTGTTTGATCCAGGTCAAGAATGCGAATTGGTGTGTATCCTTTACCGGGTTTACCCGAACCCGCCCGGAATCCCGCGCGTTGGTTTAAACTGACAGAAAAACAGCTTTCTGAGATAATCCCGCTCTCGATAGGTTGTCGAGCAGGGTCAAGACAGGCAGCGCGAATCTTTATGTTGATGTATTCAGAGACCCCTATATCCGTTAAACAGCTGACGCCCTTTGCGAGGGGAGATCACCGGTTGTGTTTCCAACACCCTGAAAACGATCGGCTCTGTGTAAAGATCAACAGAGAGGGAAAAGCCAAGGCGCTGAAAGAGGACGCGCCCTTTTATAAAAAATTCAGGTCGGAGCGAAGCTTTGACGACAATTGGCGCGAGTACCAAGCCTTTCAACAACCGGCTATTGTCAATAACACCCCCCATGTCTGGAAGCACATTCCGCGATGCTACGGTTGGGTGACCACGGACTTGGGGCCCGGACTGGTAACCGACTACTATGCAACGGCGGACGGGCTGCCCGCCCAAACCCTGGAAAACTATTTGCAGCAAAACGGCCTGACAACGGCCATTCAATCCGCCCTCGACGCCTTCGCCAGCTTCTTGAGGGAGACACTGCTGCTAACCAAGAATTTGTTGCCCCACAACCTGTTGGTAGTAGAAGATCAACCGGCGCCCCGCATTGTATTGATCGACGGCTTTGGGCTGGCATCGGCACTACCCCTGGCAAAACACAGTCGTTACTTTGCCCGCAAGCATGTTGAAAAGCGCTTGCACAGAATGAAGATTAGAATCGCTTGGGAGCTGAGTGATAAAAACCAGACCTGGCTGGAAGTTGAAAAACAGCAACGCAATACCTTTTAATGATCCGGCGACAAAACAGATGCGTGCTAATAAGCAGGGCGCCTTTTTTCCAGCCAGGCTAATAGAAACTGACATTCAATCCAGAGAAAGAACACTGTGAAGCATAGTTTGGTAAAAATTAAGAACAACTTCCGAGCGCCCTTATACAAGCTGTTGAATCAGCGCAAGCACAAGTACCAATGTACCATATGCGGCTACCGGGGTCCGTTTATCGATAAGTTGTCGAAGAAGTCTGTGCGCTCAAGACTGAATGCCAAATGCCCGTCATGCAGCTCAATGGAGCGCCACCGTTTCCAGTATTTTTTGCTGGAGCAGGTGTTATCGGACAGGGACCGCGCCACATTGTCACTGTTGCACTTCGCCCCGGAGCCCAGCCTGGAAAACGTGTTTCGCGAACAGTTTCTGCGCTATGTTACCGCGGATTTACTTCGCGACACGGTGGATTACAAGTTTGATGTCCAGCAGATTCCCTTCGACGACCGCACGTTTGATGTAATCCTTAATTCCCACGTGCTGCAGTATGTGCCGGACGATTTAAAGGCCTTGTCGGAGCTGGCAAGAGTGTTAAAACCGGGCGGTGTAGCGCTGCTTCCGGTGCCGCTGCTCCATGAACAGACCATTGAAAAACAACAACTCGACCCCGAGTTACAGATGCCCCATGAACCCGGCGTCGACTATTTTGACCGCTACCAGCCTTTTTTCGACAAGGTGGATTTACATTACTCCAGCCAGTATTCGGATGATTACCACTTTTTCAGACAACTGACGTCCGATCATCCGTTTCCGCTTAAGCTGGGCGAGGGCCGCTATGGCGATATCATACCTATCTGTTACAAAAATTAGTTGACGCGATCCCATGCAAAAACACATTCATGTTATCGGCAGCAGCCCGCGCAGCGGCACGACCTTATTAAACGAAATGATGGTCTGCTGTTTTCAGGTGGATCGCCACTACCCCCATGAAAGGGCCATTTTTCGCACGCCAAAACCAAAGCCCGGCGAGCTGCTGGTTACCAAGCGGCCGAAGGATGCCTTATTCATGGATCCGATTATTGCGTCAAACAGGGATGTGTATTGCATCTATGTGGTGCGAGACCCAAGAGACGTGGTGGTTAGCAGGCACGGTGACTCGGGCGATCAGTATTATATTTCGCTGGCCTGGTGGAAGCTGGTTTACAGACAATCGCAACAGCTGCTGCAAAACCCCCGGGTTATGAAGATCAAGTATGAAGATCTGGTGGCTGATCCCAACAGCGTACAACAACAAATAATGGACAAGTTTCCGTTTATACGGGAGAGGCTATTGCATGATTTTTCCGATTATTACCTGTACAGCAACGCCTCGGACAAGGCCAAACGGGCGATGAATCAACGCCGCGAAGTCACCGCCAGCAGCGTGAGCAACTGGCGCAAACATTTGCCGAGGCTTGCCGGTCAGTTGCATCTATACGGTGGCATATCTGAAGAACTTAAGGCGTATGGCTACGAAGCGGATGACAATTGGCTAGCAGAACTCGAAGGCGTCGAGCCGGATTTAACCAGAAGTTTTAGCCGCAACGAGTTGGGCTGGTTCTTTTTAACCAAGATGGTTATCCGCCGCTGGATATATGCGATTCGCTACCGCTTGTTCTGCTAAATAATGGACGGCGGAAAGGATGGGCTATTGTATATTGAGCCAGGTGTATTTAAGGCAGAGGTGGGGCTTCCCTAATAATTAGTGATTAACACCAGAGGCTTACTTTTACGTAGCGACTATGATCCGATTTAGCATCCTTTTGCCACTGTGCATTATTTGCTTGGCCTGCCAAAGTATGCGAGCTGCGCAGCAAAACCCCGGTCAACCGGCGCCGCTTAGCGTCGCATTTTTAGCCGACGTGCACTTTCATGACGTTTACGGCGAGTTATCGGACCATTCACATAAAGGCATAAAGACAGAAACTGCTGAAGGAGAGTATTACGCAATGATCCGCAGCATGCGCGCACAGTTACATTCCACGCGTTTGTTTAATGAAAACTATTTTGTATTACTCGCTGCGTTGGATGACCTTGCCGCGCGGGGTGTCAAGTTGGTTGCTCTGCCGGGAGATTTCAGCGACGACGGTCAGCCGATGCATGTGCGCGGTTTGACAAAGGTTCTCAAACGTTATCAGCGAGAGCATGGTATGCGTTTTTTTGCGATTCCCGGGAACCATGACCCCGTCCGCCCCTTTACCACGGACGCGGGTAAAGACGATTTTCTTGCCGCAGACGGTCATGAGTTGGCCGTATTCAGCAAAGGCGATAAAAAATGCACCGATGGCGATAGCAAGTACTTAATTTGCTCGGATGATCTTAAAAAATGGGGCTATGCAGAAATCGTTGCAGCCATGGCCGATTTTGGTTTTTTCCCCCGGGACGACGACCTGTATTTCGAAACGCCGTTTAGTCGCGAAAATGGCGGCAAGTTCGACTTTGCTCACCGCCAACTGACCTGGTGCGCCAAAAAGCGTGCAGGCAACTGTATTCAGATGCCGGAGACCAGTTATCTGGTTGAGCCGGTTAACGGTGTCTGGTTGTTGGCAATCGACGCCAATGTGTATGTGCCTAAGGATCCGAATCGCCTATCCACAGACGGCGACAGCTACAGCGGCTCGAGCAATGCCGGCTACAACGCCATGCTGCAATCTAAACCCATGGTTATTGACTGGATCTCTGATGTTGTAGCGCGTGCAAAACGACAAAACAAACAGCTAATCGCGTTTAGCCACTTTCCGATGGCCGATTTTTACGATATGGCCGGGGATGACATTGAACAACTGTTTGGCAAGGGAAAGCAGCAGATGCGGCGGATGCCGTTAATGGATACCGCCAAGGCACTCGCCAATACCGGATTGCAAATACACGTTGGCGGACATATGCATATTAACGATACGGGAACAGTCACGGCCGATGACGGCAGTGTGTTGTTTAATATCCAGGCGCCGACCTTGGCGGCCTACCGTCCGGCCTACAAATTATTGACATTGATCAGTGCCGAGCAAATAGCGGTTGAGACGGTGATCTTGGATGAGGTGCCGCGCTTTAACGAACTGTTCCCTCATTACCGACAAGAACTCAGCTACCTAAAACAACACCAACCAGGTGATGTCTGGCAGAAAAAGGTGCTGAACGTCGGCAGTTATGGCGAACTAACTGACGCACATTTAACGGAGTTGGTCCGTTTGCGTTATCTGCCCGACGAGTGGCCAAAACAACTCGTGGCATTGTTAGCCGCTAATTCCGTCGCCGATCTGTTTCACAAAAGTCTTATGTGTCACGAGACGCCCAACATTAAGTCCGTTGACATTCAAGGTTGGCCGTCTGAGACGCCGGGTTCCGAGCTGATAAACGATTTTTACCGCTTGCGTAACGCGGATTCCATTGCATTGGTCAGTGAAGAGCGCAAATCCGTTTACCAAACACTGGCCAGCGGGTTTCAAGGTTGCTCTAAAACCGACAAAAACCTCGAGCAGCTGGCTTTGATGTTGACCATTATGACCAAGTTTATTCAAGCCCAACCCAGCGATCACCTACTGCTGGACCTGAGAACAGGCCATATCCGATAAAGTTTTACCGCTTAACCTAAGCCGAGCTTCAGCAGCTTTTCCGCTATCGTCTGTGTCCTCAGCGCCACGCAACAGCGCCGATGGAACCCATAACCGTATCAAATAACGCCGCGCAGCCCCTTTTTTATCCGCACTTTAAAGGCAAAAAAACCATCTTTTCCGGACACTTTAATCCGCTTTAATCGCAGCGGATCCGCGGCCGCGTCTATGCCCTCTTCGGTGGTGACGGCCGACACATACCCCGCCTCCTTTACCAGCACGACATCCTGCTGACCGTAAATACCAAATGGATAGGCAAAGCTGCCGACAGAGGTACTGAAGGTTTTTTCCAATTGTTCTTTACATTGCCGCACTTCCCGCCGCTTGTCCTGTAGCTCGGTAGTGGCAAGATTGCAGTGTGTGACCGTATGGCCGCCTATTTCAAACAGCCCGCTGTCCACCATCTCCTGGACCTGGGCGTCTGTTAATTTCTCCTCGGCGGCCAGTTCTCCGGAATCGTGGTGGGCTTTTTTTGCAACCGACCAGTCCCGTTCGTGTCGATCGGTAACCAGATAAAGCGTGCCGCAGGCGCGGTATTTTTTCATCACCGGGAACGCATGGTGATAATTGTCCTCGTAGCCGTCGTCAAAGGTCAGGGCGGCTAGTTTTTCACCCTGCCAATTGCGTTCGGCCAACTCGGACATGGTAACGAACCGCCAACCCTTGTCATGCAGCCATTTTACTTGCCGCTCGAACATTTCCGGCGCCACGCGCAACCCTTTAAATTTATGTTGCGGCTGGAGTTCGCTGATCATGTGGTACATAAGGATGCGCGGATACCGGTAGTCAACCGTCCGCTTCCACCAGGCATAACGCAGTGAGAACCACAACAAGAATACCAGCAATGACGCGATCAACAGGCTCATGATTCCACCAACTCTCGATAAATTGCGAGGGTGTTCGCGCACATGCTCTCCAGCAGGAAAACCCTGTTCGGTTTTATCGGATCGCCTTTTCCATGCATCAGCAGTTGTATTTTCTCTTGTAGCGTTTGCGTATCACCATACTTCACTCTCCCCTGGGGATACAGTTCGGACAGAATCTCCCCCACACCGCCGTGTTGAAAGCCCACCACCGGCGTTCCGACACTCAGGGCTTCCAGGGCGGTGCGGCCGAATGATTCCGGCTGGGTGGTCAGCGACAACACCACATCCGATGCGGAAAAAATGTTTTTCATATCGGATCGATAACCGGTGAAAACAATATCATCCCTCAAGCTTCTTTTTTCAACCTCCTTGTAGAGATCGGCGGCATAGGCTTTGCGTTTGGGGTCTTCGCCGCCGACCACCAACCCCACCGCATTGGCGCCCTGTTCATTGAGGCGCTGCACCAGATCAAAAAGTTGCTGATGGCCTTTCAGGCGCGTGAGTCGCCCGGGCAAACAGATGACATAACGATTTTGCAGTTGCGGATATTGACGCTGCCAGTCGGCCCGCCACCGTTGATCCGGTTGATAACCGGCCGGGAATTCCCGGGGATCGACACCCCGGTAGATAACCGAAATTTTTCCGGGATCGATACTGGGATAGTTGTCGAGCAAGTATTGCCGAGCGGTTTTCGAGACGGCTATCACCCGCTCGCCGCAACCCATGATTTCGCTGTAACGACTTACCGAATGCAGGCCGTGGATAGTTGAAACTAAGCGCGGACGGTTGCCGGCATGCATTTTCCGCCAGGCCAGCCACACAATCCAGGCGGGCATCCTCGACCTGACATGCACAATATCCGGCGCTTCATCAGCCAACCAGCGGCGCAACGGCCGCACCTGCAATAGGCTACCCGGCGATTTCCTGCCCAGCTCCCAGGTGATATGCCTGCTGCCCTCCCGCTCCAGCTGTTCAACCATGCGCCCGCCAGCGGAGACCACCAGCGAGTCGTGACCGGCCGCCACCAGCGCTCTGGCAATTTCCAAGGTTCCCTTTTCGACGCCGCCCCCGTTTAGGGACGGCAAAACCTGAACGACCTTTAAACGCTTCATAGCGAGTACCGCTGCACCAGGATACTGGCAATCCGCTCCGCCTCTTGCAGTGGCGGCTGCGCGGAATACATTTCACCGTCGTTCGACAGGGTGCTAAGTGGTGTAATCTGTCGCTCGTCCAACAGCCGGTTGACACCCCTTGATACCCTGCCCTCACTGGTTTTTGGCATTGCCAATACGCCGACCGCGGCGCCGCTACTCAACGCCTCATAAATCATGGACACACTGTCTTCCGTCACCCAGATCACACCGCTACGCGCAAACCGCTCTAGCAACCACGGGCGGTCGGTCTGGTCGTGTGGCGCCAGCGTGATGGCGTCGAGATCGCTGAATTGAGCGGGGCCAAGTTGCCGGAGAAGACCTTGCGGCGTGCGCCGCGACGTAGTCAAGGTCCAGGAAACCCGAGGCATAGCGGTGAACAATTTATCGAGTTGCGCGAGCAAGCCGTCGGCATCCCAGCCGTAATGCGCGGAAGGGCCGCCGATTAGAATCAAGCCCTCGGCGGGGTCGGCGCTTTCAGCCACCCGGATATCAGTCAAGGCCCCGGAGGTCAACTGCACATTCTCTCTGCGCGGCGGGTCGTCGTGCGCCGGCACTACCGCCACATCAAACCAGGACAGTGGTAGTGACGGACGCATCAAGACCACCGAAACACCGCCAAATAACCTTCGCAACAGTAGCAGCGGCAAATGGGTTTTGCGCCCGGCGGCCACGATAAAATCTGGCCGCGGCCACTGCCAGCAGACCAGGCTGCGGCCTATCAGTTTGAAAAAAAATGACCAGAAACCGGCTAATTCCAACCACAGGCATTCGGCCGCCACCTGATTATGCAGCGCGCCCGCCAAACCGCGCAACTGGTTCCTGTGGCCGGGCTTGCCATCGGTAATAAACCAGACGGTTGTTTGATTTCGCGCCAAATCCGCTTACCTGATTAGGATTGCCGTGCTGGCGTAGCCAGCCATACTGCATTGCAACAACGGTGAACGGGCAGCCTTAACCAGATACCGGCACCAACCATTCGCTGTGCTGGTTGAGGCGCCCTCTGACCAGATCAAAATACTGCCGCTGCAGCCGTTCGGTTATGGGTCCGCGCCGACCCGCGCCTATGATGCGACCGTCCAGGGACTGAATAGGCAACACTTCCGCCGCTGTGCCGGTGAAAAAGGCTTCGTCCGCAATATAGACTTCATCGCGGGTAATGCGTTTTTCCACTATCCGGTAACCGGTCTCTTCGGCCAGCTGCATAACGGTTTTGCGGGTTATACCGTCGAGGCAGGAGGTCAACTCCGGCGTGTAGAGCACACCGTCGCGCACAATAAAGATGTTCTCGCCACTGCCCTCTGCAACATAGCCTTCCGGGTCGAGCAGCAGCGCCTCATCGCAGCCACTCTCGAGCGCCTCTCTCAACGCCAACATGGAATTAATATAGTTGCCGTTGGCCTTGGCCCGGGTCATGGTGATATTTACATGGTGGCGCGTATAGGAAGAGGTGCGAATCTTAATGCCGTTTTCCAGAGCATCCGGGCTCATATAAGTGGGCCAGTGCCAAGAAGCGACTATGACGTGCACTTTCAGGCCGTCGGCGCGCAAGCCCATGCCCTCAGAACCGAGAAACGCCATCGGCCGCAAATAGGCTTCATGCAGATCATTCCTCTGCACCACTTGCTTTTGGGCGGCGTTCAAGGTGTCTGCATCAAAGGGTAGTTGCATGCCCAAAATTTTTGCCGAGCGAAACAGGCGATCGGTATGCTCATCGAGACGAAAGATACAGGTGCCGTTGTTTTCCGTTTGGTAGGCGCGCACGCCTTCGAATACGCCAAGGCCATAGTGCAGCGTATGCGTCAAAACGTGGATTTTGGCATCCCGCCAGGGAACCATTTCTCCATCAAACCAAATATAACCGTCACGGTCGGCAAACGACATTCAGATGTCTCCGTTCAATATGCATCCAGGTAACGCAGCCACAGTGCCTCGACGCCGCGGCGCTTTTCTTCAAATTGTTCAGTTTTAACCACACCGGTTTGTTGTTGTAGTTGTAATCTATGCCCCGCTGCCCGGTACCTTTTATAGGCTTCCGTCAGCGCCTGGGTTTCTTCCGCCGACAGCAGGCCGCAGTGCTCCAGACTCTCGAGAATGCGAATGTTATCGCTCCAGTGGGTTAACTCGGGATATTCATGGGACCAAGTCAAGACTGCGAATTGAACCATAAATTCAATGTCGACGATACCTCCTCTGTCCTGCTTGAGATCAAAAACCCCTTTTTCTCCGGATACTTCGCTGCTCAGGTGCTCGCGCATCTTGTGCCGCATTTCACGCACTTCATCTTTTAGCGTTTGCTGATCCCGTTGTCGGGAAAGAACCTCGTGGCGAATCTGCGTGAATTGTTGCGCCAGCAGCTCACTGCCGGCCACCGGTCTGGCTCTCACCAGCGCCTGGTGTTCCCAAGTCCACGCATCCTGCTGCTGGTACTTGGCGAAACCCTGAACGGTGGACACCAATAGCCCTGAATTTCCCGACGGGCGCAGCCGCATATCGACTTCGTAAACGTCGCCGGCGGGAGTGCGGGCCGTCAGTATATGGATAATCCGCTGCCCAAGCCGGGTAAAAAAAGTCACATTATCCACCGACCTCTCTCCCGAGGTGGACAGGCCGGGCTCGGCATTGTGCAAAAATACCAAATCCAGGTCGGAACCGTGTCCCAGCTCAATACCGCCCAGTTTGCCGTAACCGATAATAACCATACCCGGCTCTGTGTCGCCGGCGCCCGGTTGGCCGTAGCGCTCCACCATCTGGTCCCATGCAGTGGCCAGCACCTGCTCGAGAATCGCCTCCGCCAGCCATGTCAAATAGTCACTCACTTTCATCAATGGCAGTACCTCGGTAATTTCACAGGCGGCCACACGCAAACCGTGGGCCATGCGAAAATAGCGAAACACTTCCATTTGCGCTTCCAGGTCGTCAGCTGGGATACGCAATAACTGCTGGCGCAACTCGTCCTGTAACTGGGCTTTATCGGGCGGCGAAAAAAGGGTTCTCGAATCTAGCAACTCGTCCAGCAAAGCGGGATGTCGGGATAGTTGATCCGCAACCCAGGGGCTGGCGTCGCAAAGTGTTACCAAACGCGTGAGCGCCGCCGGATTTTCGGCGAGCATTACCAGGTAGGCGCTGCGGCGCACCACTGAGATAACCAGCGGCAGGATTCTCTGCAGCGCGCGTTCCGGGCTCTCCGCCCGACTGCAGGCGCTGATCAGCATCGGGACAAAAGTTTCCAAGCGGGTGCGGGTATCTGCCGGCATCGCCATAACTGCGCGATTGTCACGCAACTGCGCCAGGCTTTCGGCGACCTGTTGCGGATCTTGGTAGCCCATTTTGCGGACTTCCGCTTGCCCATCGTCGTCCGTCGCCAACCCCTGCCAGATTAGCGCCGCAACGGTGGCCCTGTCCGCCTCGCCCGTTTCCGCGTTGCGTCCTTCGGAGTCCGCGACTATGTCGGAAAAAACCCGATGCACGAAATCGCGATGCTCGTTTAATGCGGTCTGCAACTCGCCCCAGCCGGCAAAACCCATTAACCAGGCCAATCTGAGTTGTCCCGCTTCGTCTATCGGCAATTGTTGGGTCTGCTGGTCCTGCCAGCCCTGCAGACGGTGCTCTACAACTCTCAGGAAACTGTAGGCCCGATAGAGTCGCTCGGCGGTTCCGGGGGGCAGTAGTTGTTCCTCTTCCAGCAATGGGAGTATCCGGCGCAGCGGCTGCTGCTGGAAGCGATTGTCCCGGCCGCCGCGGATGATCTGGAACGCCTGGGCAATGAACTCCACTTCTCGGATGCCTCCCGCGCCCTTCTTGATGTCATTTTCCGCACCGCTGCGTTTGATCTCGCGATTGATCAGGGCCTTCATATCCCGCAGCGCCTGGATGGCGCTGTAATCGATATATCGGCGATAAGTGAAAGGCCGCAACATTGTCATTAGCCGCTGTCCGGCTGCTGCGTCACCGGCGACAACCCTGGCCTTGATCATCGCGTAGCGCTCCCAGTCGCGGCCCTGGCTCTGGTAATACTCCTCCATAGCATCGAAATTCAGCACCAGCGCGCCGCTCTGCCCGTAGGGGCGCAGGCGCATATCCACCCTAAACACAAAACCATTGGCGGTGCGCTCATCGATCAGCTTGATAAGCTTCTGGGACAGGCGAATAAAGAACTCCTGATTGGTCAATTGACGTTTGCCGCCCTGGGTTTCCCCTTTTTCGGGGTAAGTAAAAATAAGATCGATATCGGACGAGACGTTTAACTCCCAGGCGCCCAGCTTGCCCATTCCCAGCACTACCAGTTGCTGCGGCGCACCGTCGCTATCGACGGGAGTGCCCCAATCGTCACAGGCCCGTGGATAGATAATCGCCAAGGTCTGCTGCAGCACCGCTTCCGCCAATGCTGTCATATCCCGGGTAGTTTCAATCAGGTCGGCGAGGCCGGTAAAGTCGCGCCAGATAATTCTTACCATTTCCCGTTGCCGGAACCGGCGCAGCCGCTTCATCAAAGCGACGTCATCGGCTATTGAATCTGGGGGACCCTGGTGAAGCAGTTCACCGAGTGTGCGCTGATAATAACCATCGGGGTACTGTGTGGAGAGGTCGCCACTCTCCACCAGCTGCTGAAACATCTGCGGGCCGGCAATACAAGCGGAGGCGATAAAATCGCTGCAACTCCAGACACGTGCCAAGTCGGCGAGGAAATTGGCGTCCGACATTGCGCTCGCCAACCAGGTTGCCGAAGGCGCGGGCGCTGTTTCATTGAAGCGCCGCAAATAGCCCTGCCAGCACAATTCCAGGGGTTCGGGTAACGCCATCAGGGATAATTCACAAGCGGTTTAGCGTCCGGTTTCAGGCGCTACCCGCATCACTTCTTCAATAGATGTAGTGCCCGCCCCGACTTTCTGGGCGCCGCTCAGGCGCAGCGTTCTCATACCCTCCTTCATGGCTTGCAAGCGAAAGCCGGAAATATCGCAATCGTCGTTAATGAGGGTTTTCAGCGCTTCGGTTAACGGGAAAATCTCATAAATTCCCTGCCTGCCCAAATACCCCGTGTTGCGACATTCGAGACAACCCACCGGGCGGTAAAGCGCCTTGGGCGCGGAGGTTTTCCAGGGCGCGACCAGTGATTGCCAGGCGGAATCCTCTACCGGCATTGCCTCCTTGCAGTGGGGACAAAGGGTTCTCACCAAGCGCTGCGCCATCACCCCGTTTATTGTTACCTTGAGCAGGTGCGCCGGCACTCCCAGGTCCAACAGGCGGGCAATCGCGGTGGGCGCATCGTTAGTGTGCAGCGTGGAGAGCACCAGGTGACCGGTCAACGCCGCCTGGATCGCCATATTGGCCGTTTCCAGATCGCGTATTTCGCCCACCATAATAATATCCGGGTCCTGCCGCATCAGGGTTCTGATTCCCGCCGCAAAATCCAAATCGATATTGGCCTGCACCTGGGTCTGGTTAAAGCTGTCCTCGACCATCTCGATGGGGTCCTCGACGGTGCTGACATTGACACTTTCACTGGCCAGCCCCTTGAGCGTCGAGTAGAGGGTGGTGGTTTTACCGGAACCCGTGGGGCCGGTCACTAGCACAATGCCATGACTGTGTCCGGTCATATCCCGCCAACGCTGCAGGTCATCGCCGGCCAACCCTAACTCGGTATAGCTTCTCAGCAACACCTCGGGATCAAAAATCCGCATCACCAGTTTTTCGCCGAACGCGGTGGGCAGCGTGGACAAACGCAATTCTACCTCGTTGCCTTCCGGGGTTTTGGTTTTGATGCGGCCGTCCTGGGGTTTGCGCTTCTCCGCCACGTTCATCCGCCCGAGAATCTTGATGCGGCTGGTGACAGCCGTCATCACGGTGCCGGGTAGCTCGTACACCTGATGCAATACCCCGTCAATGCGAAAGCGGATCTTGCCCTGGTCGCGCCGCGGTTCGATGTGAATATCGCTGGCCCGCTGGTCAAATGCGTATTGCAGCAGCCAGTCCACGATATTGACGATATGCTGGTCTTGAGCGTCCGGGTCTTTGAGGCTGCCGATTTCCAGCAATTGCTCAAAATTGGTGACCCCTACTCTGCCCTCGCCGGCGCTTCCCTCGGCGCCGAAAACCGACCGCGACAGGGAATAGAATTCAACCGTGTACTTGCCTATCTCCGCGGGGTTGGCGACAACCCGCTTTACTTGCTTACTGGTGGTCTGTTCCAGGTCGGCGACCCAGCCGTTGCTAAAGGGTTGCGAACAGGCGATGGTGATACTGTCCTTATCGACGGCCACGCACAGAATGCCGTGACGGCGCGCGAACTGAAACGACATCACCCCGGTCACTTCCGGAACGTTTATTTTCAATGGGTCGATATGCACAACCGGCAGGCCCGCCTTTTCCGCCAGCCAGGCGATCAGGTCTTCATTGCTCAAGGTGGATTTGTCCGGACAGGAGGCATTTTCCGGACGCTGTCCCGCTATATACGTAATGGGGTGCAACAGGGTTTGCTCGCGGTTGCGGTTGGCACCGGCAATCTCGTTAGCGCTATTTTGAGTTAACAGGCCATCGCCTACCAAGTCATCCAGCACCCCGCGAAGGTCAAGCTGGCGTTCTCTAGTTATCGTAGTTGCCATGCCGCTGTCCTGTTTATTGTATAGAGCATCAAACGCTAATTTTAGCCGGATATTAGCCAAAATCTAAGCATAAAGCTCACAATTTGGAAACCCTGTAGGGACAACACGCGGGTTTCGCGAGGGGGTTCACCCTTTGCAATTACCTGTCCCCCACGTACACTCTAACTATCGGGTAAATGGAGTCCATATGCAGATTGTTCCCATGTTGCGGCAGTTAATTGCCTGTAACTCCATCAGCAGCGTAAATGCCGCTCTGGATCAGGGTAACCGGGCCGTCATTGAATTGCTGGCCAACTGGCTGGATGAGCTGGGGTTTAACGTGGAACTAGTGCCCCTGGACGACCCTCGCAAAGCCAATTTGATCGCCACGCTGGGATCCGGGCCGGGCGGCCTGGTGCTTTCCGGTCACACAGATACCGTGCCCTGCGATGAACAACTCTGGCAGCACAACCCTTTCTCCATAACCGAGCGGCAGGACAAGCTGTATGGCCTGGGCGTCTGCGATATGAAAGGCTTCTTCCCAATTGCCATCGAAGCCGCCAGGGCGTTCCTGGACAAGCCGCTCCGCCGGCCGCTAATCCTGCTGGCCACCGCCGATGAGGAGACTTCGATGGCCGGCGCCATCGCCCTGGCGAAAGCGGGCAAGCCCAAAGCCCGCTATGCGGTGATCGGTGAGCCCACCGGTATGAAACCTATCACCATGCACAAGGGAATTCTGGTTGAAAAGCTGCAAATAAAGGGCAGCTCGGGCCATTCCAGCAATCCCGCGCTGGGACGCAATGCCATGGAAACCATGCACAAGGCGATCGGCGTGCTGCTGGACTACCGATACCAACTGCAGCAGCAGTATCAAAACCCTTTGTTTGACATCAGCCTGCCCACCATGAACCTGGGCTGTATTCACGGCGGCGATAATCCGAACCGAATATGCGGGGACTGCGAGTTGGGGTTTGAAATACGCCCACTCCCGGGCATGGAGATCAAAGCGCTGCAGCAAGAGCTGGAAAACAAGCTGCTGCCTTTCACCGATGACGGCGTTTCGGTCTCGCTACAGCATATGTGCGGCGTTCCCCCGTTTGACGCGGGCAAGGAATCTGAATTGGTAAACATTTGCGAAGCGCTTACCGGGCACGCCGGCCAGGCGGTTAACTTTGCTACCGAAGCACCCTACCTGAGCCAACTGGGCATGGATGTGGTAGTGCTGGGTCCGGGCAATATCGACCAGGCCCACCAACCCGACGAGTACCTGGACACAGGCGCCATTAATCCGATGGTGGACGTGCTGGTGCAGCTTATCGGCCGCTGCTGCTTGTAGAGCGCTGGACGAAAACGCCTAATATCTGTAATGTTGGAACACAACGGCCCGGCAATTGGCTGTGATTTAGCGATATTTAACGGCAAAATAAAGAATATTAGCGCAAATAGAGAGCAATCCATTGAGCGAGTTTGTTAAGTTTCTAAGAGACACCTCTCCCTACATTAACAGCCACAGGGGAAAGACCTTTGTACTCGCGTTTAGCGGTGCGGCGGTTGCTCACGCCAATTTCAACAACATTATCCACGACATAGCACTGTTGCATAATCTGGGCATCAAGCTGGTGCTGGTGCACGGCACCCGGCCTCAACTTGAGGACCGCCTTGCCGAAAAAGGCATTAAGACGACTATCGAGGGCAACCGGCGCATCACCGACGCCGCTGCGATGAACTGCGCCAAGGACGCGGCGGGCAGCGTGCGAATTACCGTTGAGGCACAGCTGTCAACGGATCTGGCGCACTCTCCAATGGCCGGCGCGGGGATTCGGGTGACCGGCGGCAATATGATTACCGGCAAACCGCTGGGCATTCACAAGGGTATAGATTTCGATCACACCGGCTGTGTCAGACGCATCGATAGAAACTCGATACAACAACAGCTCGACAACAACGCCATTGTGCTGTTGTCACCTATCGGCTATTCGCCCACCGGCGAGGCTTTTAACCTGGGCCACGAAGAGGTAGCCTCGCAAACAGCCATCGCACTACAGGCGGACAAGCTGATGATGTTTACCGCCGGAGAGGGCGTGACTGACGGCAGCGGCCTGAAAAAAATCATGTCGCTTCCCGAAGCCGCCAGGCTGTTGCAGGAACTGGACCAAAGCGACCCCGTGCACACTTGTCTGAGCGCCTGCTATCAGGCGGGCTGCCATGGGGTGCCAAGGGCCCACATTATCAGCCATACCACAGACGGCACGCTGCTAAGTGAGCTGTTCACCCGGGAGGGCAGCGGCACGCTAATCCTGGAAAACAGTAAGAATATTATCCGCCAAGCCACCATAGAGGACGTCGGCGGCATCCTTGATTTGATTACCCCGCTGGAGGATCAGGACATCTTGGTAAAGCGCTCCAGGGAGCTGCTGGAGACGGAAATTTCCCGTTTCTACGTACTGATTCACTCGGAGGGCAATCTAGCGGCCTGCGCGGCACTTTATCCATTTAACGGCGATGGTGAGGTCAATGCCGCGGAGCTGGCCTGCGTCGCTACGGACCCGGACTTCCAAAACCGGGGCTTTGCTTCGCAACTGCTGCAGCATATTGAAAAGGATGCCAAGTCTAAAAAAATCGAGCAACTTTTTGTGTTGACCACCCAAGCGGCTCACTGGTTTCAGGAGCAGGGTTTTGCGGCGTCGGATTTCGATAAGTTGCCCACTGAAAAACAGTCGCTGTATAACTGGCAGCGCAATTCGCGGATTTTTTGCAAACACATCTAGAAGTGTTGAGTTGCATTAGTTTGCACTTTATCAAACGCCCTCTATGGTAGATTCTCAACAGGCTTGCAGGCTGCATGGTGCCAATAAGAGATGTTCGCTGTCTTGGGTTGGTGCTAGTATTCCGCAGCCATCTGGGAACAGGTTTTGAGACTCGCTGTGAACCCGTCCATGGGCGCTCCGCGTCGACATCCCTGTCGACGAGGGTCTCAAAACCTGTTCCCAGACGCCCGCTTACGTCGTGCTACTTGTGACGCCCTGAGTCCCGACAGGGGAGGTTTGTCCGGGACCAATCAGGCCGTGCTGTAAGTTTGCCAAATTGTCGGGGGTGTCGCGAGGA
>JANQKW010000107.1 GCA_028280905.1 Porticoccaceae bacterium
TTGAGACCCTCACCGGCAGGGATGCCGGTGCGGAGCTTACAGGGATGTATTTACAGCGCGTCTCAAACACTGTTCCCAGAGGGCCGCGGATTGGTAGCGCCGCTCCAAGACAGCAAACTTGTCTTATTGGCACAATGCTGCCTTCTTCCTGCTCCTTATGCATCTAAGCAGGCAATTACGTTCACCCCTCTTTTTATGTCTTGCAACTAAGCCTATTATGCGCACCTGGCGTTGGCGCCGTGGCAGGTGACGAAAATCTGTCGTCAACAATTTGTCGAAACGGGCTGTCCGATTTTTAATCGTTTGAAAAATAAGGCTTTTATTTCTGGCACGGCAGTTGCTAAAACGGGTCAGGATAACAGCCTTTTGGCAACCAGATTAGGGACGAGCGCAACCCGGCTTATTTGGAGAGGCTCGCATGGCTGAAAATAATGAAGAACTGGACTTGGCAAGTCTGGAAGGCGGTAAGGAACAAGGCAGTGAGGAACAGGACAGCAAAGGAGGCGGTTTGAAAAAGATTATTTTAATGGTGGTGGCTTTTATCGTCGTGGCCGGCGGCGGTGCCGGGGCCGCATTGTTTTTTGCGGGTGGCGACACCGAGCAAGCGGCTAGTGGCGAAGAGACTGCCACGGTTCAGGATTCGAAGGAAGACCAACCGGAAGAGGATGATCGCGATGCCTTGTATCTGCCCCTCGACCCACCCTTTATCGCCAATGCCAAAGATCCGGGTTCCAGGAGCCTGATGCAGATACGCATGCAGGTGATGAGTTACGACCAGGAAGTGATAGACAAGCTGAGGAACAACATGGCGTTGGTCAGGGACGCGGTGATTATGCTGTTGAGCGCCCAAGACTTTGACAGATTAGGTTATCCGGAAGAGAAGCAACGGCTGCGGGGTGAAATCAAGCGGGCCATCGAAGGCAATTTGAAATTGCCCAAGGGAGGTCTGGAGGCTGTGCTGTTTACCGAATTTATATTGGAATAAGGAAGCGCAAAAACTTATGTCGACGCGGGACATTCTATCCAACGACGAGCTGGACGCGCTGCTCGACGGTGTTTCCAGCGGTGACGTTGAGCTGGAGAGTGGCCAGCTGGACCCGGGTGAAGTCAAGCCTTTCGACTTTACAACTCGGGAACATTCCATGCTGGGGCAGATGCCGGCGCTGCAGATTATCAATGACAAATTGTCATTCGGTTTTACCCGCGGCCTAACCGACCTTTTCAATATTCCCGTAGAAGTGAATTTGTCCAACACCGGCGTTTGCAAGCTGGCGGATATTATGGCTAGCCTGCCGGTGCCGGCCGGGGTCAACACGCTCAAGCTGAAACCCTTGCACGGCATATCTCTGTTGACCCTGCCGCCGGCACTGCTGTTTTTCTTGGTAGACCAGTACTTCGGCAGCGTCAGTTCCGAGCCGGGAAAAGGCGGCGATACCCGCATGGTTACACCTACGGAACGGCGTATTAACGAGCTTACCGTGAAGCGTTTTTTGGAAGTGTTGCAGCAGAGTTGGAGCGAATTTCTGGCGCTGGATTGCGAGCATATCCGCTTCGAGAGCAACCCGGAGTTTATTCAGATCGCCGACCCCGCCGAGTTGGTAGTGCAAATCTCACTGGAACTCAAGTTCGCCAACTGGAGCAGTGAGATAAGCCTGGCAATACCCTATGCCTCACTGGAACCTGTGCGGGCCAAGTTGGGCAGTACCATTACCGATGTCGGCCCCAATTCGGACAATAGTTGGCGCGCCTCCTTGAAGCGCGGAGTTATGGCGGTGCCACTGGACTTGAGCGGGGTATACGCATCCTGCGAAATGACGCTGCGAGAGCTGATGGCATTGGAGGAGGGCGACATTATTACCGTGGCAGGCGAGGGCATGGCCAACCTGTTAGTCGAGGGCGTGCCGGCTTTTTGCGGCGAATACGGTGATTCCCAGGGAAAGAAGTCCATCAAGATTTTTGGGCGTAGCGCGGAAAAAAAATAAACGGCGTCGCAAGTATTCGGGCGCTGCAATATTATCTGTAAGAGGTAAGGCAAATTATGAACGATTCCGTCGATGAAGTCGCCGAACCAGGCGCCGCTGCCGCAGAAGCCCCGGCCAAGCCGGAAAATCTCACGGACGAAGCCCCCGCCGCAGGCAATGCGGATTTCAGCCTGGACGTGGTGCTCGATGTGCCGATTACGCTATCAGCGGAGATTGGCAGAAGTAAGCTCTCCATCCGCAAATTGATCAGCCTGGCCCAGGGGTCGGTGGTGGAACTCGACCGCGAGGTGAACGAACCGCTGGATTTGCTGGTTAACGGCACCTTGATAGCGCGCGGCGAAGTGGTGGTGGTTGGGGATAAGTTCGGCATTCGACTGACCGAAGTTGTCAGCCCCTCCGAGCGGATTAAAAAGTTAAAGTGACGCGTTTCCAGCGGTTGAGTATTTTCCTGTTGCCGGTTGTCGGCATTGGCGGTTCGGCGTCTGTTTTGGCCGAGGCCGCCGAGCATGAGGTGGGTATCGCGCCCATTGTGGACGCCGGTTATATCTTTCAGTTTCTATTGGCGCTCGGCTTGGTGATAGCTGGCATTTTTGCGCTGATGTACCTGCTTCGCAAATTAAATCACTTGCCCGGCAAGGGCACGTCCGCCATTCAGGTGGTTGGGGGTATACCCCTGGGCGCGCGCGAGAAACTGGTGTTGGTGCAGGTTGGTGAAACCCAGTTGTTGGTTGGCATGGCGCCGGGGCAGCTGAGAACCCTGCATGTTTTTGACAAGCCGGTGGTGGAGCCGGCATCCTCCGGCAATGGCGGTGCCGGTTTTGCCGCGGTATTGGGCAGTCTGGCGCCGCGGGGGAAAAAACCGTGAAAAGGCTGTTTTTGCGGTACCTCGGGTTAATCCTGGTTTTCCTGTCTGGCGCGCTGCACGCGGAACCGGCTCCATGGTTAAAAGCGGGATGCTGGGCACTACGCACGTCCATGAGCGAGGGACGTGACAACTTTACCATGTTAGAAGACTGGCTTTTCCTTTAGATATTTCCTTCTATTTAAGGTGACCTGGATATTGGACCCGTTAGCTTTGGGTTGTTTGTTTCCTAGTTCAGACCAAGGGTGGCTTCATTTGCAGCATTCAAATATAGCCGTCGCATTTTCTCGTTGAAATACAGTATTTTATTGTTTTTTTAAGCTGAGCCGTTCTTCCCGCCAAGCCCGGACAGGAATTTCGACTATGGATCAACTTTGGAACGGCCTTGATTCAGACGCCGAACTTCTCATGCACCGAACCTAATGCTTTTAAAATCATAACGTATTTTATAAGCAGTTTGACTCCGACATGAGCATCTTTCTCTTTTTGAATTTAGTTCGGCTGGAATTAAAATCGGCCACTAAATCAATCCAGGCAGTCTAAATAATTTGAGTCGGCCTTCAACAATTCGAATTAGGTTCGGCTCATGAAAAATGTTCGGTCGGTCTGAGCCGGGCCTTACCGTAGCAACTTGAAAATATTATGGTATTTTTCGAAGTGGCCTATTTTTGCCGTGGGTTTGTTTTTGTCCGCAAGGCGAGAGTTGACTGTAGGAAAAAAATAATGTACAGTGAAAAATGAATGCAAAATCGGGGGTAATTTGAATGAAACACCCTGTTTGACTGGATCAGAAGACGAAAATAGATGCTATTATTAAACAAACCTACCTTGCGATCTGTTTTTCCCTTTCTCCCTACTATCTCCTTTGGAAAAATGAAATATACGAAGCTATTCTATTCCAACTTGCAGATTGTTGTTCACTTTTTTTCCAAGAAAAACGTTCCTACATTTGTAGGAAAGACACTGCTAAAACGCTTTTTCATTTAGTAACTTGCTTGGGACACCTGTGGTATAACTTGCGCGTTGTCATACATGTAACTGTAAGGGGTGCAAAAAAGACACTGCATCTTGTCTCTTTTGTTGTAGAAGTGAAAAATATTCCAAACAAGTTTTTCTTTCTGTCTGACTTATTTATTCAAATCATTTAATCTTAAACACGGCATTACATAATGTCTCATGGAATCAAGCTGTCCCAT
>JANQKW010000124.1 GCA_028280905.1 Porticoccaceae bacterium
TCAGTAACGGCCTTGGCCAGTGAGATATCGACCGGCCCGGTGTGCAGCGCGGCAATGAAGCAGAGCAACATAGCCGCCACCAGCGTTGCGCTGAGCAGGGCAGCGTTTCGGCGGCTGGCTATTGGCATTCGCATTACCTTTTATCCGCCAGGTAGCGAATGGCCTCCACCGTCATGGTGCCGCCACAGGCGCGCAAACGTGATGGGATAAACAATTGCTGTTCCTTTGGAACCATTTTTCTTATTACCGGGTGGTTTAATTGCTGGTGAGCAAGGGAGTCGCGATTATAGACGTGATTGTCAATAAGCAGCGCGTCGGGATTGGCCGCGATAAGCTGCTCTAACGATATCTTCTTGAAGCGCTTAATACCCAATTCCGCCGCCAGATTTTTGTAGCCGGCTAAGCGCATCACGTCATTCTCGAGCGCACTGGCGCCAATGGTGTAACCATTGGGCGAATACACGATGACCGATTTTTCCGGTTTGTGCGCGTTGTTTCGTTGGATATCGAGAATCTCCTTTTGCATACTGTCTATCATCTGCTCGGCTTTTTGTTCCACGCCAAACCATTTTGCCGCGAGCCGCAGCATGCTGTATATCTCGTCAACACTCTCCGCGAGCGGGATGGTTTTCACCGGGTAGCCCAACTGCTTGAGTAGCCTGACCGTATCCCTGGCGCCGTAGGCGCTGCTGACAATCAGGTCGGGCTGGTAGGGCAAGACTTCCTCCACCGAGGCCCGGTTCAGCGGAATATCGCCAACAAATGGCGCCATGTATGACATGCTCTTGTCGACGGACTTGTAGGTGAGCGAGGCAATCCGGTCGCGCTCTACCATTTGCAATAACAGCTGGTCCGTGCACAACCCAAGGGACACAATCCGCCGCGGAGTTTCATCTGCGGCGGCGACCGATGCGCCGAGCGCGCAGATCAACAACAATAGCTGTTTCATACCGGGACAGACCGCCTATAGACTGAAAAAGCGCTCGCGATAGTATTTCAACTCTTCAATGGAATCGCGAATGTCGTCCAGCGCCAAATGGCTGCTGCCCTTTTTCATACCGGCCAGCAGGTCCGGCTTCCAACGCCTCGCAAGCTCCTTCACGGTGCTCACATCAAGATTGCGGTAGTGGAAAAAGGCTTCCAGACTCGGCATTTCCCTGGCCAGGAAGCGCCGGTCCTGGCAGATGGAGTTGCCGCACATCGGCGATTGGCCGGCTTCTAGGTGCCGGCTCAGAAACTCCAGGGTCTGCCGCTCGGCGTCCGCCGCCGTCACGCCGCTGCTGCGGACCCTCTCTGTCAGGCCCGACTGCCGGTGCTGTCGGGTATTCCAGTCGTCCATCCCGGCCAGCACTGCCTCGGTTTGATGAATAGCCAGCACCGGGCCCTCCGCCAGAACATTGAGGTTCTTATCCGTCACTATGGTGGCAATCTCAATAATCGTGTCTCGCAACGTATCGAGACCAGTCATTTCCAGATCGATCCAAACTAGGTTCTGGTTGTTATCCGTGGCGTTAGTCATTTTTGCTGTTGTCCTTGGCGACGCGGATAATATTCTCAAGCTTTTTAATGCGCTCTTCCCGAAGACCGATATCCGCTTTTAAATCGATTTTCTCGTCTTTCTCGCGCTGGACAAGCTCCTTGATTTCATCCAGCAAGGCTTTGCACTCGTTTTCTAGAATATGAATTTTCTCCGCCTTGTCGGCCTTGTCGAAAATCAGCGATTCCGGCGGCGGATGTCTGTCCAAAAAGCTGTCGCTAACCTGTTTAGCGGGCGCCAAAAACTGCTGTTCTCCCACCTGCCGCTGATTCATGAACGTTGGCGACACAATTTCGATACCCGCCCTGTGCAGGCTGTCCAGCACGGACTCCTTGAGCCGGGAACGCATTGTCAGTAAATGCCTGACTTCCGGGTAGTAGCCCGAAACCCTGTAAACAACGGAGAAATCACCCAAGGAAATAATTTGCACAAATGGCTCCTGCAAACCGATTTCGGCGGCGGCTTCCTTCAGCAGCGGTTGCACCCTGTAATAGGGTACGTCGTAACCCAGGGACAGGTCGGCGGTGATAATGGTCCCGGAAGAGCGGACCACGGTGACCGGGTTGGAGGCAATATGAAGATTCGGCAGGGTCAACAGGTCCCTGGCTTCCGTCTGGATTTCGGTGTGGAACAAACCTCGCTCCGTTACCCTTCCGAAGTGCTCCCCCACCCTGATAAAATCACCGTGCCTGAAACTGCGCACCGATCGCAACATCAAACCGGCCATCGCGTTGGCCACAAAGGTCGTGGACGAGAGTGCAATAACGCCGGTCAGCACCAGTCCCAGCAAACTCAGCAGGTCGCCCCGGGTTGCATCGTTGACCGGCAGCGCCAGTATTACGCATATCAGGGCGACAATGCTGGCGGCCACCATAGTCAACTGCCTGGGCAGCCTGGACTCGGTGGTCAGCTTGGCGCGCCGCAACAGCGCCCAGTTGATTCCCCATAACAGCAACACCACGAGCGTCAGGGTTACCAGCAAGGGTATAAAGTCTCCCAACCGCTCGTAAAGATATTCGATCTGACCCATGCCGGGCTCCCGTCCCCTACCTGTGTAATAAACGCATAAGATGCTTTATGCTTATAAACCTGTGATTATAAGGTTACCGGGCACTATGGCAAAACGCCGCCTAACTCTGCAACAACGCCGGCGTATCGCCGCGACTCAAGCCGGCAAACAGGCGGATAACACAAAAGCAGGCCCAGGTGCTGAAAACCTGGGCACCGTAGTCGCCCGATACGGCAACCAGGCGGACATCGAAACACGGCAAGCCAGCGGTCGATTTAGGGTTTATCGCTGTCACATACGGGCAAACGTAGGCAGTTTGGCTACCGGCGATAGCGTTACCTGGCGTAAAACCGACAGGGAGTCCGTAGTCGTTGCAGTTCACCCCAGGCACTCGGAAATCACCCGTCCGGACAATCGCGGCAACCTGCGAACTATCGCCGCCAATGTCGATATCGCAGGAATAGTGGTTGCCCCCGAACCGGAGCTGCACACCAACCTGATCGACCGCTACCTGGTAGCGGCGGAAGCCTGTGCAGTCAGACCGTTAATCCTGTGCAATAAAACCGACCTGTTCGACCGGGAATCCTCAGACGCCATTTCTGGTGAACTGAAGCTCTATGATAAGCTCGGCTACCCGTTGCACTTTATCTCGGCAAAGAAGAACCGGGGGATTGAAGCGCTGGCGAAGGCTATCTCCAACTCAACTACGGTGTTCGTCGGTCAATCAGGCGTCGGCAAATCCTCGCTGATTAATGCGCTGTGCCCGGATTCCAATCACTCAGTCGGCGAGCTTTCTGAAGCGAAAGCCAAGGGAACCCATACCACTACCACCACACGACTTTGCCACTTACCCGAGGGTGGCACGGTTATAGATTCACCCGGCATCAGGGAATTTGGTCTTTGGCACCTCGACCGGCAGCAGGTGGAGAATGGTTTTATCGAATTCAGGCCATTCCTCGGTCACTGCAAGTTTCGCAATTGTTCCCATACCCATGAAGCTGGCTGCGCAATTATGCGCGCCTTGGCGGAAGGCAAAATTTCCGAGCCGCGCATGGCTAGCTATCGCCATATTATGGCGAGCATTTCAGAGGCGTGATAGGGAATTAGTCTTCTGAACGGCTCCATACAAGTGGGGTGAAAGGGTTTTACGTTAACCGACAGATTAGTGCCAATAGAGGACTTTTCTTTTCTTGGTTTGGCGCCAGTATTCCGCAGCCATCTGGGAACAGGTTTTGAGACTCGCTGTGAATACATCCCTGTAAGCTCCGCGTCGACATCCCTGTCGACGAGGGTCTCAAACATAGTTCCCCGACGACCGCTTAGGCCGTTGCTACCTGTGACGCCGTGAGTCCCGACAGGGGAGGTTTGTCCGGGAC
>JANQKW010000143.1 GCA_028280905.1 Porticoccaceae bacterium
GAGTCCCGACAGGGGAGGTTTGTCCGGGACCAATCAGGCCGTGCTGTAAGTTTGCCAAATTGTCGGGGGTGTCGCGAGGACTGTTTGAGCGACAGCGAGATACCGCAGCGCCGGCAATTTGGCAAACTTAACGGCCGGTCACGGATAAACCTCCCCTGGCGGGACGGGAACCTGGCTCCGACCTAAAAAGTCCGCTATAGGCACCTAGCTACCTATAGCAGCTATAGAACTTCAACAACCAATTCGGAAAAAATGAAGATGAGTGAAGTTAGTTGAGCGTTATAGCATATCGCAACTTCCGCGTATCGCAGCGGCTGGTGCGCAGCTCAACACATTTGCCATCGATAGCTATCGCCTCCCGGTCAATATGCAACAGCGGGCTCCCGATAGGTAATTGCAGGTGCTCCGCATCCTCGTTTTTTACCAGATCGGCGCTCAACTTCTCCCTGGCCGATGCAATGCTAATCCCGTATTCGCTTTGGTATAGCGCATAGAGTGCATTGGGCAGTGATTTCCGCTTATCGATATCGGGAAACAGCGCCAAGGGTATCACCACCCGTTCCCAGACAGCCGGCGCGCCATCCACGTCCCGGGTGCGACGGATTTCTATCACTGACTCCTTCTCTTTCAGCCCCAATTTCGCCCTCTCCTGCTCCGTTGCCTTGCGCCTTTTTGCCAGCGTACCCTGGCTCTGCGGCGTAATGCGCTCGCCGTCGATCCGCGTCAGCCGGAAAAATTTGAACAGTGAACTCTCCTGGGTATGTTCTATGACGAATGTTCCCTTTCCCTGGCGGCGCTCAACCAGTTTTTCCAACTCCATCACGTTGAGCGCTTTGCGCACCGTGCCCTGACTGACATCCAGTTCAGCCGCCAGGGCGAATTCGTTCGGCAGCGCCTGACCGGGACGCCAGGTCCCGTCCACTATGCGGCCCACCAGCACCTTGTAAACCTGCTGGTACAAAGGCAGGAAACCCGGTCCTTTAGCCATATACAACCTCAGCGTTTATTAACGTTATGCAGCGCAATTTTCCCATTCTGGAAAAAAATTGCACGAAAAAAAACCCACCTATATCTTGTATCTTATATAAGACATAAGTTATTATATTGTTGACCATTGTGACTTTAACACAAGTTTATAAGATCGAATGCCCATCCCTATGCCTGACCCTGGTTTTGAAGAGGAAAGAAGCATGCGCAAACCCCAGTTACTCGTTCACGATAAACACGACAACGTGGGCGTTGTTGTGGTTGAAGATTTAACCGAAGGCACTGAGATGCTATGTGTTGTAACGGAAGACAATTCGGAATTTACCCTGTTGGCCAAGAGCAGCGCGCCTATCGGCCACAAGATAGCCTTGACGAACGTCGGGGAGGGGGACTCGATAATCAAGTACGGTGAGGATATTGGCCGCGTTGTGGCGCCCATCGCGAAAGGCGAACACGTTCACGTTCACAATCTGAAAACCAAGCGCTGGTAAGCACGGCTCGGGAGGAATTCACCATGCCAGACAACTCAACTTTCAGGGGATACCGCCGGGAGAATGGCCGCGTGGGCGTTCGCAACTATGTCGCCATCCTCCCCCTGGACGATATTTCCAATGCCGCCTGTGAGGCGGTGGCCAACAATATTCAGGGCACCCTTGCCCTGCCCCACGCCTACGGGCGCCTGCAGTTTGGCGAGGACCTGGACCTCCACTTTCTCACCATGATCGGCACGGGCAGCAACCCCAATGTCGCCGCCTGCGTGGTGGTAGGCATCGAACCCGGCTGGACCCAAAAGGTTGTCGACGGCATCGCCGCCACCGGCAAACCGGTAGCCGGTTTTTCGATTGAGCAGAATGGCGATATCAATACCATTGCCGCAGCATCGCGCAAAGCCAAGGAGTTTGTCCACTGGGCGACCGGATTGAGCCGGGAAGAATGCCCGATATCCGACCTCTGGGTGTCCACCAAATGCGGGGAGTCCGACACCACTTCCGGCATCGGCGCCAACCCCACGGTGGGCAACATGTATGACAAACTGATTCCGCAGGGTGTCTGCGGGGTTTTTGGCGAGACCTCGGAGCTTACCGGCGCCGAGCACCTCTGCCAGGCCCGCGCCGCTTCGCCGGAAATCGGCGAAAAATTTATCAACACCTTCCAGGCCTACCAGGACGAGGTAATCGAGCCCCACAAAACCACCGACCTTTCAGACAGCCAGCCGACCAAGGGGAATATCGAGGGCGGACTCTCTACTATCGAGGAGAAAGCACTGGGCAACCTGGAGAAAATCGGCAAGAAGGTCTCCTATATCGATGTGCTGGGTCCGGCCGAGGAGCCCGCCAAAGGCCCCGGCCTGTATTTTATGGACACCTCCTCCGCCGCGGCGGAATGCGTGACGCTAATGGCGGCCGCCGGATACGTGGTCCATACTTTCCCTACTGGCCAGGGAAATATCATTGGCAACCCGATAGTGCCGGTGGTTAAAATCACCGCAAATCCGCGCACCATTCGCACTATGTCCGAGCATATCGACGTGGACGTATCGGGAATCCTTACCAGGGAGCTGACCATGGACCAGGCCGGCGACAAGTTGATCGAAATGGTGGTCAAAACCGCCAATGGCCGATACACGGCGGCGGAGGCGCTGGGACATCGCGAGTTCGTGATGACCAAACTTTACCGCAGCGCCTGATAACCCCGCAGGTGGGCGGTGACATTGCGGGTACTTATTGCCGCTCTTTTACTCCGAGGTCGCGGCCTTTGCAGCAGCTAAATATCATGAAAGATACCGTAACCTTAACCCTGGAAGAGGCGGAAAGCCTCACCCGCCGGGCCTTTATCGCCAGCAATACCAGCGTTGAAAACGCCGCTGCTACCGCCAGGGCGCTGGTCGCGGCGGAGGCGGACGGGCAGCATGGCCACGGACTGTCGCGGGTTCCCTCCTATGCCGCGCAATCCGCCTCCGGCAAAGTGAACGGCCTCGCAAAACCGGCGATGGAAAAAGCGGCGGCCGCCGCGGTGCGAATCGACGCCGGCTACGGTTTTGCCTACCCCGCTATCGAGCTGGCGGTGGAATGCCTGCCGGGATTGGCCGCAGAATCTGGCATCGCCGTGGCGGCCATTCACCGCTCCCATCACTTTGGCCAGGCGGGCGCCCACGCGGAACGGTTGGCAACCCGCGGAGTGGTTGCACTGGTGTTCGGGAACTCTCCCAAGGGCATCGCCTTTTGGGGAAGCAATACGCCGATGATGGGCACCAACCCGATTGCATTCGCGGCGCCCTTGCCGGACGCGGAGCCATTGGTGATTGATCTCGCCCTTTCCCAAGCAGCGCGCGGCAAAATCGTTGCCGCACAAAAGGCCGGCGAGTCGATACCGGAAGGCTGGGCGCGTGATGCAGCGGGC
>JANQKW010000174.1 GCA_028280905.1 Porticoccaceae bacterium
GTAGCACGACGTAAGCGGGCGTCTGGGGGCAGTGTTTGAGACCCTCACCGGCAGGGAAGCCGGTGCGGAGCTTACAGGGATGTATTCACAGCGCGTCTCAAACACTGTCCCCAGATGGCCACGAATTCGTGGCACCAACCCAAAACGAAAAACGTCCGCTATCGGCACTAATCCGTCAGTCAATGTGAAACCTTAAATATTATTTAAGCAGCGGATGATCCTCCGGCAACTGCCGGGCGATCCACAGCGCCAGCTTGTGCTTCATGGCGGGATCGCTGATCTGGTCCTTGGCAAGCGGCTGAATCAACTTATCGTGCACCAGCACCCGATAGATAAACTCCACCTTGTCCTTGGCGGAATCGCCGGCCTCCACCTCGCCGATGGCGCGTTTCTTTGCGTAGATCGACCCAACCCTGATGGCTTCCTTTACCAACTCGGTTTCGTTCTTCAGTTTTTTCATATTTCGCCCAAACTCCCCATTGATCGACTTTACTGTGTCGCGCACAGATCGGCTAATACCTCAACTACCACCGGCATACGCCTTTCAATAACACCTTTTATTTCATCCAGGGTAATTAGCCTGCCGCTCAATCCGGCCGCGGGGTTTACCACCAGGGCAATACTGGCGTAGCGCAGACCCGCTTCTTTGGCCAGGGCCGCCTCCGGCATGCTGGTCATGCCGACAATATGGCAACCGTCGCGGGCCATCTTGCGTATTTCCGCTGCGGTTTCCAACCTGGGGCCCTGGCTGACGGCATAGGTGGCGCCATCATGGGCGGCCTGTCCGAGCCGCGCGGCGCTGGCCAGCAGCCTCTGCCGCAATTGCCGGTCGAACGGATAGGTAAAATCGATATGTTCCAGTTGACTTTCCGCGTCATCAGCGCCCGACTGGCCGTCGAAGAACGTATGCGCCCTGCCCCAGGTGTAGTCAATTAGCTGGTCCGGCACCACCAACTCGCCCTCCCGCATCTGTGGATCGATACCGCCGACCACATTCACGGCAATAACCTCAGTGACACCCGCTTCCCGCAACGCGGCAATATTAGCGCGATAGTTGATCCGATGGGGCGGAATCTGGTGGTTATCGCCATGGCGGGCCAGGAACAGGATTTTGACGTCCTTCATCAAACCCGCCGTCAAAGGCGCCGACGGTGTTCCCCAGCTTGTGGTAACGGCAACCCGCTCTGCCGCCTGCAAGCCGGGGATGCTGTCCAGCCCACTGCCGCCGATAATCGCAATCATGCGCTTCCTCAAGCCTGGCGGCGCTCGGGATCAAACTGTTCGCCGGTGATCTGCACGGTATCCGGCAGGTGAAGTGTCGAGGTGGGAAAGGCGATTTCCGCGCCTCTGGCGGCGATAATCTCCGATATCTTCAACAACACGTCCTGTTTAACCCGGTGGTATTTGACCCATTCCGTGGTTTTGGTGAACGTATAGATAAAGAAATCCAACGAACAGGCCGCGAAGGTGTTGAAGTTGACAATCAGGGTCTGCCGGGTGTCTATCTCCGGGTGGGTCTCCAGCATCTGGCGGACATCCGCGATGATATCTTCCATTTTGTCGATATCGTCATAGCGAATGCCGATGGTCTCCTTGATCCTGCGATTGAGCATGCGCGAGGGGTTTTCCACCGAAATCGTGTTGAACACCGAGTTGGGGATGTACAGCGGGCGCTTGTCGAAGGTGCGAATCACAGACAGGCGCCAACCGATATCTTCCACCGTGCCCTCGATTTCCTTGTCGGGGGAGCGTACCCAATCGCCCACCGAAAACGGGCGGTCCAGGTAGATCATCAAGCCGCCAAAGAAGTTGGCCAGCAAATCCTTGGCGGCAAAACCCACCGCCAAACCGCCGATGCCGCCAAACGCCAGCACACCGGAAATACTGTAACCAAACGCCTGCATGCCGATCAGCACCGCGGTGATCACAATCGAGACGCGCAACAACTTGCCGATAGCCCGCACCGTGGTGGTGTCCATCGGCTCCGTGAGATACTCCGGGTGGGTCAGGTTGCGCTCCGCGCGCTTGACCAGGTTAATCAGAAACAACGCCAGCAGGAAGATCACCGCCACCCGATTGACCGGCGCAACCAATTCGTACCACTGCGATTCCATGGCGCGCGACGCCACGGCCGCCGCCAGGTTCACGCCGAGGATCCAGATCAGCCAGACGGAGGGTTTGCGAAACGCTTCTATAAAAGCGTCATCCCAGACATTTGGGGTTTTTGCGGCGCGATCTTCGAGAAAATTGACCAGCCGGTTAACCAGATGGCCCAACAACAAGGCTGAAAAGACGATAACGAAGATTTCTACCATCCACAGGTAGGTTTCACCGGTGAACCGAACCAGCCACTCCTCAAATTGCTTCATCTCAAAATTGTTCCTTATGCAGTTTTTTCCGGGTTTGCCGCCAGCGTGGGTCAGCATAGAGCCGCGAACTCGACACCCGATTTTTCATCGCCATTGTCGGCAATCTTGGGTTGGGCCGCAATGGCTGCGCGGCGAGATAATCGATAACCTCCATCGCACCCTCGCGGTTGTTGCACACCAACACCATATCGCAGCCCGCAGCCAGCGCGCTGCGCGCCTTGTCCCCGTAACCGCCCGCCACGTCGGCGCCCTTCATCGACAGATCATCGCTAAAGATTACGCCATCAAACCCCAGCTCTCCACGCAACACCCCCTGCAGCCAGATCGGCGAAAAACCCACCGGCTGGCTGTCCACCTCGGGAAACACGATATGCGCTGGCATAACGGCATCCAGTTGACCTGTCAGCCGTGTAAACGGCAGCAAATCACGCTGCCTTATCTGGTCCATGCTGCGTCGGTCAAACGGGGTTTCCAGATGGCTGTCCTCCCGCACGCCGCCATGGCCGGGAAAGTGTTTGCCGGTGGTCGCCATGCCGGCCTGGCGCATACCGCGCATAAATGCGGAAGCCGCCGCGACAACCCTGGTTGGGTCGGCGCTGAAAGCGCGATCGCCAATCACCTCGCAGCCACAGTCATCCACATCCAACACGGGCGCAAAACTGAAATCTACACCGCAGGCCATCACCTCCGCGGCCATCAGCCAACCGCAGTCCTCGATAAACTGAATGGAGGATGCATCGTCACCAACCCCCAACAGCGCACCCAATTGCTGCATCGGCGGCAGCCGGGTGAAACCCTCGCGGAATCGCTGCACGCGCCCACCCTCTTGATCCACAGCAATTAACAATTCCCCCCTGGCGGCGCGTATTTCCGTAACCAGGGCCACCAGTTGCTCTATGTCGATGAAATTGCGGGCAAAAAGTATCACCCCACCGACCACGGGGTTTTTGAGCAGCGCCACCTCCTCCGGCGTCAGGCAGGTGCCCTGCACATCCAACATCAAAGGACCAAGGGCCATAAGCTCTCTCATTCAGGTAAATACGGGCAAGTAAAAGGTTCGGCGAAAGTAATGTCAACTGCAAAAGACCATTACAATTTTAGAAAATTTTTTCATTAGCTAAGCAGCCTTAATCATCAACCGATATTAAAACGCCACCGCAAAAATTAAAAATCTACCATAAAGCGCTTACAATCAAGTAGCTTATTCGCCATTTTTAGAAACGCTCTAATATGCCGCCGGCGACGACTGGCTCACAAGTCTGAAAACACGGGGATGCAAGAACTGCTATTGAGTGATACTTTGATTCTGTGAACAAGTGATTCCTTAGCAGGAGTTGATTATGGCCACACAAATGCCTGTTATAGGCGCCTGGTATGAAGAAGCGGAGACCAGCGACATTTTCGAAGTGGTCGCGGTTGACGAGTCAAACGCCACCATCGAAATCCAGTACCTGGGCGGCGAACTCGGCGAGATTGACTTCGAGAGCTGGCAGCAAATGGTGTTGCTTCCCGCCGAACCTCCGGAGGATATTAACGCATCGTACGAGTTGAGTGATGAAGACATTCACAGCTACGACGATATTCAGATGCCAGGCTTTATGGACGACCCCTTGTCCTTTATCGAATCTGACACCATGTACGGCGTAGACGACTATTGATATTCGGTTATTGCCACACGATAGTTATTGTGCGGATTCACAACATTAAAGGGCGCTACTTGCGGCAACGCCCGTTGCCGTAAACGGCTGCGTATTTTGTTTTAACTTCCCACCCGAAGAAACCAGTTGCCATACCTCGCCGGCTGTATATAATCACAGTACACTTTTCAGCGGACGACCCTATATGGCAAAGAACCTCACCGCGAGACAACAGGACGTGCTCGCTTTAATCCAACGGCATATCGATGAAACCGGATACCCCCCCACCCGCTCGGAAATTGCGGACATTCTCGGATTTCGTTCACCCAACGCAGCCGAGGACCATCTCAAGGCGCTGGCGAAGAAAGGCGTGATCGAGATGATTTCGGGCACCTCGCGCGGTATTCGCATTGTAGGGTCAGAACAACCCGGCATCCCGGTAGTCGGGCGCGTTGCCGCGGGCAACCCCGTTCTTGCGGAAGAGAATATTGAGGATTATCTGGATATCGCCAGCCATCTGTTTCACCCAACCGCCCACTACCTGTTGCGCGTTCAGGGTATGAGCATGAAAGATATCGGCATTATGGATGGCGATCTGTTGGCCGTGCACCGAGCCAAGACGGCGGAAAACGGGCAAGTTATCGTGGCGCGAATCGGCGATGAGGTGACGGTCAAGCGCCTGAAAAAATCCCGCAAGAAGTATGAGTTGACACTGCTGCCGGAGAACCAGGATTTTGAGCCGATTGTTGTCGACCTGAGAGATCAGGATTTCGCCATCGAGGGCCTGGGTGTCGGTGTTATCAGAAATCAGGGCGTTTAGTTCCAACACTTCCTTTAATTCATGGAAGTATTGAAATCGGCGGTAATGTGCCAGTAGCGGACGTTTGTTGTCTTGGTTTGGTGCCAGCATTCCGCGGCCATCTGGGAACAGGTTTTGAGACTCGCTGTGAACCCATCCATGGGAGCTCCGCGTCGACTTCCCTGTCGACGAGGGTCTCAAAACCTGT
>JANQKW010000175.1 GCA_028280905.1 Porticoccaceae bacterium
TGCTTGACAAGGGCTACGGCCATTGCCTGCGCACCGCGCCTCGCGGCTAACCACTGCAGGCCACGCAGAGACATTGCCGTATTATTCAGAGGTTCCCTAGACTGCAAGCTATGAGGGGTGGCTTTGGCCACCCCGAATTAACCTCAAGGTGGGTCAGCCATGCAAGCAGAAACCTCTAGACGAGAAAACCTGGAACATCTTGAGGACCGCCGAATACTCGTCATTGAGGACGACCCTGACATAGCCGAGTTGATTCGCCTGCACCTGCGGGATCAATACCGGACCATTGCGTTGGCCGGCGACGGCGATAGCGGCTTTAAACTGGCCACCGAAGAATTCTGGGATTTGATTTTGCTGGATTTGAGGCTGCCCGGCAAAGACGGGCTACAGCTTTGCCAGGCGCTAAGGACACAACATAACTATGTGCCCATCCTGATGCTTACCAGCAAATCCGCTGAGCTCGACCGGGTGCTCGGTTTAGAATCCGGCGCCGATGATTACATCATTAAACCCTTTAGCGTGATTGAACTGTCGGCGAGAATTCGCGCCATTTTCCGCCGTATTGCCGTGTCGAAAAAAACCGACTCCCTGACCCATAAGCTGCAGTCCCCCGATCAATCCATCGAGTTGGACACGCGTAAGCACAGCGTTATGAAAAACGGTGTGCAACTGGATTTGACCGCCAAGGAGTTCGATTTGTTAAGTTACTTCCTGCAACATCCGAACGACGTGTTTTCCCGTGCCCACCTGCTGAACCGCGTATGGGGTTACGGCCACGAAGGTTACGAACACACGGTCAACTCCCATATCAATCGCCTGAGATCGAAAATAGAGGACGACCCCACCAACCCCAAATTAATTACCACGGTTTGGGGTGTCGGCTACAAATTAAGCTAATGCGAATCGCCAACACCCTCTATGCCAAACTCACTCTCGCTTTTTTGCTGCTGGTAACCCTGCTCGGCGGCTGGCTGTTGTTCTTATCGCAATCCATTAGCGAACGTTACAGCCAGGAAGTGATGCAACGGCTTAACCAATCCGTGGCCATGTATGTGACTGAACAACAACAATTGATTCGCGACGGCCAGGTGGACGAGGTTGCGGTCGACGAACTGGCATCACGAGCCATGGTCCTTAACCCCAGTTTGGAAATCTATATTCTGGATGTCGAGGGAAAAATTATCAGCCATCGGCTGCCGGAAGACGCGGTTAAGCTGAGCGGCGTATCGCTGGGTCCCATAGATACTTATCTTTCCGCCGGCCAGCACTTCCCGATTTTGGGCGATGACCCGAGAGAACCGGCAAACGCCAACGCCATTTCCGTATCCCCGATCATCGCGTCGGGGGAGTTGCAGGGATATGTCTACGCCATTATCGGCGGTCGGCTATACCAGCAATTGCGCGACTCGGTAAAGGACAGCTATGTTCTAAGGGTTGGGATCTCGTTGATGGTCAGCAGTGTGCTTGCCGCAGCCGTGGTGGGAAGCATTCTGTTCTTTTTTTTAACGCGTCGCCTCACGCATTTGCGCCGCAAAGTACACAGGTTTGACCCCGCCAAACCCGAGCGATATGCATTGGAGTTTGAGCGCTCAACACCTGTGCCGTCACAGCCGCGTGATGAAATCGATCAGCTCAATGATAGTTTCCGGAAGATGGCAACCCATATCGCCCAGCAATTTGACGCGTTGCGCTCACTGGACGAAACACGCCGCGAACTCGTCGCCAATGTCTCCCACGATTTGCGCACGCCGCTCGCTTCGATGCAAGGTTATATCGAAACGCTGCTTATCAAAGATGAGTCCCTCGATGCACAGGAAAAAAAACAATACCTGACAGTTGCCTATAAGCACAGCCAGCGGCTAAGCCGACTTATCGCCGAGTTGTTCGAACTCGCCAAGCTGGAGTCCGGCGGTATCGAACCCAAGGTTGAACCCTTTTCGCTTATGGAATTGGCCCATGACTGTGTGCAGGAATTTGGTTTAACCGCTGAAAAAAACCAGGTCAGGTTAGATATTCAATCGAGCTTGAATGACATTTTCGTTGTAGCCGATATCGCGTTGATTCATCGCGTGCTGCAAAACCTGATCGAAAACGCCTTTCGCCACACGCCCGCGGGTGGCAGGGTAGCCATAAATATCAGTCAAACGGACAGCGGGGCATTGGTTAAGGTGTCGGATACCGGCAACGGCATTCAGACCCACGAAATACCCTATATCTTTGATCGCTTTTATCAATCACAGCGTCACGAGCCGGCTGAAAAAATCGGTACCGGCTTGGGGCTGGCTATTGTGAAGCGCATTCTGGACTTGCACAAAAGCCGCATTGACGTGGACAGCCAACCGGAAAGGGGCACCTCGTTTTTGTTTGAACTGCCGCAGTACCAAGCGTAGCGCTAGCATCCCGGCATGCTTTCCGTTACCCTTGCGGCTGTCGGATAGCCTGTGGGAACGGCTCAAGAATTGGACCAGATAATCGATCTTTATTGCGAGCGGACCGCCGCGGGTTTATGGAATGAACCGCTAAATGCCAGCAGTAATCTGGCATTTTTTATTGCGGCTTTTTTTGTTTACCGGTTGATGCGCAGGGAGGGGGCGGCAGCGCTGGTGTTTCGGTGGCTGCTGTTTTTAATAGTGGCCATCGCCGCGGGCAGCACACTGTTTCACACCATCGCCGACCGCTGGTCCTTGTTGGCGGACATCTTGCCGATTTTCCTGTTCCAGCTGTCTTTCGTTTACGGCTATGTTCGCTATGCGATAGGGACCAACTGGCCGGCCGCGGTGCTGGCGGTTACGGGCTTTGTGCTGCTGACGCTCGCGTTTGGTCAACTGCCGCGGCACTGGCTGAACGGTTCCGTCGGTTATCTGCCGGTGCTGCCGTATTTGCTTGCGTTGGGCGTCTATCACTGGCGTTATAAGTTGCCCGAGCCCTTTATCCTGCTATGGGCAACAGCAATCTTTGCGGTATCCCTGTCGTTTAGGTCGCTGGATATGGCGGTGTGCGACATGCTGCCGACCGGCGTCCACTTTGTTTGGCACTGTTTGAACGGCCTGCTGCTCTACCTGGTTATGCGCGGCCTAATTATAAGTTTAAAACGGGATTATCCGGCCGGTACCGCGCCGCTGTAGAAATACCAGCCAAGGCCCGGCGCAATTTTCTGTGAGCCCTTTCTGTGTAACTTTTATGTTACTCATTTCACATTTGGCTAATGATGTCTGAAGCAAATGTGACCAAACGCAGGATTATCACTGTCGATAGCGTAATCCGCTTTCTGATGCCTGGATAAAAGCGCACAATAATCCGAAAAACAACACCAACAATGCCAATGTTACAAGGGGTAGCTGCTAAGTTGAAAACCGAGCCGGGTTTTGATGCGAACCGGCAGGGGGCAGCCATGGCTCGCGCTAATACCTTTTCGCCGTTTTCCGGAATGCTCGCCAAACTGTTCCGGGCTTGTCGGGCCGACAAGCTGATATTACTGCTATTAACGCTGCAATACAGCAGTCTGCTGAGTGCTGAACAGCCGATAGTGTTGACTGACGCCACCACCAATATTGATCTGGTAGCCATCGACAAACCGTTGGTTGGCGCGGATGCCGATGTGGTCAACAGGAAATTGCCTACTACGCTGCCCGAGATGCAACAGTGGCTCAGTCAGTTTTCCGCGGATTCCAAAACTCAGTACAGCAACACCTATTATGTACACCGGATTGAAATTGAAAACCGGTCTTCAAGAGAAAGCTGGATGCTGCGAACCGGCGTAATGATTGTTTCCCAAATGGATTTATTGGTATTCAATCCTGTGCAGGGCAACCTGGTTTCCAGGGCGCGCAGTGGGCTTAATTATCCTTTCGATGACGGCATCGCGGACTTTACCCACGGCATTGAGTTCGAGATACCGAAGGGGGAGACCCGGCAACTGCTTTTGGTCCTGAATAACAAATACTTTTCCGGCCCGCCGATCATAGAGATTTCCACGCCTGCTCTGTATCACTCAAAGGTTTCAAATAATTTGGTGGCGATCTTTTGGGGCCTGGGTGTAATCAGCGGGCTGGCCGGTTTTGGAATAGTGATATCACTGGTGCTGCGTGAGAGGTATGAATACTGGTACACCCTATACCTTGCGTCCTCCGCTGTAGGCTGGACGGGACTGCTGGGTATATCGTCCCGTTATTTCGGCTGGCACTTCGACGGCACACTTGAAATAAACCTGTTTTGTATTTCTGTAGTTTCCCATGTTGTGTTTGTCCAGACGTTTCTGAATCTTAAACAACTATCTCCCCGAATAAACCGCTTTTATCACATTTTCTATGTCGCCGCAGCAGCTAACATTTTCAGCAGCGTTTGGATACCTGAAGCGAACCATTTTGTTCAAATGAGCATGCTCACCGCCATTTCAACCGTGATGATGCTTTACGCGTGTCTTTATGCCCTGGCTAGGGGTGTGAAAACGGCGCGCTTTGTTTTGGCGGGAATCAGTATGACAATCACCGGCGTCATAGTCCTGCTGCTTAAATCTGCGGAGATGCCGATACTCTGGTCCGAGACTGACGTCGTAATGATAGTTTTTCAGTCGCTGGACGCTATATTGATTACGCTGGCAATTGCGGATCGCATTCAGCAGCTGCGCCACTCAGCGATTTTCAGCGATAAGCTTGCCAGCACCGATGAACTGACGCGAACCCTTAATCGACGCGGCTTCTTCAAGAAGCTGGAGTCAGAGCTGGCGGAGCATGGTGAGCCGGGACAATTTCTCTCCATTGTGTTTGTCGACCTGGACAATATGAAGTTCATCAATGACGTCAAAGGCCACAATATCGGCGACCGGCTACTGAAACATCTCGCCCAGCTGTTGAAGCGACACTTCCGCGAGCAACTCTGCGTAGCCCGCTTGGGAGGGGATGAATTCGTATTGTTGTTCAGGTCCCGGCCGCAGGATTTGGAACAGAGATTTACCGAGCTGGAAGCCAAACTGCAGGAAAAGTGGTCCGACAACATCGGTGTCAGCTACGGTTGCTCGCTTTGCAATGGCAAAGACGATATCAGCGGCAGCCTGCGGCAAGCTGATATGGCCATGTATCGCCACAAACTGGAGCGCAAGGCCGCCAGAAAAAACGCCGGCCGCCAACTCTCTGTGGTGCCTTCCGCTCCCTAGGTCGCAATCCCCTGTCGCCTCCAAATAAAACTGGTATTATATCCAGTAAAAGCTATAATAAGCCTACTCCAACCCCGCGCCAGCCCCGGGAGTGATGCCTACCGGCGCTGACTAATCACACAGCAATTAGTGTTAACAGACCCTAACAAGGAGTTGAATCATGGTGACACGCAAGGATAAGTCAGTTCAGAAAACAACGCGCCAGAACGCCTGTGGCAAGACACGGGAAAACATGCATTCCGTTCCCGCGGAGCTTGTTAAACAGGCGGTCGAAGTCTATGACGAATTGGGTGAAACTGTGGCATTGCATCGCTGGTTGTACGACGTCCTGCACGCCCAATTGTGCGGCGATGACGGCTTTGACGCCGAGCAACACGGCTTTGGACTTTACCTGATAACGCGCTGGTTGATGCAGCGGGACCGGCAAAGCAAGGACAAGCTGATGCAACTTCTGAAGCAACTGAGAACGGCTAGCGAGACCGACAGGGTCCGAGAGCTGCCGCCGCGTTATAGTGCGGCGGCTTAAGGTCACGCAGAGGCCGCGAGGAATTAATAGAAGTGCCCTCAATAGCATCCGGGTAGGCGCGCCGCGTTTGCAGTCGCATGATGCTTTCGCCTATTGACGGCCTAGCTCCCGCCGTCTCGGTAAAAGTATGTCCAGGGCTATTAAAAAATGCGAATCTTCTGCGATAATGACCCTTCGGCGAGAGCCGCCGTCACGCTGAGATTAGAATAATATGAGAAACCCGGTATCCGACCTTTTCGGCAAATCTCCCATCAGACCGCTGCAAGAGCATATGTCCGTAGTCATCGACTGTGCCGAGCGGCTTAAAGCATTTCTGGCCGCCTGTATTGAGAACAATTGGCCGGAGGCCGAAGCTGTTTACCGGCATATTCGAGACCTGGAGAACCAGGCCGACAATCTCAAAAAACAGTTTCGGCTCAATATGCCGCACAGCCTACTTATGCCGGTAGCGCGCGCCGACTTGCTGGAACTGATTGCCTTGCAAGACCAGGTTGCCAACACCGCCCGCGATATTGCCGGCATAATGCTCGGGCGAAAAATGCAAATTCCCGCTGTGTTAAAGAATGAGTTTGCCTCCTTTTTAAGTGGCGCCGTTGATGTCGCCAACCAGGCGCAGGTAGCAATCAACGAACTGGATGAACTGCTGGAAACCGGGTTTAAGGGCAAGGAAGTCGACATCATCAACGGCTTTATCCAACAACTCGATCGCTGTGAAATGAAAGCCGACGGCGACGAACGTGAAATTCGCCATAAGTTGCTTGCCATCGAAAACGATATGCCTCCGCTGGAGGCGGTGTTCTTGTATAACATCATCGAAAAAATTGGCGATCTCGCCAATCGCGCACAACGGATAGGAAGCCGTCTGCAATTGCTGCTAGTGCGTTAAGTCAGTCGCGACATCTCGTAACGATTATCAACGATGGAAATTCTTAGTGATTACGGGCTGGTTTTGATCGGTCTGGCCTGCCTGTTTGGCTTTTTTATGGCCTGGGGGGTGGGTGCGAACGACGTTGCCAATGCGATGGGCACGTCTGTCGGTTCCAGGGCGATAACCGTGAAGCAGGCAATCCTGATCGCCATGGTCTTCGAATTTATGGGCGCCTACCTGGCGGGAGGAGAAGTCACTGCCACCATTCGCAAGGGCATTATCAATCCCGCGGCGCTGGATGAAACGCCGCACTATCTGGTTTACGGTATGCTGTCGGCGCTGCTTTCCGCCGGTGTCTGGTTGCTGATTGCCAGTATGAAGGGCTGGCCGGTATCAACTACCCATTCCATTGTCGGCGCCATTGTCGGTTTTGCGGCGGCGGGTATTGGCGTGGATGCCGTTAACTGGGGCAAAGTGCTGCAGATAGCGGCTAGCTGGATTGCCTCACCGCTACTGGCGGGCACTATTTCCTTTGCGCTGTTCGCCAGTGTTCAATACTTGATTCTGCTGTCGGATCATCCCTTTGAAAAAGCCAAGCGCTATATTCCGTTTTACATGTTTTCCGTCGGCTTTTTGATCGCCATGGTGACCATGGTCAAAGGGCTTAAGCATGTTTTAAAGGACAACGGCATAAGTTTATCGATGGCGGAAAGCGCCTTATACGCGAGTGGGGTGGGGCTTGTGGTGGCCATTTTCGGCAGCTACCTGCTGAGCCGGATTAAAAGAAATCTGGAGGCGGAAGCAGATAACCGTTTCTACAACGTGGAGCGGGTTTTCGCCGTTCTGATGGTGTTTACCGCCTGCAGCATGGCTTTTGCCCACGGTTCAAACGACGTGGCCAACGCCGTGGGCCCGTTGGCTGCGGTTGTCAGTGTGGTTAAGTCCGGCGCCATCGGGGCAAAATCCGCGATGCCCAGTTGGATTTTACTGTTGGGTGGCATTGGCATTGTCGCGGGTTTGGCGACCTATGGCTACCGGGTGATGGCCACCATCGGCAAGAAAATTACCGAGTTAACCCCCAGCCGGGGTTTTGCGGCTGAGTTGGGGGCCGCCTCCACGGTGGTGCTGGCCTCGGCAATCGGACTACCTATTTCAACCACCCATACGCTGGTGGGCGCTGTGTTGGGAGTGGGTTTAGCCAGGGGTATAGGGGCGCTCAACCTGCGGGTGATTGCCGGTATTTTTATGTCCTGGCTGGTGACCCTGCCGGCAGGCGCGGCAATGGCGATTATTTTCTTCCTGGCGTTAAAATCGATTTTCGGATAAACGGCCCGCGACCTTGCGGTAAGCCGCCGCCATTAACCGAAGCGGCCGGTGATATAGGCTTCTGTCAGCTCGTGTTCCGGCGCGGTAAATACTTTATTGGTATCGTTGATTTCAATCAGTTTGCCGAGGTGGAAGTAAGCGGTGCGATTTGACACCCGGGCAGCTTGCTGCATGGAGTGGGTAACAATGGCAATTGTATAGTTCTCCGCCAATTCGCCGATCAACTCTTCAATCCTTGCCGTGGCTATCGGGTCGAGAGCCGAGCAGGGTTCGTCCATCAGGATAACCTCGGGCGACACCGCTATGCACCTTGCGATGCACAGGCGTTGCTGTTGTCCCCCGGACAACCCGGTTCCCGGTTGATGAAGCCGATCCTTGACTTCGTCCCACAGCCCGGCGCGTTGCAAGCTCACCGTGATCAGTTCATCCAGTTCGGAGCGGTGATTGTAAACGCCGAGAAGTTTGGGCCCATAGGCCACATTGTCGTAAATGGATTTGGGAAATGGATTGGGTTTCTGGAACACCATTCCAACGCGGGCGCGAAGCTCTATCACGTCCATTTTGGGGTCGTAGATATTATCAGAGTCAAGACTGAAGTCGCCCTCCACCCGGCAGCCCTCGACAGTGTCGTTCATGCGATTCAGGCTGCGAAGGAAGGTCGACTTGCCGCAGCCGGACGGTCCGATCATCGCCAGTACTTCCTTTTTTGAGATATCCATGCTGACATTGTAAATAGCCTGCTTCTCGCCATAGAAAACGTTGACGTTGCGCATTTTCATCTTGGCGTCGCGGGTAAACGGATAGCCGGTGGTGGCATAGTCTTCGGCAAGGTCTTCGGGCACAGGCTGTTGCGGAATCCTGTCCAATAAGCCCTGGTTGGCTTCGGTCATTATGCTTGTCATGGCTACTCCTCTACCAGCGCTTTTCGAGGCGCTTTCTAAGCCAAACGGCCAGTGTGTTCATAATTATCAGGAAGCCCAGCAGCACCATAATGGCGGCGGACGTTTTTTCAACAAATGCTCTTTCCGGACTGTCGGACCACAGGAAAATCTGAACCGGCAATACGGTTGCGGGATCGGTAATCGAGCTGGGAGTGTCAACGATAAACGCCACCATGCCGATCATCAAAAGCGGCGCCGTCTCGCCCAGTGCCTGAGCCATGCCGATAATCGAACCGGTGAGCATGCCGGGCATGGCCAGCGGCAGCACGTGGTGTAACGCCACCTGCATCGGTGAAGCGCCTATTCCCCAGGCCGCCTCCCGGATTGACGGCGGAACGGCTTTAATAGCGGCGCGGCTGGAAATAATAATGGTGGGCAGGGTCATCAGCGTAAGCACCAGGCCGCCCAACAGGGGAACGGAGCGAGGCATCTGGAAAAAGTTGATGAATATGGCAAGGCCCAACAGGCCGAAAATAATGGAGGGCACCGCCGCCAGATTATTGATGTTGACTTCAATAAGATCTGTCCACTTGTTTTTGGGGGCGAACTCTTCCAGGTACAGCGCCGCCGCCACGCCAATCGGAAACGACAACACCAGGGTCACCAGCAGCGTGAAGAACGAACCCTTTACCGCGCCCCAGATTCCCGCCAGTTCTGGTTCGCGGGAGTCCCCTCGAACAAAGAACTCGCGGTTGAACCTCAGCTCAATTTCGCCCCGATCAACCAGCTCCTGCACCCAGCCCTGGGTCTTTTCGGTGGTTCGTCCGGTGAATGGACCCTCGCGGTCGTCCAGCGATTTATAGTAGGTGTCTATATCGTCGTCGGCCAGCACCCACAGGGACTCGCTTTTGCCCAGCAGCGACGGCTGGTCTTTCAGGCGTTCGGCAACAACAAAGGCCGCGTCCAGGCTGACGAGCTTTTTGAGTTCACGCTTGTCGCGGCGCCCCTGGACGTCGGGGAAACGCTGCTGAAGTGATTGTCTTATGACCCCGTCAAAGTTCGCCAACGCAAATTGCTTCCCGTCCAGGGGATCGTAGAGTTCGAGGATGTCCGGGTCGTAGGTAATGTCTATCTGTATATATGTTTGCTGGAATGCGCCGCTGCCCTTGGTAATGATGTCGGTAAACAAAACCACCAGGCAAAGCACGCTGAAGACAATTGACAATATGCCCCAGAAACGAAACATTTTCTCGCGGCGGTAGCGTTTGGCCAGTCCCGCCGCGACCAGTTCGCTGATATTTTTTTTGTCAGTCATACTGCTCCCGATATTTCTTCACTACGCGAAGGGCGATGACGTTCAGGCAAAGGGTTACCAAAAACAGCATCAACCCCAGGGCAAAGGCGGCCAGCGTTTTGGGACTGTCGAACTCCTGGTCGCCGACCAGCAATGTCACAATCTGAACGGTGACGGTTGTCAGGCTGTCGAGCGGATTTGCCGTGAGTTTGGCGGCCAACCCCGCCGCCATCACCACGATCATGGTTTCCCCCACCGCGCGGGATACGGCCAGTAAAACGCCCCCGACAATGCCGGGCAGGGCGGCGGGAAAAACCACGCGAATAATGGTTTCAGACTGGGTGGCCCCGAGCGCCAGTGAGCCGTCATACATGGCGCGCGGCACCGCGGTGATTACATCGTCCGCCAGCGAGGAGACGAAGGGTATGATCATCACACCCATTACCAACCCGGCGGCGAGCGCGCTCTCCGAAGACACCTGCAGCCCGATATTCGCGCCCAGGTCCCTCAGATAGGGAGCCACCGTCAGTGCTGCGAAAAAGCCGTAGACTACGGTGGGAATCCCGGCCAGTATTTCAAGCATTGGTTTGGCCAGCGCACGCACTCTGGGTTTGGCGTACTCAGTGAGGTAGATAGCGGACATTAAACCGACGGGAACGGCAACCAGCATGGCGATGGCGGAAACCATCATGGTTCCCACAAATAGCGGCACCGCGCCAAAGGCGCCGGAAGATCCCACCTGGTCGCTGCGAATTGCGGTTTGCGGGCTCCATTCAAGACCAAACGCAAAATCGGCGACAGGCACCTTGTTGAAAAAGCGCACGGACTCGAATATCACTGAGAATACGATGCCCACCGTTGTCAAAATGGCCACGCTGGCGCAGATAATCAAAAACGCGACGAAGACCTTTTCCACCTGTTGGCGGGCACGCAACCGCGGAGAGATCTTAAGCCAGCCCCAGATGCCGCCCAACGCGCCGGCTGAGCAAATTACGGCCAGCATCAGCCAATAGCCGGTTTGGCGCAAACCCTCTAATCGCTCCGCCGCCGCGGCAATCGCCGGCGTAACCCGTTCGACGCTAATCGCCCCGGAAATGATATTTTCCAGTTGGTTGAATAAGAGGTTCTGGTCGGATTCGGTTGCCGGTTTGATCTCCGCCGGAATATCAGCCAACAGCAATGCGGTAATGACGTTCTCGTCCAGGGTGACCCACAATATCAGCAGGCTTATTGAAGGAATAAAACACCAGATGGCCGCTCTCATCCCATAGTAGTAGGGCAGTGAGTGTAGGTGGCGAATTCCACCCAACGGCTGGGCAACGGAAAGTGCTCTACCCCGACCGATCAGATAGGCGATTGCCGCCATTACCAGGATCAGGATAAGCAAATTAGTGGCTTGCATAAGTTGTTGCCCGTGCAGAGAATGTAATTTCCCGCAATTTAAACACAGGAAGTGTTACGTTTATACGACAAAAAACCAGACCTCCCCTGGAGGATCTGGTTTTTTGCAATCCGGCGGTTGATTTAGGTTATAAATCTTCGCCGTTCATCACCTGCAGGTTGCGTGCACTGCCGCCGATATCCTGTCGAACATCCGCCGCCAACGGGATCATGCCCTTTTCCGACAGGTAGCCTTCATCCCCCCAGGCTTTATTGCTGGTGAATTCGTTAATGTACTCCTGGATACCCGGCACTACCCCCACGTGTGCTTTCTTAACGTAAAAGTACAATGGGCGGGATACCGAGTAGGACTTGTCGGCGATAGACTCGAACGTGGGCTCGAATCCTTCGATCATCGAGCCCTGCACCTTATCGCTGTTCTGGTCCAGGAAGCTGAAACCGAACACACCGAAGGAATCGGGATTCTTTTCAAGTTTTTGCACGATCAAGTTGTCGTTTTCACCGGCTTCCACATAGGCGCCGTCTTCGCGGACCGTGTGACAAATGGTCTTGTATTGGTTTTTGTCGGTCTTTTTCATCGCCTTGATAAAGCCGAAGCTCTTACAACCGCCTTCCAGGGCCAATTCGGCGAAAGCGTCCCGGGTGCCGGAAGTCGGAGGAGGGCCCAATACCTCGATATTCGCAGCGGGCAGCGCGGGGTTAAGGTCTTTCCAAGTTTTGTAGGGGTTGTCAACCAGTGTTTCGGAACCGTCCGGGTTCGGCACCTGCTTGGCCAGCGCCAGGAAGATGTCTTTGCGGCTGAGGTTTATTCGATCGGATTTATTGGAGTTTGCCAACACAATGCCATCGTATCCAACCAGTACCTCGATAATTTCTGTCACGCCGTTGCTTTTGCACATCTCGAACTCGGAGGCCTTTATGCGGCGCGACGCATTGGTGATGTCGGCGGTGGAGCTGCCAACGCCATCGCAGAATAGTTTCATGCCGCCGCCGGTGCCGGTAGATTCAACGGTGGGCGTGGGCACCCCGGCAGTTCTGCCAAGGCGCTCGGCAACCACGGTGGAAAACGGGTAAACCGTAGATGAACCGACAATGCTGATGTAGTCGCGGGCATTCGCCGCCATTGCCGTGGCCAAAACGGTTCCCGCCAGGGCTGCCTTGATAACGTTTTGTTTAATCATTGGTTGTAGACCTCACAGTTTTAATCAAAATGCCAATTGAATACGGGCGCGGAATTCGCTGCCGTCATCATTGTCGTTGTTGTCGTCGCCTTCGCTGTAGGTGGCGCCTATCCTTACATAATTATTGGCGTACCAGTTGATGCCAATGCCGTAACTACTGGCGTCCGTGGCGCCCAGTTCAACGTCGCCGTAGTCGCCGTCGCCGTCTTCGTAGCGCAAAATCACTTCCCATGCGCCTGCTGAATCGGACGGCTTCACGCGTTTAAAAACCCCCTTCTTATAGGGGCGCGTTTCACCGGTAATAACCCAGCCCAATTGCAGGTAGTAGCCGTCCAGGTCATCACCCTGATTATCCTCGCTCACATATTCCGCCTGGGCGTGAAAAGGCCCCATTACTGCGGCCGCCTCAACGCCTACCGCGTCTATGTCCTCCGCCATATCCTTGTAGGCAAGCCCCAGGTGGACAACGCGCCCACTTTCATTGATTGGCGCGTAGGTCCCGCGGGCGGCGAAGCCGAAACCGTCATCGCCTGATTCATCATCTTCAAAGCCGCCCACGGCGTAGGTGAAATCACCATTCACGCCACTCAGTTGCAGTCCTTCCTGGCGGCCCGGGGCATAGGCTTCGGTAATTGCCGACCGCTCCAGAAAACTAATGTCTTTTGAGCTGGTAAGTTCCTCAAGGCCAAATGGCATTTTCTGCTTACCTGCTGTTACAACCGCGCCCTTGCCCAAGCCGTTGTAGCGGATATAGAGGTCTTCGGCGGTGCCGCCGTTGCCGTCGCCAATATTGAACTGTGCCTTGTACGCCCAGTTGCCGATAACGCCAGAGGTAAACAGTCGGGCCCGGCGCACATCGAATTCATCCTCGTCCGTTTCGCTGTTTAATTCGCTCTGGTTGTAGTCATACTGAATGCGTCCCCCCAGTTTAAAACTGTTTTTGCCGTCCGCAGTCTTTACTTCAAGGCCGCCTTTGGTTTTTAAAACCAGGTCCGGTCCATCGCTAGTAACGGTGCCCGCCTGGGCCACTCCAGCCATAAGCATGGAGCCTGTTGCAAAGCTCAGTAGATGTCTGTACATGTTGGTTCCTCTTATTTGCGGCGACAGTGCCGTTGAGCACGCAACATATATCAGAAATATGACACTTTTGTGACAGTTCTGTGTCGGCGGGATGACAAATATGACAAACCCAAGTCATATTTATTTCATCTTTGTTTCATTCGCTCGCCCAAGACCCTGTTTTTCGGCCTAAAAGCGATATTTCTGATATCAGATCATCAATTTGCAATCTGGGTGGGAGAATAAACTGCAAAAATGACATAACTATGACAATTTGATGCATCGGTTCCCAACTCACAGCTTTTTGTCGCGTCGCGGCGGGTAGGGTAGGCAAACGGGTGGTGGTATCAATCCGCCAGCAAGAAAGATTCCGTTTCGCGAATATAGGTGTTCCAGGCGGTTTCGTGGCTGAGAAAAATATGGTTACTGCCGGGCAGCGTTAACAGCCGGGCATTGGGGATGCCGGCCGCAAGTTTCTTGCCTTCCTTGAGGGGTATAAATGGGTCGTTCTGCGGATGGATGACCAGTGTCGGCTGTGTCACCCGGGGCAGGGTATCCCGCAGGTCGACGCAACCCATCACCTGCTGAACCCGGGCGGCGTTTTCCGGTGATGAGGCGACGCGTTGCAGCTCATTCATCGAGTGAAGCTGTTCAATGGTGGAATCGGGAATCAGCAGCGAAGAAAAAATTTGCCGGAACGCCGGGTTTTCCGCTTGCCAGCCCTGCAGGGTGATTCGAACCATGGCATCGGCCTGTTGGTCGAGCATAACGCTGCGATTGCGCCAACCCCGCGCCAGGCTGGAGACAATCACCAGTTTCCCGACGCGCTCGGGTTGCCGGGCGGCATAGCAGGCGGAAATCGCGCCGGCCTGGCAAATACCAAACAGCGAGACTTCTGAACACCCGGTCACGCCCACCACGTCCGATAGATCGTCCACCAGGGTATCCAGGTCGTAATTTGTTACTTCCCAATCCGACAGCCCCATTCCACGCTGATCGTAGCGTATCAGGTAAAAGTGCTCGATAAGCTCTTCTATCAGCGGGCGCCACACCGGGCTTTGCAAATCCTCCTGCAGATGTGTCAGCCAGTTGCCGGTCATGATCAGAGGGGGCTTCGCCGGATCGCCCATCATCATATAAGCGAGATTGGTGCCGTCCCTCGCCTGACAGTAGCGCACTTCTCCGCCGATATCTGAAAACTGGCCGTGCGGGGTAATCTGCTTTTGCCCCGGCTCGGTCTCCGTCGGTTCTTCGCCTTTAATCAGCAACTGATAAAGCTGTTCGGTCTCGTCGGGCGGTTTTATGCCCAGCTCCCGGTGCAATGAACCGCGGAACAGCTCGTACTGGCGGACCGCGTCGCCGCGGCGATCCTGCGCGGCGTAAAACAACATCAGCGCATGGTGGGCGAATTCATGCAACGGATCTATGGCCAGAATCTTGTCCGCCAGGGGTATCCCCTTGTCGGGATTTGCGGTATCCCGAAAGTAGCGCAATAGCCGCGACATGGCGTTGATGGCCATGTCTCGGAGATTGCGTCTTTCCACTAACGCCCAGTCCTCAAAGGCGTTATCGCGAATGGAGAATCCTTCCAGAAAATCGCCCCGGTAGATATCGGCGATTTTTTCCAGGTCGTCCGGGTCGGTGGAGGGCGCGCAGGCCTGCAGCGAATGGACATCCACGCGGCCCCACTGCGGATTTAGCGCCAGGTTATCGCCCTGGACCAGCAGCAGGTCGGATTCCGTCCCGAGCAGTTTGCGCAATTCAGACAGGGTTTGCCGCAAACTGGCTCGCGCCTGCTCCTCGGCGCTGCGACTCCACAGCATCGCCGCCACCTGCTCGCGGCTGCGCCTGAAACCGGGCGACATGGCCAGCAAAATCATCAACGCCCGGGATTTGCGGGTCGCGAACTGCAAGTCACGGCCATTGGCATCGAAGATATCGGAGCCGCCTAACAAATTGAACTGTATGAAGTTTTGATCGTTCATTCGCGGTGCATTGAGTAGAGTATTGTCATTCAATAATAGTGGCAAATCCGCCTTTGTATAAACCGGCGCAATGGGATTTAACGTTTTTTTTACGCGGCATACCGCGCTATTTGACGGTTTGCTGACGCCCTCCC
>JANQKW010000187.1 GCA_028280905.1 Porticoccaceae bacterium
TCGTGCGTCGCCGGTTGTGGGCGACAACCATTCACGACACGGGGAAACAAGGCACGCCTAATGTCGTGGTGGAGAGGCAATTTGACGAACCGGTCGCGATGGAGGAATTGCAGGCCGTGGAAGATGCCGGTGCCTGGTGCCTGGATCTGCACAATGTCACCTTTCTGCGCAGCTATTTTTCCACCGATAAAAAACGCATGATTTGTTTGTACAAAGCGCCCGACGCCGAGTCGGTGCGCCTGGCGCAACGCCAGGCGAACATGCCCTTCACCCGGGTCTGGTCCGGCCGGCGATTTTCACCCAGGGACTATCCGGGTGAGTAAAAGTATTTCGACATAGTTTTCGGTAGAGAATTTTAGAGGGATAACGGACTAGTATTTAAAAACCGTCGCCAGCAGGGATGCTGGCGTCGAGCCCCCAGGGAAGGGTTTACGGCGTGTTTTGAAATACTAGTCCGTTATTCCCCATGAATAGGATATTTACTCTAGCAGTCTTCCGCTTGATTTCCACGGTATATCAACTTGAAAAACCACGGCGATTACCACGCTGCTTTCCACGTATTGCGTTGACGATAACACTCACCGGCCAAGCAACGGTTCGGAATAACCCATCAGCCAACCCTGGAGAACAGCGATGAACCAATACACCAAAATCGTCAACAATGGCGTTGATATCAACGCACTGATAGCAGCGCGAGAAGCCTTAACCGAAGCCCCGGAGGCTGCGCAATTTCAATGGCGTGCCACCTGTAACTGGGTAAACGGCACCCACAGCCACTCGGAAGTGGAGCAGTTTTTCGGCCTTGGGGAGGACCAGTGCCACAAGCGCTGCTTTAAATTCGACGCCGACCACCCGGAAGTTTTTTCCGCGGAGGACAACGGCGCCACGCCAGTTGAGTATGTGCTGGTGGGACTGGCAAGCTGCCTGACCGCGGGCGTGGCCACCATCGCGCAACACCGCAATATCCAGCTAAACAGCGTCACCGCCACCGTGATGGGTGATATGGACCTGCAGGGTATTCTCGGCATCGACAGCGATGTTCGCAACGGCTACCAATCTATCCTGGTTCATTTCAACGTAGATGCCGACGCTTCACAGGAGGAGATCGAGGCACTGGTGGCGCAATCGCAAAAACGCTCCGCGGTGTTCGATATCGTGACCAACCCCACCCGCGTTGCGGTAGAAACCAACCAATGAACGTCCTGATGGGCTCCGGCAGGCCGCGCAAGGTCGCCACGGTCGTGATAGGCGCCGGCCACTGTGGGCTTGCCATGAGCTACTGCCTGTCGCAGCGCGCCATCGACCATGTGGTGCTGGAGCGCGGCGAAGTGGCCAACAGTTGGCGCAGGGAGCGCTGGGACTCCCTGCGCCTGCTCACCCCCAACTGGCAGACCAGCCTGCCCGGCTTCGGTTACCGGGGCAGCGACCCCGACGGCTTTATGTCGATGCCGGAGGTGATCAGTTTTATTGACCGCTATGCGACCACTATTGCCGCGCCGGTAGAGACGGGCGTTTGCGTCACCGCGGTGCAGCCCCGCGACGGCGGCTACCGTGTCGATACCACTGCCGGCTGCTGGTTATGCCGCACCCTGGTAATTGCCAGTGGCGCCTTCAACAAGCCGGTGATGCCCAGGGTCAGCACCGCGATTCCCTCTAACCTGTTGAGCCTCACCACCCAGCAGTACCGCAACCCGGAACAGTTGCCGCAGGGGGGCGTGCTGATTGTGGGGGGCTCCGCGACGGGACTGCAACTGGCCGACGAAATTCATCGCTCCGGCCGCCCGGTGAGCCTTTCGGTGGGTGAGCATGTGCGCATGCCCCGCTGTTACCGCGGCCGGGATATCTTCTGGTGGATGGACAAGATAGGCGTTTCCGACCAGCGCTATGACGAAGTGGACGACCTGCGCCGGGTGCGCGGCGTGCCGTCGCCACAATTGGTGGGAACCGCGGATAAACGAACCCTGAACCTGAACGGCCTGGCCAGCAATGGCGTCAAGGTTGTCGGCCGCCTAATGGAGGTGCGCGACCACTGTGCGCAGTTCTCGGGCGCATTGAGCAACGTCTGCAAACTGGCCGACCTGAAAATGAACCGTCTGCTGGACAGCATCGACCAATGGGCCGAAGCCAACGGCTTGAATGGAACCGAGAGGGCCGGACCGGAATTTCAATCCACCCGGGTCGATGAATGCCCGGCGCTGAACCTGGATCTCAGCAGCGGCGAAATCAAAACTGTTATCTGGGCGACAGGCTACCGCCCGGACTACAGTTGGCTGCAAGTACCGGTGCTGGACCGCAAGGGCAACCTGCGCCACGATGGCGGTGTGGTGGATGCGCCCGGTATCTACGTGATGGGCCTGCCGTTTATGCGCCGCCGCAAATCCAGCTTTATCTACGGCGCCGAGGAGGATGCGGTGGACCTCAGCGACCACCTGGTCGATTACCTCCATGGCAGCTATCGTTCCAGCCTGGTCCAGGTAGTCTGAGCCTGCTGTTTTGCGGGTTTCACGGTAATTAAGCCTCAGGGATTGCTTTTCTATTTATCTGCCTAATAATTGCCTAAAAAATAGCGGGCATATGGCAAACAACTCCTTTCAACACTATGACACCATAATCGTCGGTGCCGGCAGCGCCGGCTGCGTGCTGGCCAACCGCCTGTCGGCCGACCCCAACCGCAAGGTGCTGCTGCTCGAAGCCGGTGGCAACGATAACTGGTTGTGGTTCCATATCCCGGTGGGCTATCTGTACGCCATGGGAAATCCCAGGGCCGACTGGTGTTACTCGCTTACCCCGCAACCCGGTTTGAACGGGCGGGTTTTACCTTACCCCAGGGGCCGAGTACTGGGGGGATGCAGCGCCATCAACGGCATGATCTACATGCGGGGGCAGCGGCAGGACTATGACAACTGGCAACTGCCCGGTTGGCGCTGGGACGATGTGCTGCCGCGCTTTAAACGCGGTGAAAGCTTCTACCGGGGTGGCGATAGCTTCCACGGCGCCGACGGCGAACTGCGGGTGGAACGGCAGCGGCTGCACTGGGAGATACTTGATGCCTGGGAGCGCGCCTGCATCGAATACGGTATTCCGCCCACTGACGATTTTAATACCGGCGACAACGAGGGCGTCGGGTTATTCCATGTCAACCAGATCAAGGGCGTGCGCTGCTCCGCAAAGCGGGCATTTCTCAATCCGGTTAAAACTCGCGCAAACTTCACCATCGCCACCCGGGTGTTGGTGGATAAACTGCTGTACGGCGCCGGGAACAGGGTTACCGGAATCGACGCGATAATAAATGGCAAACGGCAGACCATTGCTAGCGGGGGTGAAGTCATTCTGGCCGCCGGCAGTGTGGCTTCGCCAGGCATCCTGCAGCGCAGCGGCGTTGGCCCGGAAGCGGTACTGAAAAAGGCCGGTGTTAAATGCGTCAGGAAACTGGATGGCGTGGGTGGCAACTTGCAGGACCACTTGCAGATACGCGTGGCTTTCGAGGTGGAAAACGCGCGGACGCTCAACCAGCCGATGAACAGCCTGTTCGGCAAGCTGGGGATGGCCGCTGAATACCTGTTTAGGCAGTCCGGGCCCATGTCGATGGCGCCGAGCCAACTGGGGGCGTTTTTTAAATCCGACCCGGCGATAGATCGCCCCGACCTGGAGTACCATGTGCAACCGATGACGGCCGAAGCGCTGGGTATAAAACTGCACAAGCGGCCCGGTATTACCGCCAGCGTTTGCAACCTGCGGCCCACCAGCCGCGGCCGGATAGACATTACCAGCGCCGACGTTGCGGCAGCGCCCAGCATAGACCCGCGATACCTGAGTACCGAGCAGGACAAAAAAATTGCCGCGCAGTCAATAGAAATCACCCGGGAAATTTCCTCCCAGGCCGCGGTCGCGCGATACAAACCCCGGGAGATAAAACCCGGCCCGCAGTTTGTTACCCCGCAGCAACTCGCCATCGCCGCCGGGGATATCGCTACCACTATTTTCCATCCGGTGGGTACCTGCAAAATGGGCGACGACAATGATCCGCTGGCCGTCATCGATAGCCGGTTAACGGTGCGGGGCTTTGATAACCTCTATATCGCCGATGCATCGGTGATGCCAACGATTACCAGCGGTAACACCCATGCGCCGGTTATTATGATCGCGGAGGCCCTGGCCGAAATACTGGTCGGTTAGGCGGCGATGACCCACTGCAAAACTGTTGGGTGATGTTGCGATCCTGACCAAGGCCGCCGCCAAAAAAATCGCCGGCGCTTCGACGCGCGTTCACGCGAATATTTCTTCGAGGAACAACAACAGGGAGCGCCAGGATCGTTTGTCTGCATTGGCATCGTACAAGAGTCCGCTGCCTGGATCCGTCGCCTTCGGATTCGTAAAGGAATGCATAGCCGTTCCGTAAGTGACTATCTGCCAATCGGCTTCGGCGGCTGTGAGTTCACGTTGGCAGGCCACAACCTGTTCAACGGGAACCAGCGGGTCCTTGTCGCCGTGTAAAATCAGTACCTTGGACGTTATTTTTTTACCCTTTGTGTTGCCCGGGGCATTCAACAGTCCATGAAAACTAATCGCGCCCTTCAATTCCGCGCCGGTTCGCGCCAGATCCAGTGCGCATAGACCGCCAAAACAGTAGCCTATGATTGCAATTCGCGTTGCATCTACCTGTGCAGTTTCAACGGCGGCCCGCATCCCAGCGATTAAACGCCGTTGTAACATGGCGCGGTCATCAAGAAAGGGTTGCATGAGTCTGGTGTTTTCCTCCGGGCCGTTTCCCAGCACACCCTTGCCGTACATATCCAGCGCAAATGCCGTATAACCCAGCGCTGCGAGATCGCGCGCTTTCTCGCAGACGAATGCATCGCGGCCTTCCCAGGCGTGGGCAATGAGTACCGTTGGCCGCGCCGCCTTGTCCTCGAAAGCCAGATAGCCTTCCAGCAACGTTTCTCCATCCCGGTATTCAATTGGTTGTGTTTGGATGCTCATTACGACAAACCCTTTGTTTTGTGATCGGTTTTCCCAGCGGGGTATTCTATCCAATCAGCTCACTATTGGAAGCAGTGTTCAAGAATTGCTGTAAGTAGGCATGGTGAAGCCGCCAAACCGACGCCCCCTGTTCTGCCGGTTGGATGACACATCGATTGCACGGGCTTTGGGAAAACCAACGGAACAGCGCCCCAAAAGGTCATGGGGCGCTTCCTGTCGGTTTGCCTATGCGACTGGCAAACTTATTCGGTAGCGTCAATTTCAACGAGCATGACAACACCCAATTCATCGGGATCCTCACCTGTGTCAGCATAACGGGTGCTGAATATACCCATGCCGCCATCATGTGAAAAATAACCGTTGAATGTAAATGCGCCCTCCGGATCGTTGACAACAATGGTGGCCTCGCCATTAGCCGCCAAACTGATGGTCGTTTCCTGTGTCACCGGCTCGTCGTCAAAGGCAACCACTTCGGCGGTGCTGGTTGCTTTTTCGATATCAATGAGTTCATGAAAAAGACTACCTGATACGCCATCGCTGTTAACAGTGAGCGTATTGCTAAAGCGCCCGGTCGCCAGCGCGGTGCTGGTTTGGGTAAGCGCTACTCCCATAAAGAAAACCCGGTAGACCTTGCTGCTGATATCCAGTTGCGCTGCGGGTAGTTTAACGGCGAGGGTGATTCCAGCCTCCAGTTCGGCTATCAGGTTGTCATCGGGGTTGGCGTCATCGACGATGGAGGGCGTATGGACAACAAAGAAATCAAATGTGTCGCTGAAAAGGCTGTTTTCATCCTCGCCGTCGGCGGTAACAACAGTGCCGTTTTCCGATACGCTGTAGCTGATACCCGTGTCGGACTGATCCATGGATTCAACATAGGCGAAGCTTGAGGGTGTTCTTTCGAGATCGGCGATCTGGGTCTCGCCAATATCGAATAATCCCACGCCGTCAAAGCTGAGTATATTGCGTTCGACTCTGACATTATAAAACCCGTTGGCGCCAAGCAACGCTTCAAAGTAGATGCGGCCAAAATCTCCCGTCAGGTCTGATGTCGTCATGGCAGTCGGTTTTTCGGCTGCGATAAGCAGGGTCTTGAAAACCTCGTCACCTTCTCGTGCGTCAGGGTCAATCGCATCCTTGATGTCATCATTGTTGGTGTCGATCGTTTGGTAGCGCACACTGGCGTCGGCGAACGTGCCCACAAAGATATTGTTGCTCCCAACTTTCTGCAGTTTGCTGACACTTGGAGGCTCACGCCAGCCAAAATCGCCGTCTATGTCTTCTGAGAATTCAGCCTCTACACTTAATACACCCTTATCATCAATCCGGCCGGTATCCGTCTCGATGTCGCCGGTTTCAATTTCAACGTTATAGGATAGTGATACGGTATCGTTGTTGAAAAATTGGTTCGAATAGAAAGATTCCTCCAAATTAAATTCAAGCGTCACGTCGCCCATACCCTGGTCGGAGAGATCAAACTCAAGTATGCCGCCGTCGACACTCAGGGTGCCAACGCCATATTGCTGATCGTCGTCGTGAAGCCCAAAACCCAATTCAATGGCCCGGTAGCTTCCGGCGAGCGTAGCGGCATCACCTGGCGTGGACGCTATAACCGATATCTGGTCTTCAACAAAGTCTCCGGTTTCCTGTTCCAGCGAATCCAGCATCTCGCTCAGATCTGCGCCGGCGGTTAAATCAAACTCTTCAATCTGACCGGTTAGCTTGATCACAGATGTCGTTTCCAGGTTGTCCAAGTCAGCACCCTGATCGATAAACTTCTGCAACACAAATTCTGAAACGGGATTAATATCCACTTCCTGTTCCACTACCTGCGCGCGCATCTCTGTGCCGCCTGATCCGGACACACGCACGATCAAGTTGCCCGCCAGATCAACACCCGCCGGTACGGTTAGCGTATAATCTCCGGTGATCGATGTGGTGGCCGTAGCCAGAACGTCGCCCGTTTGCACGCCTTGATCATCAACTCTTATCAGTTCGACAGTGGCGCCTTCAACCGGCATTAAACCGGTTATCGCTGCATGCGCACGGCTGAACAGAGCGTCCCTTACCACTATCAGTAGCGAGTTGTGCTTTACCAATGTCGCCACCGCACCCGCCGGAGCCGTTACATTGCCAGTGACGTCTACAGCAGTGCCTCCCGTATCGCCGGGATCATCGGTTGCTCCGCTGCTGGATCCGGATGATGAGCCGCCACAAGCTGTAAGCAGCATGCTGCCGGCAAGACATCCGGCAAGTAAATGTGTTCTTGTTGTTAGCATAGTGTTGCCTCTTTATGACTGAAAAGTGATTTATTTGGCAACGGAACTATAACAACGGCACATTTCACCGGCTTACCCCAGATGGGGTAAGCCGGTGAAAAATGTGAGACGGATCAACTTTTGTTTTTTATCTGGTGGATGAGCTATGGGTAATGTTCGACGGAACGGCTTTGCCGGTTTTCATCAGTAGCGGTTGGCAGCGAAGCTGTTTAGCAGTGTGACGATCAACTCGCCTTGGCGGTGGGTGTCGGTTTTAGCGTAGATTGACTTGAGTTGTTTGCGAAGGGTGCTTGCTTTTACGCCCTGATGCTCAGCTATTTGCTCGAGCGATAGGCCTTCACACAGCAAGGTGGCCAATTGAGATTCGCGCTCGGTAAGGTTGTAAAGCATTGACAACTGTTCCCTGGACAAAGAGAACTTTAGGCTCGAACTGGTCAGAAATACAACGGCAAATACGCCTTTAGTCACCGTCAACAGGTTATCCACTTCTACGGGAAACGGCATCACTTGCATGCGAAGTCCAACGCTTCTGTCGGCATTGATAGAAACAACACCTCCCGCAGAATTTCCTGAACTTGAAGCTGTCAGGATGCTCTCCCGCAGCAGCCGGTTTAGTCGCGCATTTTCATTGGCATCGTTTGCGGCCAGCCTTCCTGAAGCCAGTGTTAACCCCAGGCTCTTTGTGACTTTCCGCTCCATAATTGGGGTAATAAAACAAACTTTCATCTGTTCGTCGATTAATGCGAATGGCAGCGAATACCGGTCGGCCAGCTCTGCCGCCCCTTTTTGTGCCGCCTGTATGATATCTGCTTTTTCAGTCAGTCTGATCGCATTTTGAATATGCGGCACCAAACGGTTGACTGCATTCGTTTCCAGGTGCGTGAAATGTCCTGCATCCCTATTTCTCTGCACCAGCAGTTGCACCGTTTTTTTGGGGTCCTGCAAAACCGTTCCACATATGCCATGCTCGATGTCCTGTGGTTTTGCCCAATCGTTATAAAATTCCGTCTTCCGAAACTCTTTTTGTTTACAACTGAAATCAAAAAAAGTGGTATACAGCAACCCTTTGGCCTTCAATGCCAGTTCCGGCCGCCACGGGCACTTGTTTACGTAGTAATCAGTGTACTGCTGCATGTAGCGCTCATCATGGTTGACCACAAAGCTCTCTTGCACCTCATTTGCCTGTGCATTCATCATCAGCAATCTTGAAGAGCGGGCATCGAGTGCATCGACTAGCTGATGCATGAAAGTATTCCATAATCGCGGTTCGCCAACGCACTGATAAATGAGCTGAATCAGTCTGGATTCGGATTCGTAAACCCTGGTCGCCGTGTCTGATGACATAAGATTGCTAGTCTAGTTGATTGGAACTCGCGCCAAAGCGGCCGGACAATAGTAGCACATGACCCGCTGCTAGTACTCCTTCAAGGTGATAATGACGGATGCCCTTGCGGCCCCGCTATTTGGCGCACAACGCTAATCGGCCGTTTGTCTGCAAACGCTAAGGCAATAGACAAAATCTTGTGCTATATAAAGTGGTAGCCCGTACAGCAGGCTGACTCAACAATAAGCACGAACGTCATAATCGGCACGAACGGATCGCGCCAAGGAAGAATAATCATGGCAAAAATGAAAACCGACAAGCTGCAAGGGTTCACCCTTAACGTTGCGGCTGATATGCCGGATTCCCGCGACTGGCTTTACAGGCCGCCACCGATTCAACTGAAGTCCTCAATGAGAAAACCGCCCAATCTGGCTATTCTGGACCAGGGTGTGGAGGGCGCTTGCACGGGCTTCGGCCTGGCGGCGGTGATTAACCTGCTCAACCAGCAGCGCAGCAGGAAAATCAGGGTTAGCCCGCGCATGCTTTACGAGATGGCGCGCAAGCACGATGAGTGGCCGGGCGAGGAGTACGCTGGTTCATCCTGCCGGGGCGCTATCAAGGGTTTCGCCAATATGGGCGTCTGCCGCGATGCCTACTGGCCCTACTCGCCAGGCAAGCCGGGTGTGTTATCCATTAGAGCCGCCAAGGACGCGCGCTCCAATACCATTGGCGCCTACTACCGGCTCAGCCGCCGCATCAGTGATTTTCATGCCGCATTAAACGAAGCGGGCGCCGTTTATTGTTCGGCGAACGTTCATAAAGGCTGGGAAACAACCGCCATCAAGAACGGCGTAATTCCGATACGGAAAGAGACTATTGGTGGACATGCTTTTGCTATCGTGGGGTACAACAGCAAGGGTTTTTTGGTGCAGAATTCGTGGCGAACCCGCTGGGGGCAGTCGGGTGTGGCGCTGTGGCAGTATGAAGACTGGCACCAAAACCTTGTGGATGCCTGGGTGTTAAGCCTGGCGCTGCCCACGCCGCAGATCTGGCATTTGGGCGTATCGGAAAGCAGCCGGGTGGAGGGCGGCGGCTTCGGCCGTTCCGGTAAAGTAGACAGAGGTGAAATTGCCGGTCACTTCGTGCATATCGACGACGGCAAGTTTCACGATGCCGGTAGATACTGGAGTGACCTGAACGATGTAAAGAATACCGCCAAGTTGCTCTCCGGCAGCACCAAATACGACCACCTGCTTTTCTATGCCCACGGCGGATTGAACTCACCGGCCGCTTCCGCCAAGCGCATCGCGGCGATGCGGGATGTGTTCAAAGCCAACCGCATTTATCCGTTCCATTTTATGTACGACACAGGCGTGCTGGAGGAGATAAAAGACGTAGTCACCTCCCGTGGCGAAAGGGTAAACGCGCGCGCGGCGGGCGCGGTGGATTTCTGGGACAAACTGCTGGAGCGGCTGGCAAGACCCATCGGCCGCGCCCTGTGGCGGGAAATGAAATTCGGCGCCCGCAACGGCTTCGGCAACAGCAATGCCGGCGTAAAGACATTGCAGTCGTTTAAGCAGATACTAACGCAGCAATCGAAATT
>JANQKW010000249.1 GCA_028280905.1 Porticoccaceae bacterium
CGCTGTGAATACGTCCCTGTAAGCTCGACGCCGGCTTCCCTGCCGGCGACGGTTCCGAAACCCTTACCCAATCCCAACCTTCAAATTAACCGCTGTACTACTTTTCCGTTAAAACACCTTGTTAAACAGCAAAACGGTAAACTTGAAGAATTGACTGGGGAGTTGCCTTTGCAAACCGTCACCCGCAGGGAAGCGGGTGTCGAGCGTACAGGGATGTATTCACCGCGTGTTTGCAAAGGCAACTCCGCAGGCGATTCGCCACCGCCTGCGAAAGAGAAACATAAAACTGAGACTCTTTATCCTAATTTTCCCGCTTTCACGAAAATGACAAGGCTTAAGTAAGCGCCGCTAGGGGTTATACACTTAGTGCTTCGCCGATGCTCTCGCTGTGTTCTATTGCGAGAATCCTGTCGGAGAGAGATTTAATTTCAGCTTCGGTGAACGCCGCCTGCAGGTGGTTGTTGAACTTATTTCCCAGCCGTTCGCCCAGTTTGTCTCTGCCGTTTACGGTGGCGGCGTAATAGTCATAGTTGGTCTCCAGCACTTCGCCTGAGGTAAGTTCCACAATCACGTCAGTGGAGTAGGGCTTCACCTTGGGATCGGGAATCACCGCGACTCTTTCCCTGAGCTGATTGACCGTTTCGTTTTTCAGTATATCGTCGCTAAAGGTGTCATCGGCTGCCATATCCAGGCCCGCCACGACGGAGGCGGCAATCTGCGAAAACGAGCACCTGCAGTCGTGCCCCGGTCGGGGCACGCCGATGCTCGCCGTTTTGAGCGCGATTGGCAATACCTTCACGCTGATCTGCTTGACATCCGCGGGGTCGAACGCCTTTTCGCCCTGAAGCTCCCTGAGCGCTTCGATCATCGGATGTGTGGCATTGCAGGTAGCATGATATTTGAAGGACAACTCTAGAATATTGAATTTATCCGGGCCCTCCACATTGCGCTCCGCCTCCGGCAGTCCCAAAAACAGGTCGAGGAAACCCTTCTCGGCTTCCAGGGCGTCCGTGGGTGCGGTAAAACCCTGCATTGCCAGGCTGGCGGCGGTTAACCCGTTCGCGCAGCTGTTGCCGGCGTTGAAGGGCTTAGCCATGGTGCCGAATGTGCATTTAACGCCCGCCGCTTGCGTGGCCGCCAGGCCGAGCGCCATTTCCATCTGCTGCTGATTAGCGCCCATCGCCTTGGCGCAGGCGGCGGCCACGCCAAACACGCCGAACGTCGACGTTGAGTGGAACCCGTTTTCATAGTGAGCCAGTTGCGCCAGCCCGGCGACCCGAGCCGCCGTCTCGTAGCCGGCCACCTGGGCCGCCAGAAAGTCGGCGCCCGACAGGTCGACCTTCGCCGCCAGCGCCAGCAGCGCGCCGTTTACGATGCTGCCCACATGTGCGCCCTTGGCGCCCCACAGGGTGTCATCAAAGTCTATCGCGTGGGCCGATACGGCCCGCAGCATGGCCGTCCTGGGCAGAAACTCCGTCGGCAGCGCGCCGGGTAACAGGTCGCGGGCGCTTACATCCTTGGAAAACAGCTCTCGACCCAGTATCCGGGTGGTTTCCTCGCGCACGCCGCGCACCGCCAATCCAACGTTATCCAGCAGGCTGAACCTGGCTAGATAAATGACGTCGGCGGGCAACTCATCAAGGCGGTAGCTCAGCGCCTGTTCGGCGATTCGTTTGGTGCAGTCCAACTTCACCAGGATGCCCTCGCTAATTATTCACCGATAAAGTTGGGTTCGCGTTTTTCCTTGAAGGCCCGCGGGCCTTCTTTGGAGTCTTTGGTGCCAACCACCCTTGCTTCGGCAATTTCCCGCTCCTGATAAAGCGCGTCTTTCAACGGCAGCCCCCAGTTGCTGAGTACGGATTCCTTGATTGCGGCAACCGCCAGCGGGCCGTTTTTGGCAATACGGGTGGCGTATTTTTCCGCCTCTTCCATAACGTTTTCCGGCGGCACAACCTTGTTCAGGAAACCCCATTCCAGCGCTTGCTCGGCGGAGATCAGCTCGCCGGTCAACAGTATCTCCATGGCCCGGGAGTAGGTCATCATCTGGGGTAATTTAACCGTGGATCCGCCGGAGGGAAATACCGCCCATTTCGCTTCCTGTAGCCCGAATCGCGCGGTGCTGCTGGCGACGCGAATATCGGCTCCGTACAGCATCTCCATACCGCCGGCAATCGCCTGACCATTGATTGCCGCAACCACCGGCTTGAACATCCAAGGGTCGCGCAAGTTCGCCCTGCCGCGGGAGTGGGGTTCCTCCTTGACGCGGCGCTCGTATTCGTTGGCCGGCGGTCGCGCGCCCATCAGCAGCGGGGTTAGCTTGGCCAGGTCGGCGCCGGAACAAAAGCTTTTCTCGCCGGCGCCGGTGAGGATCGCGCAGCGCAGGCTTTTGTCCTCGGCGTATTCTTCCCAGGCCTCCAGCAGCAGCCTGCCCATATCGAGATCCATGGCATTGTGAACCTCGGGGCGGTTTAGCGTGAGATAGGCTATTCCGTTTCGTTTTTCAAAGATCAATGGCAAATCTGTGCTCATGGCTCCACCCTTGTCATTAGTCTAATTTATCGCATCTCAACCGGGCGACGCCTGTCGGATGGCGGTGTGAAATTCAGTGCTCTAATACTAGAGATAGTTGCAAATCCATAATATCAAATAAGCGACTTTTCAACTCGCCGAGAATCGCCAACCGCAGGCGTGCAGGGCACTGGCAAAGTCGCCAAACTAAAATGCCGGCATTTGCTTGACACGCCTATCCGGCGCGGCCACCATGCGGCAATGACTCTCACAGGTTTTCACCCGGCCGTTGCCGACTGGTTCAACGCTCAGTTTGCCGGCCCGTCAGACGTGCAGTTACAGGCCTGGCCGGCGATTCGCGCCAACCGGCCAACCTTGATTTCCGCGCCCACCGGCTCCGGAAAAACCCTGGCGGCTTTCCTGGCAACCATCGATCGGCTGGTGCAGGAGGGCTTGCAAAAGCCACTGCCCGACGTCACCCGAGTCCTGTATGTGTCGCCCCTGAAAGCGCTTTCCAACGACATTCACAAAAACCTGGAGTTGCCGCTAAACGGAATTCGCGACATGCTCTTAGAGCAAGGCCTGCCCGACGTGCCAATTCGCGCGCAGGTGCGCACCGGCGACACCACCCAGGCGGAACGCAGCGCGATGAAACGCTACCCGCCCCATATATTGGTCACTACCCCCGAATCACTGTACATATTGCTAACGTCGGAATCCGGACGGGAGATGCTGGGTTCGGTGGAGACGGTAATCGTCGATGAAATCCACGCCCTGGCGGGGAATAAGCGGGGTGCGCATTTGGCCCTTTCTCTGGAGCGGCTGGCGGAGCTGACCCCATCGCCGCCGGTGCGGGTCGGTCTGTCAGCCACCCAAAAGCCGATAATGGCGATGGCGCAATTTCTCACCGGTCGGGTTGATGACTGCAGCATTGTCGACACAGGTTACCAGCGCGAGCGGGATTTGCAGCTGGCTGTCACCGGCTCACCGCTGGAAGCCGTGATGGCCAATGAAGTGTGGGATGAAATTTACAGCTATCTGGAGAAGCTGATAGTCGCCCATAACACTACCTTGATATTCGTTAACACCCGGCGCCTGGCGGAGCGGGCCGCCGCTGCCCTGGCGGAGCGGCTGGGGGAGGAAGCCGTTACGTCGCACCACGGCAGCCTGGCCAAAGAGCATCGGCTGGAAGCCGAGCAACGCTTGAAAAATGGCCAGCTCAAAGCCCTGGTGGCCACTGCGTCACTGGAGCTGGGCATCGATATCGGCGATGTAGATCTGGTGTGCCAAATGGGGTCTCCGCGGAGTATCGCGGCACTGTTACAGCGCGTCGGCCGCTCCGGCCACCGCCTCGGGGCAATCCCCAAGGGCCGCCTGTTTCCGCTGTCCCGGGACGACCTGCTGGAATGCACCGCGCTGCTGGCGGCGGTGCAGCGGGATGAGCTGGACCGTATTCCGATTCCGGAACATCCTCTGGACGTTCTGGCGCAGCAAATAATCGCCGAAGTGGCCAGCCGCGAATGGTCGGAAAAGCAGTTGTTCGAGGCCTTTACCCGAGCCTGGCCCTACCGTGAGCTAAGCTACCAAAGCTTTATCCAGGTGGTGCAAATGCTCGGCGACGGTTTTCATACCCGGCGCGGCCGCCGGGGCGCCTATATCCATCGTGATGCGGTAAACGGCGTGTTGCGCCCCAGGCGCAATGCGCGACTCACCGCGCTGATGAACGGCGGCGCCATTCCCGACCAATTCGACTACGACGTGATTATGCAGCCCCAGGGTCTGTTTGTCGGCACCCTTAACGAAGATTTTGCGTTTGAAAGCCTGCCGGGGGATATCTTTCAGTTGGGCAACAGCGCTTACCGGATGCTCAAAATCGAGCAGGGCCGTGTGTTTGTCGAGGACGCCCACGGCCAACCGCCCACCATACCCTTTTGGTTCGGCGAAGCGCCCGGGCGCAGTGATGAACTCTCGCTGTCCGTGTCCAATCTGTTAGCCATGCTGGATGGTCTGTTGGAGCAGGGGCAGGCAAATGTCGTCGCTTATTTCAAGGACGCCCTCGAATTGCCTGCCTCCGCGGCTGAACAACTGACCGAATACCTGGCCGCTGCCAAAGCCGCGCTGACGGTGCTGCCGAGTCAGCGGCAGATTGTGTTCGAACGCTTCTTCGATGAAACCGGCGATATGCACCTGGTGATTCACTCCCCCTATGGTTCGCGGATTAACCGGGCGTGGGGACTGGCGTTGCGCAAACGCTTTTGCCGCCGCTTTAACTTTGAACTGCAGGCCGCGGCCAACGAGAACAGCATTGTGCTGTCGCTGGGCGCCACCCACAGTTTTCCGCTGGAGGAACCGGTCCACTATTTAACGGCGGCCACCGTCAAGGATGTATTGGTGCAGGCGCTGCTTGATGCCCCAATGTTCCCCTCACGCTGGCGTTGGGTGGCCAACACCGCGCTGGCGGTGCCCCGCAACCGCGGTGGTAAAAAGGTGCCGGCGCCCTTTCAGCGCAACGATGCGGAAGACTTGATCGCGACCATCTTCCCCGATCAACTGGCCTGCGTTGAAAATATTCGCGGCGAGCGGGAAGTACCGGATCACCCGCTGGTTGCCCAAACGCTGACCGACTGTTTGACGGAATTAATGGATATCCGCGGGCTGGAAACGCTGCTGCAAGCATTAGCGGCGGGTCGGATGCAGGTTGTCACGCGGGACCTGGCGACGCCGTCCCCGCTGGCGCAGGAAATTCTCAACGCCAAACCCTACGCGTTTCTCGACGACGCGCCCGCGGAGGAGCGTCGCACACTGGCGATTCAGCAGCGGCGTTTTATGGACCCGCAGACCGCTGCCGATATCGGCCACCTGAACCCGCAGGCGATTGCGCAAGTGTGCGAAGAAGCCTGGCCCCGGGCCGGCACGCCGGACGAACTCCACGATGCGCTGCTGATATTGGGTTTTATTACCGCGGAGGAGGGCGAGCAGCAGGCCTGGAAACCTCTGTTGGATGAGCTAAAGCGGGCGCAGCGAGCCACCGTGCTCAGCACCTCTGAGGGGCAGCGGCTTTGGGTGACGGCGGAACGCCTGCAAGCGATGCTACAACTTTGTCCGGAAGCCGGTATCGAACCCGAGATCCCCGCGCTGGATAGCGGCGAGGCGGATGATTTCGCGACAGCGTTGCGGGAGCTGGTTCGCAGCCGCCTGGAAGGGCTGGGCCCGGTCACTGCGCAGCAACTGGGGGCACCCTTGCCGGTCTCGCCGTCGCAGCTGGAACAAGCGCTGCTGGCGCTGCAGCAGGAAGGTTTTGTTATTCAAGGTAAATTTACCACCTCGGGTCAAATGGAATGGTGCGAGCGGGGCCTGCTGGCCCGCATCCACCGCTATACGCTGAAACAACTGCGCAGCGAAATTGAGCCGGTGGCGCCGGCGGACTTTATGCGTTTTCTGTTTCGCTGGCAGGGGCTGGAGGATCCCGATAAAGGGGAAGCCGCGCTGGAGAGGAGTTTGCGGCAACTGGAAGGCTTAAGCCTGCCCGCCGGCAGTTGGGAAAAGGACGTGCTGCCCGCCAGGGTGGCGCTGTATCTTCCGGCGCAACTCGACCAGCTATGCGCGGCCGGCAAATTTGCCTGGCTGCGGCTGCAGGCACCAAGCGGCGACAGATCGCATAAACCCAAGAATCCGGCCATCAAAACCACGCCCATTGCGTTTGTCTCGCGGCCTAATATGACCCAGTGGCGAATCCAAGCGTCGGCGGTAGCAGACGAGCCGCCCGCCTTGTCCGGCGCCGCGGATAAGGTGCGAGGCGCGCTGAAGGAGTGGGGCGCCAGTTTTTTTGAGGAACTGCTCACTGCCTCGAACCTGTTGCCGTCGCAACTGGAAACCGCGCTGGGAGAGCTAAGCGCCTGCGGCCTGGTGACCTGCGACAGTTTTCAGGGATTGCGCAGCTTGATTACTCCCGCCAAGTCCCAGGGCCGACGGCGCCGCAAAACCCAGCCGCCGCTGGACAGCACCGGGCGCTGGTCCCTGTTGCGCCCACCGGATGCCGAAACCGGGGACAAGTATGACCGAGTCGAATATATCGCCCGGGCGCTGCTGCGGCGCTACGGGGTGATATTCCGCAGGTTGCTGGACAGGGAACCGGGTCTGCCGTCTTGGCGCGATCTATTGTACGTGTGCCGACGCCTGGAAGCCCGCGGAGAATTGCGCGGCGGCCGCTTTGTGCAGAGTTTCGCCGGTGAACAGTTTGCGCTGCCGGAGGCGGTGGCCGCGCTGCGCAAGATTCGCAATCAGCCGAAACAGGGCGACTTGATTGCGATCAGCGCCGCCGATCCGCTTAATTTAACCGGGGTTATTACGCCCGGTGAACGGGTCCCGCTCCGACAAAATCGGCGGCTGCTCTACCGCGACGGCGTGCCGATCGCATTCAGCGCCCGACGGGACATTGTTTTCCTGGGAAAACTCGATCCGGATCAGCAGTGGCAGGTGAAAACAACCTTGCTGCGTAAAAACCGGCCCGCCGCTTATCATGAACCTGTGCAGGCGGATATCGGAAAAAATCTGCACTGACTTTTCCAATGCCGGTGAATTGCGACCTTGCCCTCAGTAGTTGTCGTGGTGTCTGACCCAGGCCATCGGGTAATCAAGATCCTTCTCATCGCGGCCTTTCGGCACAAGATCCAGCATCTGGTAGGTGGCATTCAACGCATCGAGGCCGCGGGAATAGGTAGAGTAGGTGTGATAGACGGCGCCGTCGCCATCCCGGTAAAAGACGCTGAGGCCCGGCAGCTCTTCCATCACGTCAGTCTCACGGTAATTGTAGGTGCCCCTTTGCTTGCCGGGGAAGGAGACCTGGTAATCCCTATTGAAACTGTTGCCGACCGAGGAAACCCAGCTGAACTTCCAGCCCATGCGTTGCTTGAAGGCTTCGAACTGTTCCAGCGGCGCCCTTGATACGCAAGCGAGTGCAACATCACGTGCACCGATATGCATGTCAATAGTATCGTACTGGTCAGCCCAGAAGGAGCAGCTCTTGCATCCCTCCCCCCAGTCCGGACCATACATAAAGTGATAGACAATCAACTGGCTCTTGCCGTCGAAGAGGTCGGCGAGGGAAACCTCGCCTTGCGGTCCATCGAAGATGTAATGCTCCTCGACCTTTCGCCACGGCATTGCCTGCCGCGCCTTTGCAACTTCGTCGCGCAGCTTCGTCAGTTCCTTTTCCTTCGCGAGTAGCGCCCGGCGGGCTTCAAGCCAGGCTTTATCGTTAACCACATTGTTCATTGCGTTGTCCTCCGAATCGGTGTCAGGCTCCTTGCGCGGCATTGTCGGCGGCGGGTGTTTTCGCCGCGAGCGCCGCGGCGCCGGGTCTTGACGAGACCTCCTTAAGCCACCGTGAGATATTGGCGAGGGAGTCGTCGACAGTGAAAACCGAGGGTGTCCCCAGGTCGATAACCATCTGGGCGGTAATGTCGGCAATCGAATAGCGCTCGCCGGCAATGCAGCGCCGATCGCCCAGGTTCTGGTCCAGCCACTGCAGCTGCTTGCGCGCGGTCTCGCGCAGGTCTTCGGCGTAGTCCGCGCGTTGGCGAACATGGTCCTTGAAAAAAGGCGCCGTATGCACGAAATAGCCGCCCACACTGTGAAACAGCCCCAGTTCAACCCTGCGGTTCCACATTTCGATGACTGCCCGCTCTTTGGGATCGGTCCCCGTCAGCGGGGGCTCCGGGAAAACGTCGTCGAGATAGCGGCAAATCGCCACGCTTTCCGCAATGCAGGTGCCGTCGTCCAGTTCCAGAACCGGAACCAGCCCCATCGGGTTCTTCTTCAAGAAGTCCGGCGACTTGTGTTCACCCGAGAGCAGGTCGACCTGTTCAAAGGCTATATCCAGGCCCTTCTCGAGAACGAACATTCTGACGCGTTTGCAGTTGGGTGCTGGTGTAAAGTCGTAGATTTTCATAAGTGCTCCCTTAGGTAGTTGTCCAGGCATTTGAAGGATGAGCTCCACCCCTGTGTCATCACTGCCGGGTTGGTAAACGCGTCGTAGAGTTTTCCCACCGGCGCGTCGAATTCGCGGGTCAGGCGCAGAACCCTGTCCTGCCGCGCATTTTCACCGGTCATTTGTCATCTCCTTGCATTAGCAGTTTGTTGAGGCGTTCGAACGACGCGAGCCAGAACTCGCGCTGTTCCTCCAGCCAGTCGGATGCCGCTTCCAGCCCCTCTTCTTTCAGGCGGCAGCGGCGCCATTGCGCCTCGGTGGTCCGTTCAATCAGGTCGGCCTGCTCCAGAACCTTGATATGGCGGGAGATGGCCGGGGCCGAAATATCGAACGGTTGGGCGAGTTCGCCAACCGTGGCATCGCCTTCGCACAGCCGGGCGATAATCGCGCGCCGGGTCGGGTCCGCCAGTGCAGAGAAAACAGTGCTGAGTTGATCCATAGTGTTCACTTTTTAATTAACGTATATATTAATTAACTTATATGTTAAATAGATTATGTATAAAAAAATGTCAAGCAGTGATTGCTTGGTAAAACAAACTCGCGCCCCGGTGGGCAAGGGGCTCAACGGATAGTTGCCGGCAGCAAACAGGGTGTCTATTCTTCCTATAATCCACCCAAACCCTTGATGACAGCTCAGCAAGCAGGTGGAGACGTTTATCAGCCGGCAACAGAGAAAAGGAGATGACAATGGCGAAATATCTGTTCGTGTACCACGGTGGATCAAAGCCGGACCCGCAAGACGTAGAATCGGTGATGCAAGCCTGGGGTGACTGGTTTGCATCACTGGGAGATGCGGTGCTTGATGGCGGCAATCCGGTCGGGCCGTCGACAACCGTCCACAGCGATAAGTCGGTAACCAATGACGGCGGCAGTATTGAGATTGCCGAGGCAATGGAAATGTAATTGCGAGGACGCGACGAAATTCCTACTTATCACGAATGGCTAAGGATTGCTCTTCAAGTGTTGATAGTAATCGCTCATTTTTCCTGCTAGATAACTTTGATCCGTCACTGGATGACCATGAAAGCATATTGAAAGCTAAAGTACTCTATGCTGTAGGGTTAATGACTCCATGAGATGAGTGTTAAGCAGCCATGATAAACGTCCTCAGCAGGCATACCCGTCGTGCGATCTCCGGTGTGCTTGTTTTCCTCGCGCTTGTATGCGCTCCGGCAGTTTCCGCTGAGCGCGTCCACTTGCTTATTCCCGGTGGAGCCGGCGGCGGCTGGGATACTACCGCGCGGGGGATTGGAGAGGCGCTTTCAAGGTCCGGATTGGTCGATGTTGCCTCCTACGAAAACATGTCGGGTGGCGACGGCAGCAAAGCGATTGCCTATCTTATCGAGACGGCGTCTCGCCAGCACAATACCCTGATGATCAGTTCGTCTCCGATCATCCTCAAAGCGTTGAAAGAGATTTTTCCCCAGTCCTATAAGGATTTAACCCCGGTGGCGACCGCTATCGCCGACTATGGTGCCTTTGTCGTAAGAGCGGACTCGAAGTTCAACAGTTGGGAGCAGGTTATACAAGCGTATAAACGCGACCCGCGGAACGTGAAAGTTGCCGGTGGCTCGGTGCGGGGGAGCATGGACCATTTGGTGGCGGCACTCGCTTTCAAGAAGTCCGGGGTTGATGTCAGGCAGCTCCGCTACATACCTTACAACGCGGGAGCCAAGGCCATGGTGGGGCTGTTGTCCGGGGAGACACAAATGCTCTCGACGGGGCTCAGCGAAGCCCGCGCTCTGGCGGAGCAGGGGGAGGTCAGGATCTTGATTATGACAGCGCGTGAGCGCGTGGATTATGCGCCGCAGATACCTACGCTCCGCGAGCAGGGCATCGACGTGGTGTTTACCAACTGGCGAGGCTTTTTTGCCGCGCCGGGATTTCCGGAGGAGCGTTTGCGTTTCTATCACGGGCTTCTTGAAAAGATGTATAAAACCAAGGAGTGGGAAGATATTCGATTGAGTCGGGGCTGGACCAACCTCTACATGGCGGGGCAGGACTTTATAGATTTTCTGGCCGATCAGGAACGCGAGCTCGGCCAAATTATGGTCGAGCTGGGTATGAAAAAGTAACCGATGAATCTGATTAACCTGGCAATCAACGCTACCGGTGCGATACACGATGAAGCTGCTGGACAATAGAGATAAAGTAGGCGCAATCCTGCTGCTGGTATTTTCGCTTTTTTATCTGAGATACAGTTTCGAAATACCGCTCGACCCGACTGCGGGTGACGAGTTTTTCACGCCTCGCACGCTGCCCACCGGGCTGGCGGTCGTCGCCATGTTGTGTTCCGTTTTGCAGCTATTTATGCCCGCGCCCGGCACTGGGGATGTCAGCATTAGCCGGGCAGTGGTGGGGTTTCAATGGAAACCGGCGTTGCTGTTAATCCTGTTGATGGCGGTCTACTCGTTGACCTTCAGCTTTTTTGGTTTTGTGATCGCTACCTTCCTGTTTCTGTTAATAGGTTTCGTTATTCTGGGAGAACGGAGATTAAGGTTGGCCTCTGCCGTTGCCGGCGGGCTGGTGCTGTTTATGTGGGGCGTACTTACAAAACTGTTTGACCTGTATCTCGATACCGGAACACTGTACCGGCTGATGGTGGGAGGCGCTTAATGTTAGAGGGTGTATTAGCAGGGTTGAGCACGGCGTTTTCGCCGATCAACCTGGCGATGGTATTGCTCGGGTGCTTTGCGGGCACCTTTATCGGCATGCTGCCCGGGCTGGGCCCGGTGTCTGCGATTGCGCTGATGATTCCGATCACCTATGGATTCGACCCGGCCTCGGGCATGATCTTGATGGCCGGCGTTTACTATGGTGCGGTGTTTGGCGGTTCGACCTCGGCGATACTGATCAATGCGCCCGGGGTTTCCGGAGCGGTGGCCACAGCTTTTGACGGCCATCCGATGGCCAGGAACGGCCAGGCGGGCAAAGCCTTGGCGCTCGCTGCCTACAGCTCTTTCCTCGGGGGCACTATTGGCGCCATTTTCCTGTTTGTGTTTGTGCCTGTGTTGGCTAAGGTCAGCCTGAGTTTTCAGTCCGCCGATTACTTTGCGCTGATGCTTTTCGGATGTACCGCCATTGCCGCCTTTTCCGGCAAGGGCCAGGTATTAAAGGCGGTGCTGATGACGCTGCTGGGCCTGATGCTGGCCACGGTTGGAGAAGACCCCTCCGGGATGCAGCGTTTTACCTTTGGAATGCCCGACCTGTATGACGGCATAAGCTTCCTGTTGTTGTCCATGGCGACATTCGCTCTGGCGGAAGCGCTTTTGGTTGTGTTGCGGGGCGAGTCGTCGCTAATTCAGCCACATTCAGAGGACTTGTCCCGCGACGCGTTGGGATCACTGAAACTGAACAAGGAGGAGGTGAGGGATATTGCGCCGGTCGTGGGGCGTTCTTCGGTACTGGGTTTCTTCGTCGGTATCCTGCCCGGCGCGGGCGCTACCATCGCCTCTTTTTTGGCCTACGGGATGGAGCGCAACCTGGCGACCAAGGAGCAGAAGGAGGCATTCGGCAAGGGCAGTGCGCGCGGCCTGGCAGCGCCGGAGACCGCCAATAATGCCGCATCAACGGGATCTTTCGTTCCGCTGTTGACACTCGGTATCCCGGGCTCGGCTACCACCGCGGTGATGCTTGGCGCGCTGTTATCTTACGGGGTTCAACCGGGACCACGGCTTTACATAGATCACCCAATGGTGTTTTGGTCGGTGATTATCTCCATGTATCTGGGCAACATTATCCTGCTGGTGCTCAACCTGCCGCTAATCCCCTATATCGCCAAACTGCTGGATATACCCAAACAGCTGTTGACGCCGATTATTCTGTTTTTCTCGCTGATCGGCGTATACCTGGTTTCGTTCAACACCGTTGATCTGACCATGATGGTTATTATCGGCGCGGTTGCCGTGGTGTTTCGCATCCTGGATTATCCCCTCGCGCCGCTGTTGCTCGGCTTTATATTGGGCGGCATGCTGGAGGACAACTTACGGCGCGCGCTTTTGATCTGGGACGGTTCCTGGGCATTTCTCTGGCAGCGCCCGATTACCGCAACCATCATGGTGATCACCCTGTTGACGCTGTCTTTTCCGCTGTTGTCCTCTATAAGGCAGCGGCGCAAGGCGCGGCCCAGCGATATGTTTGCGGAGTAGCTTTTACACGAGACAGCTTTCTATACCGAAGGAAAGCTGCAGCGCACGCAGGTGCCGACACCCTCCGGCCCACTTTCGATATGCAGCGTGCCGTGATGGGCTTCGACGATTTCCTTGACGATGGCCAAGCCCAGGCCCGACCCGTTGGTGTCCTTGGCCAGCCGGTAGAAACGCTCCGTCACCTTGGCGCGGTGTTCTTCCGGGATACCGCAACCCCGGTCAGTCACCTCCAGCACCGACGTCTCGCCTTGCTTGAAGGTGCGAATATTGATTTGATGGGCTTCCCCTCCGTACTTCCTGGCGTTATCCAGCAGGTTGTCCAGCACTTCGTCGATCGATAGGTCAATCCCTCGAACGGGTGCGGGCTGCAGGTCCAGTGTCAAGGGATCTTCACGGCTGAGTTCCCGGTAGGCAGCTATGTGCTGTCTTACCACGTCAGCCAAGTCAATGGCCTGTAATTTTTGTTCCGATAGGTCAATGGTTTCTGCCGAGGTGAGGTTGAGTAGCTGGTGGGTGAGACGGGCGATTTTCTCCGCGCTGGTTTTGATCTTGCCCACGGCCATTTGCTCTCTTTCGCTCTCAGCGCGTCGCAGTGCCAGGTCGGTTTGTGGCAACAAGGCGGAAACAGGCGTGCGGAGTTGATGCGCGGCATTCTCCACAAACCGTTTTGTGAGTGTGATATTTGCGGCTAGGCGTCCGAGAAGATCATTGAGCGCCGCAACCAATCCGTCAATTTCGGGGGGAATGTCTTTATCTTCAATAGCTGACAGATCCTTGGGGTTGCGTCTTTGAACCGCTCTCTGCAATCGGTGAAGCGGCCGCAGGCCGAGCGATACGCCAATGTAGAGCAGCACGGATGCGACTAGAATTAGAAAAACTACACGCAGGGACGCGTCGATCAACGCGGCGTCGATGTATTCATTGCGTTCATTCAGCGTCTGGGCGACAAAGGTGGTCGTCCATCCGTCCAGGTCACGCCCTTCGACCAGGCTGGATACCGCAATCACTCGCACTGGCTGGTCCAGAAAAACAGCATCATAAAAATTGAGATGATTCTCCAACACCTGAATCCCCCCGGGTGGCTCCGGGATTGCGTCGTAACCCATAATGAAGGCGCCGCCCGGCCCTATCACCTTGTAGTACAGGCTATCGTTAGTTGTGACATGGATAAGTTCGAGCAGGTCCTCGGTCAGCAGGTCGCCCCCGGAGGCGAGCGCATGCTCTGAGATGGTCAACGCCAGCGTGACCATCAATTTGTCGAAGATTTGCTCGGCGGTGTGTTTGGTATCAGTGTATGTGCTATAGAGATGCGCCACTGACATAAACAGCAGGGGGATGACCAACCAGGCAAGCAGCCGCCCATGCAGTGATTTAAACACCGGGTGTTGACCTCAAGTCGTCTCCAGCTGCAGCGCATAGCCGAGAGAGCGTTTGGTGATAATGCCAACCTTGGCGTTGGCCAGTTTTTTACGCAACCGGCAAACATATAATTCAATCGAAGACACACTGGCTTCATCGTCGAAGTTAAAGATGCTTTGTGCGATCTTATCTTTGCTCGTCACCTGCCCCTGTTTTCGAATCAGAATTTCAAGAACCGCGCGTTCCCGCTGCGAAAGCTCGAGCGGTTCGCCGTCGAGTTCAAATTCCCGTGTTGACTGATTGAAAGAAAGCGGCCCAAAGGATATCACCGGGTTGCGTACATTATTTTCTCGTCGCAGCAGTGCGCGCACCCGGGCATCCAGCTCTTGCAGGTCGAAGGGTTTTATCAGGTAATCGTCCGCTCCGCAGTCAAGGCCGCTCACCCGTTCATCGATCGAGGTGCGCGCGGAGATTATCAGCACGGGCGTCTCACGCCCTTTTTTTCTAAAATTCCGCAGCACCCGCAGGCCGTCACAATCGGGCAGGTTTAAATCCAGGATCAACAGGTTGTATTCCTCAGTGCGAAACGCGTCTTCCACGCGCCGTCCTTCAACAAACCAATCGGACGCAATGCCCATATCTGAAAGCGATTGTTGTATGCACTCAGCGATATCGTTGTTGTCCTCAATGACTAACGCGCGCATTTAGCTACCCCCCTTGTGCCCGCCAAGCATCTTGTTGTTATTCGCGAGACCGGCAGATTATTAACCTGGCCTCGCAATCGCCGGCGGCGCTTGGCAACACGTCCCTGTATTGCAAATTAACCCGACAATGTTAGCCGGGTTAATAATGTCCGGCTATCGAAAGGAATCTGAAAGCCGCGCCCCGCTATTATTAGGTTACTCGACGAAAGGCTGATTACTGTATTCAGAACTATTGCATATTCAAACACGTTTAACAATGAGTACGAGTTACCGGGGGCGACGCCATAGAAAAACCAGGGGTGAAAGGATAATGAAAGGTTCACAATTTTATACTTCAGCTAATGGGGGAAGACTTTAATCGCCGGGTCCGTAGAGACCTATGTGCGACTAAACAAAACACTCATTTTTTTCTGGTTGATAATCAAAACACATACGGGAGAATTATCGTGAGTAAGCTACTATATGGTGCAGCGGGCTTCGCTGTCGTTCTGTCGTCCACGATGGGCGCCTCAGGCGACGCGAATGCTCAAGAGACTGCGCAGATAAGCGGCGTGATTGAAGAGGTGGTGGTCACAGGTTCCAACATTCGGCGAAAAAAGGATTTTGAAACACCGTCACCGATTCAAACCATGGATATGGAAGCTATTCAAGGTGCTGGGGCCGGGCAGATACAAGATCTGCTAAAAGCGCTGCCGGCGAACGCAGGTTCAGAGCTGAACGCCAGTCAGAGTGACAGGCAGGGAACATCGCAATTCAGCTTGCGGGGCTTGGGCGTGGGCGGTACCCTGACGCTTATCAACGGTAGGCGCGGCGGGCTGGCGCCTGTCACGACCACACAGGGCTTTTTCTTTACCGACGTCAACCAGTATCCGACGAATATGATCGAAAACGTTGAGGTGCTGTTGGACGGCGCGTCTGCAACCTACGGATCGGAAGCGGTGGGCGGCGTAGTGAATATCATTACCCGCAAGAATTTCGAGGGCTTCGAAATCGGCGGGGAATACCGAGACAACGAAAACAATCCGGCGGAACAGCTTAACGCGGCCTTCGGTACAAGCTTCGACCGAGGCGATTTCTCAACCTTCATCAACTACTATTCCCAAGATAGGGGGCATAGAGGAGACTATGATTGGCTCGCGTCCAGAGCCGACGCCTTCTCCACGGATGCTTCGCTCAACCTGTATGACTCGTCTACCGGCGCCGGCCGCTACAATCTGGCCGTTGATGCTGATGGCGATGGTTTTTACGAGCGGACCGGGGGCACGGTGGCAGATCCCAATTGCGGTATGCCGAATCCGCTTAACGGGGTGGTGAATACCTTCGTTGACGGATCAAACTGCCGCTACAATTTCGTCAATCAGAGAACCTTGATCGCGGAAGAAGAACGGGTGCAGGTCTTCAGCCAGTTTAACTATGATCTGACCGATGCTGTGCAGATATTTTCTGAAGTGAGTTTTTCGAGCAACGAGATCAAGGATACCATCGGTGGCGCGGTGATGCGTGTGTCACTGGATGACGGCGGCCATTTTGTCCCGGCGGCACATCCTTTTAACTACTTCGTCAGTGATGGCGCCGGTGGAATCGTGTGGGACGAAGCAGCTGTGGCCGCTGACCCCTCCCAGGCGGTAGATGTGATTTTTCGCGGTCGCCCGTTGACGACCTTTGACGGTGGTCTGGGTGATGACATATCGCGGCAATTTGACAATACCCGTATCGCCTTCGGGTTTGATGCCGATCTCAGCGACAGGTGGAGCTTTTACACGTCCTATGTCTATGCTCGCTCCAAGCTTACCGACATTCAGCCCAGGAGCTACCATACTCCGGCATTCCGCGATGCAATTGCATCCGGTCGTTGGAACCCCTTCGCAAGCGGTTGGGCGACGCCCGACGCGGTATCCATTAAAGACGGCGTCACGCTCGCCGGCAACAGTCTTTCCGGCGCGGATAGCGATCTCGGACTATTTGCGGCAAATCGCACCTTTGTAAAAGAGAGCATTCAGCAGGTGTACGAAGCCATTTTCAGCGGCGACCTGTTTGAACTGCCCAACGGCAATACAGTCGTCGTTGCGCTGGGCGGCCAATACCGCGATATGGAGTTCAGTGATACCGCGGACAGTTTGTCTGAATTCCAATTGGACGGGCGAGCGGATCCGGTGTTTTCCATCGATTCGGCAACCCAGGACGTCTATGCAATTTTTGGTGAAGCCAGCGTACCCCTCACGGAGCGAATGGAGATGCAGCTCGCTATACGCTACGAGGATTACGGCAGTGATGAGGGCGGAAGCACGGTGGATCCCAAGTTTGGCATCAAATTTGAGCCGACCGAATCCCTGCTGTTGCGAGGTTCGGTGGGTACATCCTTCCAGGCGCCCTCGGTTCGCAATATTGCCGGCGCCGTTGGCTCAGGCGCGCTCGCAGATCCGATCCTGCCCGGCATCTTTGCCGCCGGCCCGGGTGCGGCTTGCGACCCGACTTTGACTGACTCGTTTAATGCAGCCCAGATCACCGAGGGCGGCGGCCTAGAGCCTCAATCGGCTTTAAACTGGAACATTGGCGCTGTCTTCAGGACCGATAACTTCACGGCTTCGATCGATTACTGGAGCTATGACTTCGAAGACCTGATTGGCCCGGGCGAATCCCACGGTTCTATCGTCTCCGGCGAGTGCGCCGATACAGATGGCGATGGCATCGGCGATACCTATGTACCTGATTCCCGTGTCGGCAGAGACGCATCCGGCCAGTTGAACCAGGTGACGACTGACTTTATCAACCTGGGCAGCGTCGAGACCGACGGTATCGATTTGTCTACCAAGTATATATTCGACGATGTCGCTGGTGGCGAGTTGAGCCTCGATGCCAAGGCAACCTATGTCAAGTCCTTCGACATTGACTTTGGTGACGGCAGCCCGATATTTGATGGCGCGGGTAACCGCAACAGCTTTGTCGACTTGCTCGGGTCCGTCCCTGACTTTCGTCTGAATGTGAGTGCGACCTGGCGTGACGACAGACAGAATATTGGCCTCTATGTGCGCCACATAGGTAGCTATGATGACCGGGAGCTGGACTCTGAGAACGACTCGATCGACAGCAATACGGTGCTCGATGTTCAATACGGCTATACTTTCGATGGACTGATTGGCGAAGGTATGACCGACCTGACCATTGGTGTGAATAATGTTACCGATGAAGATCCCCCGGCTATCGATCGCGGTTCATCGAATGGCCGTATCGGTTTTGATCAGCAAGTGCATGATCCTCGCGGACGAATTGTGTATCTAAGATTTAAGCACACATTCTAAGCATGACTCTAGGGTACGGAGCGGGTGATAATCATGAAGTTACAAGACCTGAAGCTGGGAACTATCCGCTCCGTGCCAATAGTTATTCTTCCGACTACTAAGGTACTAACTGCCGCGCTTTGCGCGGCGGTTCTTTTACTAGGATATTCATCAAACGCTGTCGCCGACAATAGTGGAAACGCTGTGGCCGACAATACTGGAGCAGTCGCTTCGCTGCGCAAGTGTGTTGGCATTGAAGATAATGCCAAACGCCTGGCGTGCTACGATCAGCTGGCGGGATCAATCAGTCGGCAACAAGCTGACGGGTCGGTAGAGTCACAATCCAATCAGCAGCCGGAGCAGGTTGAAGCATTCCATGACAGTGGAACCGAAATAGGCCAAAAGTACTTGCGCAAACCGCAGGATTCAACCAAGCCTACATCCGTGGAATTCGACTTGATCGCCGCGTATAAGGATCGCAAAAAGCGTTGGGTATTTGAATTCGAAAACGGGCAGATATGGCAGCAACTGGAAGCCGGCTATTTGCCTAAACCGAAGCATCTGCCGACCGACGCAACCCTGTCGAAGGGTGTGTTCGGCACGCATAACTTGCGGGTCGGGTATATCGGCAAAACTGTAAAAGTAAAGCGGTTGAGATAACTATTTAGGCCGGACAATGAAAAAAACTTGCCTCCGTTTTCTTAGCATTTTGTTTATCTCCGGCTTACTGTTGCCGGTGCCGCCGGCACACGCCGAAGCCTATTTTTCCAACAAGACGATCGAATTGGTTGTGCCGTTTCAAAAGGGCGGCGGTGGCGATATCTGGGCGCGGCTGATGGCGCCTATTTTGCCTAAGTATCTGCCGGGCAACCCCAAGATCTCAGTATCCAATGTGCCGGGTGGCGGCTCGATCAAGGCTGCGAATGAATTCGCCAGCAGGGCGAAACCCGATGGCCTGACGATATTGACCACCTCCCTGTCGACGCAGTTTCCCTTTCTGCTCGGTGATTCCCGGGTCAGGTACGACTACGACCAGTGGCAGGTGCTCATGGCTTATCGCAGCGGCGGCGTGGTGTACACCACGCCGGTGTTCGGAATACAGGATGCCAGCGAGATCGCGCAGCTCAAGGACAAGCGCCTGCTGTTCGGCAGCCAGGGTGTCACATCGCACGACCTGGTACCCATGCTGGCGTTCGAGCTGCTGGGCTTGGATGTGAAGCCCATTTTTGGGGTTAGGGGCCGCGGCGCGGCCCGGCTGGCCTTCGAGCGCGGCGAGGCCACCATCGATTTTCAAACCTCCGCGGGCTATATCAAATACGTCAAACCTCTCGTTGCCTCGGGAAGAGCCACCCCACTGTTTTCTCTGGGGGCCCTCAACGACAAGGGCGAATTGGTGCGGGATCCTGAGTTTCCCGATCTGCCGCACTTTGCGGAAGTCTATGAAACGATTCATGGCAAGCCGCCGAAGGGGCTGGCCTGGGAGAGCTGGTTTGCATTTTTTTCCGCCGGGTTTGCCGCGCAAAAGCTGTTAGTGGCGCCAAAACAGACACCCGCCGAGATTATCGCGATGTACCAGAGCGCCATTCGGCAAATGATAGAGGATTCAGACTATATTGCGTCAAAAGAGCAGGAGACTGGCGCCTACGAACATGTGACGGGCAAACGGGCGGAGCAGCTCTATAAGCTGGCCACCGATATTCCGGTAGCGCAGAAGCAATGGGTTAAGAACTGGCTGCGCACTGAGTACAAATTAAATATATGAGTGGCGGCCCAATGAAAAATCTATCCTCTAGCAGGCTGCTGCTGTTTGCGGGTCTGCTTCTCTTTGTATCCGCTTGCCAGCTGTCGTCAAGCGGATTCGGTACAGAACCCCGGGCCGCCGTTGAAACAGGGTCTGTCAAAGTTATCACGTCGGGAGGCTTTGCCGCCGCCTACGATCTGCTAAGGCCGCAGTTTGAGACGCGAACCGGGATTCGACTGGAAACCGCTTATGGCTCCTCATCGGGAGGCGCCCCAGATTCCATTCCCTCCCGACTCGCCCGGGGCGAAGCGGTGGATGTGATTATTCTGTCGCAATCGTCGCTGAATAATCTTACCAAGCTGGGTGAAGTTGTTCCGGATAGCAGAGTCGATCTTGTTCACTCCATGATTGGCATGGCTGTAAAAAGCGGCGCGGAGCAGCCCGACATCAGCACCAAGGAAGCCTTTATCGAGACGCTGCTGGAAGCCGAGTCCATCGGCTATTCGGCCAGCGCCAGCGGTACCTACCTGTCAACCGTGTTGTTCCCACAACTGGGCATCTGGGAGCGGATCGAGGGTAAGAGCAAACGTGTGTTGAGCGAGCGAGTCGCCAGTGTGGTGGCACGGGGCGAAGTTGAGGTCGGGTTTCAGCAAATCAGTGAAATCCTGCCCATTGAGGGCGCCGATTATGTGGGACCGATTCCGGATGAGGTGCAAAAGGTCACCACCTTTTCAGCCGGTGTCACCAGGCGCGCGCTGAATAAGGAGGATGCCCGGCGATTGATCGCGTATCTTTCGTCCCGGGAAGTCGCGGAGACGATCGCCTCTACCGGTCTGACCCCGGTGGCGGGGGAAAAACCATGAACGGATACCGGGTAACGCGGGCATGGAAACCACGATTCAGTTTATCGGGCTGGCGGACCTGCCTGGCCTGGCTGTCATTGAGCGCGGCTTTTTCCTGCCTGCCGCCTGCGTTCGCCGACGATTTTCCGAACAAACCCCTTACCGTGGTGGTCGGCTTTGGCGTTGGCGGCAGCGCGGATAGAATGGCCAGGTCCATGTCCGCCTACCTGGCGGCGGAGCTGGGTCAGCCGGTGCAGGTGATCAACAAGAAGGGGGCGGGTACCCTGCTGGCCTCCAACTTTGTGTTGGGCAGGCCCCACGACGGTTACACCCTTTACGCCTCGGGCTTCTCCCCCTATTTGACCAATACCATTATTGAAGGCAATGCCGACTATACCATTGAGGACTTCGCCTACCTGAATTTTCAGTGGTTCGATGAGGATCTCATCGCGCTGAGTAAGCGATCCAAATATAAAAGCCTGCTGGAAGTTCTGGAGGCTATTCGCAGCAAGCCCAAAACCGTTAGAGCATCCTGTGTGCGCGGATCGGGCGGCCATCTAATGGCAAAGCTGTTGCTCGAGAGCATGGGGATTCCCCAGGAAAATCTTAATCTGGTGACCTATAACAGCGGTGGCCAGGCGCGAGCCGCGGTGGCCGGTGGGGTAGTGGATTTTATTGTTATCAGCGCCAAGGGAAGCGAGAGTATTCGCGAATATCTGAATCCGCAAGCCATCGTCAGCGATCGGCCCAGCGATGATTGGGGCGTGCCTACGTTGAATCAGGTTCTGCAACCGGTAGGCGTCGAGGTGCCCGTATTGCCCGGTTCGGTGCGGGGTTACGCGACCTCGGCAAAATTCAAGGAGGATTATCCGGAGCGCTTTGAGTTGCTCGCTTCGGCCTTTGAGAAGGCGTTGCAAACAGACGAGTTGCAGAAGCTGCTCGATCAGGGCGATATCGGGCGACGCTGGGTCGGCCCCGAAACTTCCGAACGCATGATGAGGAAGAATTTCGAGATTATCAAGCAGTACGGATATCTGTTACACCGATAGAGGGGGGTGCATAATAATGACAAGATCGCTACGCCTGAACAATCACCAGATTGCCGACTTGACGGTTCTATTCGGGCTGCTGAGCCTGGTGCTCTGGTACTTCTGGGATGCCTATAACGCATCGACGCAGGTATTGAACCTCATTCTTATTGTGCCGGTGACCGGGCTGCTGCTGATACTCTGCCTGATCGAATTCATCAGCCAGATAAGAAATAGCGATCGGGAGACCCCCGCGCTTGATCCGGTCTCCAGCATCGTGCCGGTTGTGTCGCTGTTTGCGCTCTATGTGGCGACCCTGCCGTGGCTGGGCTTTGACGTTGGCACTTTTTTGTTTGTGTCCCTGTTTCTCTGGTTGCATGGCGAGCGGCGCTGGCAATGGGCGTTGGGATACGGGCTGTGTTTTGCATCGCTTATCGCGCTATTTTTCTCCGAGATGCTGCCCTACCCGATGCCGATGCTGTTGTTGCCGACGGACTACTGACTCACTGATGACTGACACCTTGCCATGATTGATATCGAAGCCTTAAACAGCGGTCTGGGGTTGCTCTTTTCCAGCTTTACCCCCTGGTTGATTGTGATACCCGGAATCTTGATCGGCCTGATATTCGGCGCGATTCCCGGGCTGCAGATTTCGATGGCGATGGCGATCTTTCTGCCGATGACACTCTACATGGACTTTATGCTGGCCATGCTGTTTTTAACGGCGATATTTACCGGTGGCGGTTTCGGGGGGAGCATTCCCGCGATACTGATGAATATCCCCGGCACCTCGTCATCCATCGCCACCGCCTTTGACGGCTACCCCATGTCTCGCAAAGGGGAACACAACAAAGCACTGGGCATTGCGCTGGGGTCCTCCTGTACCGCTGTGATCATCGGTTACGGCATGCTGCTATTCCTTATCCAGCCGATCTCGGGCCTGGTGCTGAAACTGGGGCCCGCGGAGATGAGCGCGGTAATCCTTTGGGGCATTACCCTGATTGCGAGCCTGAGCGGCGCGCACCTGGTAAAAGGGGTAATTTCCGGGCTGATAGGCCTGCTGATTGGAACGGTGGGATACAGCGAGGCGGGCGTTGCGAGAGGTACGATGGGAAATGCCTATCTGCTGGACGGCATCCCCGCGATACCCGCTATGATGGGCATGTTCGCCGCCTCCGAGTTATTCAAACTGGTCAATACCCAGTACCTTGTCACTGACAGCAGCGCCCGCAAGGTGAGCGTCAAGGTGATTTTCTCCGCGTTCAAACGCGCGGTCACCTACCCCTGGATCATTTTGCGCGGCAGTGCAATCGGTGTGTTTGTCGGTGCGGTGCCCGGCGTCGGGTCGTCGGTCGCCAACCTGTTGTCCTACATCGAGACCAAGCGCAAACATGAGGCCCCTGAGTCGTTCGGCAAGGGAAATCCCGCGGGGGTAGTCGCGTCGGAAGCGGCAAACAGCACCTCCGAGGCCGGTTCCATGGCTACACTGTTGGCGCTGGGGATCCCCGGAGGTGGTGCGACGGCGGTGATGCTGGCCGCATTTGCGATGCATAACATCACCGGTGGGCCGCAGTTTATCCGCGAGCAGACGGATATCGTGTACGCCATTATATTTGCCAATTTCGGCCAGGCGTTTCTGTTGATAGCCCTGGGGCTTGTATTCATTCCGCTGTTGGCCAACATCGTCAAGGTTCCCATGACCTACCTGATACCCTCGGTGCTATCGTTGGCCGTATTTGGCGCCTTCGGCTTGACCGGCAACATGGCGGGCCCCGTCACCGTGATGGTTTTTGCCCTCATTGGCTGGCTGTTTAAACGCTTTGACTACTCAGTGCCCGCGGCGGTAATCGGCATATTGCTTGGGAACATGGCCGAGAGTAACCTGATCTACTCCTATCAAATCAGTGGTGCTCAGTGGAGCTACCTGCTGGAGAGGCCGATAACCATCGGCATCATTATCCTGCTGTTTGTGTCTCTACTCGGCGGTAAACTGGTTAGCATGCTGACCAGCAGGGTCGGTTCGCAAGCTGATGCTTGAATTTCTTGAGTTGTCCGCGGCGACGCTAGCTGTTATAGCGCTTGCCGCCTTCCTGACCGGCGCTTTGCACGGCGCGACCGGAATGGCGGGCGGTGTAACCATGGCGGCTATCCTGTCCTATATCCTCGGTATCAAAGTGGCGATTCCCGTTACGACCTGCGCGCTCATTTTTAGCCATGCCAGCCGCACCGCCTTGTATTGGCGAGATACCGACTGGAAAATATCCAAGCGCGTGTTGCTGTTCGGTTTGCCGATGACGGTCGTCGGCGCGCTTATCTTCACCGTTCTGGATCCAAAGGTAGTCGCGCTCGTCTTCGCGGGGGTGCTCGCCTTGTCGTTTCCGATCAAATACTGGGCCCGCAGGCGGGGTGTCAAGACCGGGCCGAAACTGCTGG
>JANQKW010000266.1 GCA_028280905.1 Porticoccaceae bacterium
CCCGCCAGGGTCCGCAATCGCCGAAGGGTGTCATTCGCGCGATAACCAGCGACGGAAAATCGCGCTCCAGCACGTCCCCGCCCAACCCCAGTGCGTCTAACTCGCCGTGGGGTGTTGATTCCAGCAGCACATCCGCCGTTTCTAAGAGCTTGCGGAAGCTTGCCCGGTCTTCCTCGAGGTGAAGATCCAGCTCGATGGACTGTTTGCCCCGGTTGTATTGCCAGAAGAACAGCGAGCCCTCGGGATCTTCCCGGTCTTGGTAGAACGGGCCTATCCTGCGGGTGGAACTGCCGCCCGGCGGTTCTATTTTGATGACTTCCGCGCCAAGTCCCATCAAGGATAGGCCGCAGTACTCAGCTTTTTCGTCGGCGAGTTCGATAACGCGAATGCCCGCCAGGGAGCCCGGCTTCGCGACTGTGGAAAAATTCGATGCGGTAGCTGTATCTGCCATGGTTGACGGCCCGTGTATGGCGAAAGTAAAACCAACAGTGTAATTTACTCAACCTTATATCTATATCAAGTAACTGACATTTGGGTATCAAGCGAGCATTGGCTGTAGTGGCTTAACCATGGGGTGCTCGGTAAGGTGATAGCTTCAGCTTTACATCTTCCTAAATTCCCGATGGAGTTCATACTGGGGCGAGGTGACGTGGGACTCCAGGTCCTGAATCCGCCTATCGATCTTATCGAAGCGCGCCTTGAGCTGCCGGACGGTGCGGCGCTTGCTGTTGAGGGAGAAGGCATCATCGCGATCGCTGAGTAGCCTGTCGAACCGGCGCTGTTTGCCCTGCTGCGAGTCTAGCTCTTCGTCCATGGCTTCGGCCCGTGATTGCTCCAACTGCTGTTTGGTGGGCACTACGAATATTGCGATCAGGTAGGCGAAGAATACGATCTGCGGCATAAACAGCAACCCGGTCACCGCGAGAATGCGGACCAGCCAGATCTGCATGCCAAAGTAGTCCGCCAAACCGGCGCAAACGCCCGCTATTTTGCCGCGCTGCGGATCGCGATAGAGTTGCCGATCGCTGATGCTGACCGAGTTGTGCCCGCGCAGCCGGCTGCCCCTGCGGCATCTTCGAAACTTTTTATCTCGACGCATGTTATCTCGACTCATTGTTGATGTCTCCAGCCTTCATGTTCGGAATCCAGGATGGACTCCAGCGTTGCAATTCGTTCCTCCAGCTTTTCCGCGCGCTCAAGTGTCTGTTCGATGTCTTGCCATTCTTCGACGGACAGTTCCCGGCTCTGCCGCCGCCGATCGCGATAATGGAGGGTCAACCAGGTTGGCAGCACGATGACCAGGAAGGCCATCAAGGGTACAAAAATAATGGTGAATGTTAGCCCATTCATAATGTTGGGGGTCCTTTAGCTCCGCGAGTTAGGCCGCGGCCTACTCAGCGCTGTTCTTTACCCGCGATTTGATCGCGGCCAGTTCTGCGTCGATTTTGTCTTCTGTTTCCAGGTCGGCAATTTCGTCGGCGAGTTCCTGTTGGCCGAGATCGAAAGCTTCCACTTGGCCCTCCAACTCATCCAGCTTGCGCTCGTAGTGCTCGAACTTGTTGAGCGCTTCTTCAATAGCGTCCTTGTGCAGATGGCGGCGCATTTCAAGACGCGAACGCCCGGTTTTGCCGCGCATAACCAACGACTTTTGCCGCGCCTTGGCGTCGGCGAGCTTGGCTTGTAATTGTGCAATATCTTCATTTAGTTTGGCGAGGTTATTTTCGTATTCGGCGATTTCCTGGTTCACCTCCACAACGTCCTGTTCGACGCTCTGCTTCTCCAGCAGGGCGGCCCGCGCCAGCTCCTCGCGTTCCTTTTGCACGGCTAATTCCGCCTTGCGGCCCCATTCTTCGCCCAACTCCGCCAGTTGATCGCGCTTGCGCAGCAGGGTTTTCTGGTCCGCAATCAGCCGTGCCGACGTGGTGCGCACCTCCACCAGGGTCTCCTCCATCTCCATAATCATCAGGCGTACCATCTTTTCCGGATCTTCAGCCTTATCCAGCAGCACGTTGATATTGGAGTTAATGATGTCTGATACGCGAGAAAAAATGCCCATCTTGTTCACCTTCTTGTCTGTCCAGTTTGACGGTATAAAACCGCGGTTTCCGCAGATTAAGAGCAGAAACTGTGCCAGTCGCACAAAATTATCTTAACCTGTTGATATTTAAATGATTTTATCTTTTCTGCCGGCCAGTATCGAAAATCAGTATAGTTTAATTAACCAATATAAGGTAAAAAACACTATACTTAAGTTAATATGACTAACTATGATATGACGCCTACCCAGAGTCTGGTGGGCGAATCCCTGAGTTTTGGCCAGACCCTGGAGCAGGTGTCGCAAATCGCGCCGCTCGACAAGCCGGTGCTGGTGGTGGGGGAGCGTGGGACCGGCAAGGAGCTGATTGCCGCGCGGATTCATTACCTGTCCTCGCGCTGGGAACGGGTGTTCGTCAAACTCAACTGTGCGGCTATAAGCGAATCCCTGCAGGAATCCGAGCTGTTCGGTCACGAAGCTGGCGCCTTTACCGGCGCGACTCGGCGCCGCAGCGGTCGCTTCGAGCGCGCCAACGGCGGCAGCCTGTTCCTCGATGAACTGTCGGCGGCCAGCCTGCGGGTGCAGGAACAGCTGTTGCGCATTATCGAATACGGCGAATACGAAAGACTGGGCGGGCAGGATACGCTGACGGCCGATGTCCGCGTTATTGCCGCGACTAACGAGGATTTACCGAGCCTTGCGGAGCGGGGTAAATTTCGCTCCGACCTGCTGGACCGCCTGGCTTTCGATATCATCACCTTGCCGCCGCTGCGCCATCGCCGCGAGGACATCCCGATACTCGCCGACCACTTTGCCACCAATATGACGCGGGAGTTGGACCGTCCGTTCTTTGCGGGGTTTAGCGAACAGGCGCTGGAAACACTGGTCGGCCACCACTGGCCGGGCAATGTGCGGGAGTTGAAAAACGTGGTTGAACGCAGCCTCTATCGACACCGCGACTGGGAACGCCCTGTGCGCGTCGTTCACCTGGATCCGTTCGCGTCGCCTTACCGCCCCGAGCCGCGCCAACCCGCTGTGGGTGATACCGGGCAATCGTCGCCGACTGTGATAGCCGAAGGGGAGGGTGGCTTGCGCTTCCCGGTGGATTTAAAGGCGCTGATACGCGACCGGGAGGTGGAAATCATCAGCGCGGCGCTGGAGCTGGCTCACTATAACCAGGCCCAGGCCGCCAAGCAGTTGGGCTTGAGTTATCACCAAATGCGCGCCTACATGCGGAAATACAAGCTGTCGGGATCCGCAACACCCGCTACTTCATCTTGAGAATCACTATGTCGTGGGAGGTGTCTGTATCTTCCCGGACTTCCGCTACTTGTTTGGCGGTTACCTCAGAAGCCTGGTTACCCCAACTGCTGCGAATAAACGTCACCACGTCCGCAATCTGTTGGTCGTCCAGTAGTAACCGGTAATTGGGCATGTTGTAGGGTTCCGGGTCGCCGCCGGGCACCAGCCGCAGGGAGCCGTTTAACAGCAGGTTAATGGACGAGGAAGGATCCGGATCGAGAACGGCGGGATTGCCGGCCAGGGACGGTTGGAATTTATTCTGGCCGCCGCCATCGTACATATGGCACCAGACGCACTCTTTGTAGTAGATCTCCGCGCCGGTCGCGCTAAAGTCATGGGCGATAAGCTGCTGTTCGGCGGTGGGATCGTATTCGTAGGGTTCGGCGTCTTTCTCGCGCACCGGCGGCAGCGATTTCAAATAGATGGCCATGGCGCGGAGGTCTTCGTCCGACATATACTGGGTGCTGTTGTTGATCACCTCCACCATAGTGCCGAAAGCCGTGCTGTGCCGGTTTTTGCCGGTCTTCAGATATTCAACCAACTCGTCTTCCGACCACCGGCCTAGGCCGGAATTGATATCGCCATTGAGGCTGGAAGCCGACCAGTGATCGAGCATCGCCCCCGACAGGAATTCGGAGCCCTCCTCGTCGAGGCTGGCTTCCTGAAAAAACAGCCCGCGCGGCGTATGGCAGGCGCCGCAGTGCCCCAAACCCTGCACCAGGTAGGCGCCCCGGTTCCAGTCCTCGCTCTTGTCCGGTTTCGGAGCGTAGGGTTCATCGTCGACAAACAGAAAATTCCAGATAGCCAGCGGCCAGCGAAAACTCAGCAGCCATGGAATTTCGTTTTCGAGATTCGGCTGGTTGACCGGTTCCACCTCGTTCATAAAGTAGTCGTAGAGCGCCTGCATATCCTCGCGGGTTATCTTGGCGTAAGAGGGATAGGGCATGGCGGGGTAAAGCTGGTGGCCGCCTTTGGCGACGCCGATGCGCATCGAGGCGTCGAAATCCTCAAAGGTGTAGTTGCCGATACCGGTTTCCGGGTCGGGCGTGATATTGGTGGCGTAGATGGCGCCCAGCATCGGAACCGCCATCTTCAAGCCGCCGGCAAAAGGCTTGCCGTCCTCTATGGTGTGACAGGCGACGCAGTTGCCCGCTCTGGCCAGATATTCGCCCCGTGACATCTCGCCCGTTGCGTCGGCGGCCTGCACCGGCGCAATGTGAAAAATGCAGTTTAACGTCAAACCCAACAAAGCTATTGTTATTTTCATGGCCCTACCCCCGTACTGTTTTGGCCGTCAATTTTTCCCGAATAGTAACGCAGAACCCAGCCTATGGGTAGCTGGGGCCTTTTTTCCCCAAGAGCTGATATGGATCAAGGGTTCCGGCCTGTGGTGTGTATACCATATCGAGCCAAAACTCTTGTAAATTCTCTGCGGTCCGAGGCCGGAAGGGCGCGGACCCGTATTATTCCGACCGGAAGTGAAGTATGCAAGAAGCAACGACCCGGGAAACGAATAAGCTGTCTGCCGGCGCACAGAGGAAGCGTGCCTACGTGTTCAATACCGGCTGTATCCGCAGGGCTCTTGACTCGACTCGCGTTTACGAATACTTGCTGAAGAACGGTTGGACCTTCACGAACAACATCCGCAACAGTGATCTTGTCATCATATCGACATGTAGCGCTGTCAATAAATCCGAAGAACTCTCGGCGGTCGCATTAAGATACGTGGCCAAAAGGCTCAACAGGCGCACCAAATTAATCGTTACGGGCTGCCTGCCAAAAGTTAACCCGGAGATGATCCGCTCAATCCCCGGTCTCGACATCTTCGAATTCGTGCCGACCGGTGAGCTGGAGCGGCTCGACGATTTACTCGGGTCCGACGTCAAGTTCAAAGACGTCCCCGATGCCAACATGCTAACCAACGACATAGGTTTGCTCGATTATGTACTGGCCTATCGGCTGTTCCGGCACTCGTTTTTCCTGAGCCTTTACAGAAGGATGAGTGCGAACCGACTTTTCCTAAAGAGTATCGTATTTGCATCTGAGTCCTACAACCGTGTCAAGCGCGCACTTGGCCTCAACAGCCGTGACAGGATTGTGCCCTATTACAACTTGCGGATTGCCGAAGGCTGCGCATTCAACTGCGCCTATTGCTGTATCAAGTTCGCGACCGGAAAGATCAGGAGTAAACCGATTGACGATATCGTCGACGAATTCAGGAAGGGTTTGGCCGACGGTCACAAGGTGTTCCAACTCGTGTGCGAGGATGTGGGCAGCTACGGTTTCGACACTGACAGCAGCATTGTCGAGCTGCTCCGCGCACTGCTGGGTGTCGAGGGTGACTACCAATTGGTAATGATCGACTTCGGCGGCTATTGGCTGGTGAAATACTTTGACGAACTGTTGTCGCTCTTCAAGGACAACCCGGACAAGATACGGGAACTCTATGTGGCGATACAGTCGGGCAGTGACAGGATACTCAGAGCGATGAAGCGCCCGGAGCGTGCCGAGCCTGTAGTGAGTAAGTTGCAGGAACTCAAGACCGAGCTGCCGCACATCATCCTGCGTACCACGGTCATTGTCGGCTTCCCGGGCGAGACGAGGGAGGACTTCGAGATGACAATTGAAGCAGTCAAGCGCATTCCATTTGAAGCCGTTGAGCTGAATCCCTACGAAGACCGTCCCGGCACTTTGTCCTCAACAATGCCTGACAAGATATCGGAGGATGTTATAAACGCGCGAATAGCGGAGCTCAGCCAGTACTGCTGAGCGGCCTACCGGGAACGGAAAACCGCATCACACTTTTGCGTAGCGGTAGAGGAAACACGCAGGACGACTGTTTCCGGATGGAGACCAACTGGTTATTTACACTCCCCGCGAATATATCCTCGGTTAGGGTCGATATTTTTATCCAGCACCAGGTAGCCCGCCGCACAGTATCCGGTGGTTTCCAGGTGCTTCTCCAATCGCTCGATAATGGCGTTGTCGGCATTTGCTCGCATTTTTTCGCGCATTTGCTGGAGATCGCCACGCCCGCCATTTGCACCTCTTCGGCCGGCTCTCTCGCGGCCTTCCCCATCCCTGGGTATCGCCGCGCGGCGTTTGTTTGGGGGCTTGCCGGCGCGGGTGTTCAGGGTGACCTCATAGGTAAAAAACCTTATGCCGTCGTCACTGATGTTGGTAATGAAGGATTCGGAAATAACCGGGGGTTGCTCCGGTTGCGAACTGCAGGCGGCGAGCACCGCCAGAGCGGAAAGTCCAGCTAGAGTGAGTTTCATGGTTTTTTCAAAATTGGTAAAGGTCATCCCATAACGTATGCTTGGCCAGGGCGTTGACCAGGCGGTATAGTTTATTTCCGGGAGCGGGGCGTTGGCATGAGTATTGCCGCATAAGCGGATTGAATACAAACCAAGGTAAGGCGGGCTAAAATGAAGAACCTGGATTACCAAAACTGCTGATCGTTGCCTGGCGAATACGGGGTGGTACGGCAAAGGGTCGATATGATTGAGAGCTGGAAAAGCTATTCTTCCGGTGATTACTACGATGAGTTAATCACGGCGAAGGGCAGGCCGCGCCTGGCGGCCACCCATGTGGTCAATATGCTGAAGGGCCTGTCGCAAGAGGAGATGGCGGCGCGCCGCGTGGCGGCGGAGCTGGCCATCCGCGATATGGGGATTTCCTTCACGGTCTATTCTGAGGGCAGCAATATCGATAGAAGTTGGCCATTCGATATTATCCCGCGAATCCTAACCTCGAAGGAGTGGCGGCAGGTCAGCCTGGGACTGCAACAGCGCAGCAAGGCGCTGAACCGGTTTATCGACGACATATACAACCGGCAGAAAATTCTGGCCGAGGGCATCGTGCCCGCGGAGACAGTGCTGGAGTCGACCAATTACAAATCCCAATGTGCCGGCGTAAAGCCCCCCCATGGTGCCTGGGCGCATATCTGCGGCTCCGACTTGGTGCGCAACGGCGACGGCAAGTTCTATGTGCTGGAAGATAATCTGCGGGTGCCTTCCGGCGTTTCCTACATGATTGAAAACCGCGAAATCACCAAACGGGTGCTGCCCGAGCTATTCGAGAACTACAGTATTTTGCCGGTGGACGATTATCCGTCGCGCCTTTACGAAACCCTGGCGTCGCTGTCGGCGCGACAGTCGCGGCGGCCCTGTATCGTGGTGTTGACGCCGGGGATCTATAACTCGGCCTACTTCGAACACGCCTTCCTGGCCCAGAGCATGGGCGCGGAACTGGTGGAAGGCAGCGACCTGTTTACCGGCGATGACGACTGCCTGTATATGCGCACCGTGGATGGGCCGGTAAGGGTGGACGTGGTATATCGCCGCGTCGATGAGGACTTTATCGACCCGGAGGTGTTCCGCGAGGATTCGATGCTCGGCGTGCCGGGCATTATGCGGGCCTGGAAGGCGCGCAATGTGGCCATTGCCAACGCGCCGGGCAGCGGTGTGGCGGACGACAAGGTGATATACGCGTTTGTGCCGGAGATGATTCGCTACTACCTGAAGGAAAAGCCGCTGCTGGACAGTGTTAAGACTTACCTGTGCATGCGCGAAAAAGATTGCGAATATGTACTGGCCAACCTGGACAAGCTGGTGGTGAAGCCGGCCAATGAGTCCGGCGGCTACGGTATTATGGTCGGTCCCCATGCAAGCAACGCGAAACGGCGGCAGTTTGCGCGCTTGATCGAGGAAAACCCGCGCAACTACATCGCGCAACCGACCCTCTCCCTGTCCACCGCTCCCACCTGCATCGGCGACAAGGTGGCGCCCAGGCACCTGGACTTGCGGCCGTTTATCCTGCAGGGCAAGAGTATCTGGGTAACCCCGGGCGGCCTGACCCGCGTGGCGATGGTGGAGGGGTCGCTGGTGGTGAATTCCTCGCAGGGCGGCGGTAGCAAGGATACCTGGGTAGTGGAGGCGGGCCGATGACAATGCTCTCAAGGGTCGCCGACCGGCTCTACTGGATGGCGCGCTATCTTGAGCGTGCGGAGGACACCGCCCGGTTGACCCAGGCCTACACCCACCTGATTATGGATTTGCCCGTGGGCACGGAGCTGAGCTGGGATATTTTAATCAGCATTCTCGATGCGCAGCCGGCGTACGGAAAGCGCTACCGGGTGGTGAATGAACAGAATGTACTGAAGTTCCTGATCGCCGACCGGGATAACCCGTCCAGTATTATCTCCTCGATCAAGGTGGCGAGAGAAAACGTGCGCACCACCCGGGACGTGTTGCCGGAGGAGATTTGGGAGCAGATGAACGAGCTGCTGTTGTACGCCGACGAGCTAGCGGAAAAGTCGGTGGGGCGGCGCAATCGCCATGAATTTCTGGAGCAGGTAGTCACCCGCAGCCAGACCATTAACGGGCAAATACTCACCAGCCTGTCGCGCGACCATGCCTACCGGTTTATTAAAATGGGGCGCTTACTTGAGCGCGCCGACATGACCACCCGGGTTATCGACGTGGGCGCCGGCGCGATTCTCGGCAGGCAGCAGAGCAACCCGGCTATCGACCCGCTGTTGTGGGCCAGCCTGCTGCAGGCACTGTCGGCGATGGGCGCCTACCGCCGCGCCATCGGGCCGCTTGCAGAACCGCAATTCATAGTCAACTTTGTGTTTAAGGAGGCCGCGCTGCCGCGCTCGGTGAGGTTTTGCCTGAGCGGCATTCGGGAAGAGTTAAAGCCGTTGAAAAACAACACAGCCGCATTGCAATCGGTAGAATCGGCTTACCGTAAAGTAAGCCGCTTTGATGCGCAGCGTAAAACTCCAAAGCAGTTACACGACTTTATTGACCGCTTCCAGGTATCGCTTAACCGGCTTAATGACGATATCACAACCACCTGGTTTATGCCGCCGCAGCTATGAGACAGCATAACTGCCGCTGCGGCAATCAGGTGTTTTTCGAAAACAGCCATTGTGTGGCCTGCGGCGCGCGGTTGGGGTTTGACCCCGCCAGCATGACAATCCTGACACTGGACGAGTTGGATAACGGCCTGTTGCAATCCCTCGATGGGCGCCGCTTCCACGCCTGCAACAACGGCGTGGAATTCGATGTCTGCAACTGGCTGCGGCCTGAGGAAAGCGGCCATCCGCTCTGTTTCGCCTGCCAGTTTAATCGCACGGTACCCAACCAGCAATTGCCGGAAAACCAGTACCGCTGGCGGCGCCTGGAGGAGGGCAAGAAGCGACTCTTCTATACGTTACTGCAACTGGGGTTGCCGCTGGTGGACGGTTGGCGCGACCCGGAAAACGGCCTTTTGTTGGATTTTATCGAGGATGCCCGCGCCCGGGAAATCTATCCGGAAACCTTTGTCAGCACCGGTTACCTGGGGGGCGTGATCACCATCAATACCCTCGAAGCGGACGATGTTGCCAGGGAGAGCGCGCGATCGGAGTTGAACGAAACCTACCGCACCGTGCTGGGCCACCTGCGCCACGAATCCGGACATTATTACTGGGCCAGGCTCGATGCGGGCAGCGCCGTGCAGCAAGAATTCCGCGCCCTGTTCGGCGACGAGCAGGCCGATTACCGGCGGGCTTTGGACCGCTATTACGAAAACGGTCCGGCAGCCGACTGGCGCGAACACTATATCAGCGCCTATGCCAGCGCCCACCCGTCCGAGGACTGGGCGGAGAGCTGGGGACACTACTTGCACATATACGACGCCCTGGAAACAGCCGCCGCGCATCGGATTGTTGACCGCTGGCCCGCGCAGATGGACATGGCCACCCGTATCGGCGAGTGGCGGCAACTGAGCATTACGCTAAACGAGCTGAACCGCAGCATCGGGCGGCGAGACGCCTATCCGTTTGTAATTAATCGGCAGGTCGAGGCAAAGTTGCTATTTGTCGACAAGGTCATGGGTCTTCTGCGAACACCTGGTTGAGGCCGGGCAGTTCGCTAAACGCCTTGCGAATATTTTCATCCCAGCTCTGTCGCAGGCTCACCAGGTAGGGGTCGTTTTCTTCAAACTTATAGTACTTGGCGGCATCCTCGAGGCTGTCGGACTGATAATAGAGTAACTCTATCGGCGGGCCCACGGTGGCGTTGCTGCGCATGGTCGAGTCCAGAGATACCAGCGCACAGCGCATCGCGGTTTCGTGGGGCGTGTCCGGACGGATGATCCTGTCCAGAATGGGTTTGCCGTACTTGGTCTCGCCGATCTGCAGAAACGGGAATTGCTCGGAAGCGGTAATATGGTTGCCCTCGGGGTAAATCATATAGAGTTCCGTTTCCACCCCTTTGATCTGGCCGCCCAGGATAAAAGTGGCTTCCGCGTTGAAGCCGGCGCCGGGACCGCCGGTGCTGTATTTTTGCTGCTGTTGCAGGCCCAACTCGCCTATGTAGTCGGCGATATCCGACAAGTAGTTGGCCTTGCGCAGGTTAAAGCCGGCGTCGTCCTTCAGGTCTCTTTCGATGTTGGCCACAACCGCTTGGCTGGTAGCCAGATTGCCCGCGGTCATCAGCATGATTTGCCGTTCGCCCGGCACGGAAAAGCGGTGGAGCTTACTGTAGGTGCTGACCCTGTCGGGTCCAGCGTTGGTTCTGGAATCGGAGCAGAAAACCAGGCCCTCGTTGATCTTGATGGCAACGCAATAGGTCATAAACTACGCTGTTTCACCCGTTATGAAATAGTCGTCGATATTATTGTTCGGGACGCAATTATAACCACGGCGTTTTGACTAAGTCACCGGTCAGATTGGGATTATTTCATGCGAATTTCACTAAGCTTTTGATTTAAAAGGGTTGTTTTTGAATTTTTAGTGTCGTATAGCCAATTCTGCCTGGTATTCTCAAGCCTATATCGTATGCTTAAGGGATGTGGAAAAACCCTGCATGCCTATGAAAAAGACCAGTGAGATTATTTGGCAGGATACCCAGCACCAATTGTTGTTTGAGTTAATTGATCAGCTTAAAGAAAACCAAATTGATCCCGGAATATTTGCTAAGTTAAACAGCTACGCGGAAAATCACTTTTCACTTGAAGAAGAATACATGAGGGTACTCAACTATCCTGATGCGGAGGAACATATAGAGGCCCACAATAAGTTCAGGACGGAACTGGAAATTATGGTGGCCGAGCAGCACACTTATGATGAAAACCTGCGGCGGTCTCTGTCATTATTCCTGACGGAGTGGCTGACCCGTCACGTGCTCGGAATAGACAAGGATTTTGAGCGCTTTGTGATGGAATCGGAATATAAATAAAAACCTACCAATAGCTGCGGGTAAGGCTTTAATGCGACTGACGGGCCAGTGCCAATAGCGGGCCTTCTTTGTCTTGCTTTGGAGCCTCTTTCCCGCGGCTATCTAGGAACTTCTTTTGAGACTCGCTGTAAATACATCCCTGTAAGCTCCGCGTCGACATCCCTGTCGACGAGGGTCTCAAAAGAAGTTCCTAGACACCCGCTAACGTCGTTGCTAATTGTGACGCCGTGAGTCCCGCCATGGGAGGTTTGTCCGGGACCAATCAGGCCGTGCTTTAAGTTTGCAAAATTGTCGGGGGTGTCGCGAGGACTGTTTGAGCGACAGCGAGTTACCGCAGCGCCGGCAATTTTGCAAACTTAACGGCCGGTCACGGA
>JANQKW010000271.1 GCA_028280905.1 Porticoccaceae bacterium
AGCGCCGGCAATTTGGCAAACTTAACGGCCGGTCACGGACAAACCTCCCCTGGCGGGACGGGAACCTGGCTCCGACCTAAAAACGTCCGCTACTGGCACCTAAAAGACGTCCAATCGATTAAAGACATACAGAAATTAAGCTGTGTCATTCCCTTAAGGTCTCTCTTATTAGTGCTACAATACCCGCCCCTTGATGAACCAATTAGTCCCGTGAGTAACCTAGAAAAACTTATCGAACCCCAACAACTTGAAGCACTGCTGGGAAATCCCGAGCTATTGATTGTGGATCTCTGCAATCCCCGACTCTACCAACAACAGCATATTCCCGGCGCCTACTATGTGTCGCCAGCCGAACTCGTTTCCGGTATCCCGCCCGCCACCGGAAAGCTGGCGCCGGAGGAAAAACTCGAACAACTTTTTACCCGCATAGGCCTGACCCCGGACAAGCACGTGGTTGCCTACGACGACGAAGGCGGCGGCTGGGCCGGTCGCTTTATCTGGACACTGGATATGATTGGCCATAGCAACTGGTCCTACCTTAACGGGGGCATGGTTGCCTGGCTGAGGGAGGGTCACCCGGTAGACTCCGCGATTCCACAGGAGCATACCCGGCCGGTAGACGTGAATCTTGAAACCTGCCCCGCGATGGAGATGCAAACCATTCTGGACAACCTGGATCAGCTGCTTATCTGGGACGCCAGAAACCGGGAAGAATATACCGGCGAAAAAAGCAGTTCCCAACGCGGCGGGCGCATTCCGGGCGCTGTGCACTGTGAATGGACGTCCCTGATGGACAGAACCAGAAATCTGAGGCTAAGAGAGGATGCCGAGGAATACCTCGCCGAACTGGGGATTACGCCCGACAAGCAGATCGTCACCCATTGCCAAACCCACCACCGTTCCGGTTTTACCTATCTAGTGGGCCGGCTGCTGGGTTTTCCGAACATTTGCGCCTATCCGGGTTCCTGGTCTGAGTGGGGCAACAGGCCCGACACCCCTGTCGAAGTTGGGTAATCCATGCCTAAAAAAGCCGATCTCTCAGGCGAACTATTCGCCGCGCTGCAACGATTATTGCCCCAGCATACGCTGTCGAGACTGATCGCCAGTCTGGCACAAGCCGAAACGCCCTGGCTTAAGAACCTGCTGATCAAGCAGTTTATCCGCACCTACAACATTAACCTGGATGAGCCCGCTTCCAGCGACCCGGATGACTACGCCAGCTTTAACGCGTTCTTTACCCGCGCGCTCAAACCGGAAGCCAGGCCGGTAGCAGAAAACTCCACGGCAATTGTTAGCCCGGCGGATGGGTTTGTCAGTCAATTAGGCCGGATCAGCGACGACCAGGTTATTCAGGCCAAGGGCATGCTGTACTCCGCCAGCCAACTGTTGGGAGAAGCATCTTCAAATGTCGGCAATTTTGCCAATGGCGAATTCGCCACTATCTATTTGTCGCCACGCGATTACCACCGCGTCCATGCCCCGATTGGCGGAAAACTGCTGTTCTCCCGCTATATTCCCGGCAAGCTGTTTTCCGTTAATGATGCCACTACGGCCCACATTAACAACCTATTTACCCGCAACGAACGACTGGTCACCCTGTTTGATACGGACGCGGGAAAATGCGCACTGGTAATGGTGGGAGCCATGCTGGTAGCGGGTATATCAACGGTTTGGCACGGCAGGTATCAGCCGGGAACGGCCAGGGAGGTCGATCATAGCACTGACGATGTCCGGCTTGCCAAGGGTGACGAGTTGGGGCAGTTTTATTTCGGTTCTACGGTGGTGCTACTTTTTGAACAACGAAAAACCCGCTTGTTAAACCCTGAACTGTCTGCAAGTCAGGTGATGATGGGTCAAGTGATAGGGGCGATAGCAAGTACTCCTTCAAGGTGATAATGACGGATGCAGTTGGTGTGTCAGCGGTCATGGCAAG